>JBIJBD010000164.1:0-4900 GCA_044345395.1 Crocinitomicaceae bacterium | reverse complement strand
GATAAGGAATAAAGTCCAAGAAATTGTCCGGCATGCGCCATAACCATTTTGGCCTCGTTCGACGAAAATAAATCCTCTTTACGTGTGTATTCTTGATAAATCTCTTCTGCTTTTTTATATGCTAAGTCGGGTTCTGAGGCGCATATGTCAATAGCGTATTGCAGTTCCTTATTCATGATAATTAATAGAAACGTTTGATACTAACCAATGAATGAGTAAGCTTTTCAAAATCATCGTTCCAGATTCCATCAGTTATTAATTTGTCAATTCTCACTCGACCAGATGCGTGGATAATAGAGAATTCATGGTCCAAAATCCCTACGTGGATAATTTTTCCCTGCGCATTTGAGAAAAAAGCTACATCGTCATTATGTGCGTTTTCATAGGAAATTTCAATCCCAATTTCCGCTTGCTGATAAGCATCTCTTGGTAAATTAATACCATGTAATCTGAATACTGACTGAACCAAACCAGAACAATCAATTCCAAGAACTGACTTTCCTCCCCATAGATATGGAGCATTTAGGTAGCCCATTGCCGTTTGAAAAGCAGACTTAATAGTTTCATTGGTAGGAAACGATACATTAAATGAAAAAGGACCGATCTGAAATGCAGTATCACCAATGAAACTTGCAGGCAATAACGCTTGTTTTCCCCAAGGTGTGGTAATTGTAGTTGAAGAAATAGGAGCGTATTGAAGTTCAGCCAACCACTTCCGCATTTCTTTTTCTGAAATTGCCAAAACATGTTTTCTATCCATCCAGCCTGAATAACCATCAAAGTAGGTTTCAATTTGAATCCAATTATCCTGAACCTGTAAAATATTCAAGGGCTCACCAAACAACAACTGAGAGATCATTTCAGATCCGTCGTTTGCATCTTTTCTCAAAGGCGAGCAACTTACCATACAAAAGGCAAACCGTTGTCCTGAAGTAATCAATTTTAGATTGTTCATATAATCATAACAAAGCTAAGCAATCTACGGCATTTATTGTGTAAATTTGATGCGAATGAAACCACAAAAGTTAATACTTATCACAAATGATGATAGTGTGCACGCCAAAGGAATACATGCCTTGGTTTCAGTGGCAAAAAAAATGGGACGGGTAGTGGTAGTAGCTCCAGATAAACCACAGTCGGGAATGGGACATGCAATAACCATTCATCATCCAATTAGGTTAAAAAAAATAGAGTTGTTTGACGGGGTAGAGGCTTATGCTTGCTCCGGAACACCTGTGGATTGTATCAAGTTAGCTATTTACGAAGTGCTACATAGTAAACCTGATCTAATTTTATCAGGAATTAATCACGGCGAAAATTCTTCTACGAATGTGCTGTATTCAGGAACTATGTCGGCAGCAATTGAAGGGGCAATGGAAGGAATATGTTCTGTTGGTTTCTCGCTCGCCGATTTTAGTGAAAACGCAGATTTTTCAGCTGCACAACACTATGCAAAAAAAATCATTTCATTTGCTTTATCAGGAAATTTGCCAAATTCAATTTGTTTGAATGTTAATTTCCCAAAGCGGCCTTTAAGTCAAATTAACGGCATGAAAATTTGTACACAAGCGCATGCCTATTGGGCTGATCGTTTCGAGAAACGTTTCGATCAATTTGGTGTTCCTTATTATTGGTTAACTGGTGAATTTTCAGATCAAGATCAACGCGCTGAAACCGATTTATACGCATTGAAAAATGCTTATGTGAGCATCGTTCCTACATTGTATGATCTCACTTCATATTCTCATTTGTCAACTTTAAAATCCATAGAAGATGCGTAGCTTTTATTCTAAAGAAACATTAATGGGTATTTTAATCGGACTTGTGTCGCCCCTAATTTTTTTACCATTGGTTTGGTTTATTTTAGGTCAAGCACAACATGTCTCAGTTCAATACATGTGGTTGCAGTTCGATATGAATGACATGATAAAAAGTAAACACCTTTCTCTTGCCTTAATTTCCAATTTGATTTGGTTTTATTATTTCTTGAATAGGGAGAAATACATGGTTACAAGAGGGTTAATTTTAGGGATGCTTGTGTACGCGCCATATATGTTGTATATCTTCTTCACCAATTACGAATTTCAGTAAAATGAAAATACAGCGCGTTTTTGTTCTTGCTGGTGAGGCATCAGGTGATTTACATGCGTCAAATCTTATAAAAGAGATGTTAAAAATTAATCCTGAGATCCAATTTACGGGTTGGGGAGGAGATAAAATGAAAAGCGTCGGTGTAGATATTTTGAAAGAGCTAAAAGAACTTTCATTTATGGGATTTCTCGAGGTATTAATGAACATTCATAAAATTCGAAAAAATTTTCGCGATTGTAAGGAGCAGTTGATTTCGCATAAAATTGACACAATAATTTTGGTCGATTATCCCGGTTTTAACCTACGGATGGCGAAATGGTGTAAAATGCACGGAATTCATGTCATTTATTATATTTCTCCGCAAGTCTGGGCCTGGAAAAAAAACAGAGTTTTTACTGTTAGTAAATACGTAGATTGTATGTATTGCATTTTGCCTTTTGAGGTGCAATTTTATAAATATTTTTCAATTGACACGCATTATTTTGGACACCCTTTATTGGACGAAATAAAATCTTTTAAAGAATCACCAACTATTGCTAAGATTGAGACATCTTCACCAATTTTAGCAATCTTACCGGGTAGTAGAAAACAAGAAATTGAGCGAAAATTGCCAGTTATGATTGCGGCTGCCAAACAAATTCACGCTTATCGTATTGTCGTGGCTTGTGCTCCAAACCTTCCTCTTGTATTTTACGATCCTTACAGGTGTAATGGCATTGAATTCATTCAACACAAAACATATGAATTGTTAAATACTGCTACAATGGCTATTGTAACCTCTGGAACAGCAACTCTTGAAACCGCTTTATTCAATGTGCCACAGGTGGTTTGTTACAAGAGTTCTTCTCTTTCCTATTGGATAGCTAAGAAATTGGTTAAAATAAAGTATATTTCTTTGGTTAATTTAATTTTGGACAAAACGGTTGTTACTGAATTGATTCAAAACGAATGCACAAGTGAAAGAATTTATCAAGAATTGCTAAAAATAGTTCCCGATGGTATTGAAACAAATAAAATGCTTGATGAGTATAAAAGATTGGTTCAATTGTTGGGTGATTCAGGAGCAAGTAAAAGGATTGCTACCCATTTGCTGAATTAGTTCAGAATATGATCAAAATATTTTTTGTACTTTTTATTCTAATACCATTATCGAGTTATACTCAAAAAATTAGGGTAGGCTTGTATTTTGAACATGTGGTAAAAAAAATTGATTTTAATCCAAAGGAAGGGTCTTTTCTGTTATTTATTGATTCGGTCTTTATTGGTAATTATCAGTTGAATGCTGTTATTTCAATAGAAGCTAAGTTAAATGAGCTACAATTAATTACTCAAGATAGTTTGTACAGTGGAAAAAAAGTAATGTTTATCCCAAATAAATACAAGGATTTCTTTCAAATAAATCCAACGCTTCCGGACTTAAAAGCAAGAAATTATGAAGGTGAATTGCATGTGGAATTGACAATTAAAAATAACCTAAAAATTATAAACGTTATAGAATTAAGCGATTACCTAGAGGGTGTTGTAGAAAGTGAGGCAGGAACTGGTCAATTATATGAGTATTACAAGGTTCAGTCAATTATTTCTAGAACGTTTGCGCTCAAAAATTGGAAAAAACACGAAGCTGATGGTTTCAATCTCTGCGACCAAGTGCACTGCCAAGCATATCTCCACAAGCGTAATGCCTCGATAAATTTGATTGACTCAGCTGTTTTAGAAACAAGTATGGATGTTTTACTTTCTCAGGATAGTTCTCTTGCACCTACTTTTTTTCATGCAAATTGTGGAGGACAAATTGCCGATCCTGAATGGGTTTGGAATAGTTCAATAAATGGCTTATGCAGTTTCGAAGATCCATTTTGTCGGCACACTAAACAAGCAACTTGGATCAAATCAATTCCATTAGAAAAATGGACAAATCATTTTTCTAGCACCTATGATTTTCCTGTGCATGATTCGATTTGTTTTGGTTTGTTGACAAATTTTAATCAGGAGCAACGTCGATCATTTTTTATTCACCCCATGTTCGGTATTCCTCTTCGTGATATTAGAGAATCCTTTCGGTTGAAATCAACGTTTTTTTCGGTAGCATTGTTGGAAAAAAATGTAATCCTAACAGGTAAGGGCTTTGGGCATGGGGTTGGGCTGTGTCAAGAAGGTGCAATGAATATGGCAAAAAAAGGGTATAAAGCGAACGAAATACTTGATTTTTATTTTCCAAATGCTGAGCTGCATACGAATTGGCTCACTCATGAGTGACGACAAAAATTTCTTCATCGTCTTTCTTAAAAAATTTTACCGATCGGGCGTAGTGCACCACGTTATCCATTGATTGCAAATCAGCTAAGGTTTCTTTTGTTTTTTTTAAGTTATAGTCAACCTCTTTATTTTTCGCTTCTATTGCTGTCAATCGTTGTTTCTGATTTATAATCGTAAATATGTCATAATCATCTAAAAATAAAGCGTATAAACTGAAAAGTACCGTCGAAATAACGTATTTATTTTTTAGGGAAGACAAAATTTTTCTTTTCATTAAAAACAAATCTCAAAAAAAAAAGAGAACCACAGGATTCTCTTTTCTAAAGTTTTCATTAGTTCGCTGTTGATTTACTCTTTACAGTTATTATAAATCTTTTCAAAAAATTGAGCGAAATCTTTTTGTTCACCAAACCAATCGTTTGCTTTTGTTAGAATTTCACATGCTTTAGTGTTGTTTTTATCTCTTACGGTTAATGTTTGAGCAGACAGCATTAGGCCTGTTTTGAGCACTTTTTTATCACTCTCTGTCAATTTATCCAAATTCTCTAACTTC
>JBIJBD010000109.1:0-8188 GCA_044345395.1 Crocinitomicaceae bacterium | reverse complement strand
CGAGGAATTTCTTCTGTGTAAATAGCGTTAGCAGTTTTAAAATCTCGTGCATTGTATTTTATTGAGGCCTCAATCCAACGAGCTACAAAAGGGAATTTAGAAATCGTAGAATAAATTTCAAGTCCAGTTGTCATTTCGTCGTTCATTTGATTCTTTTTTTCGACATCTTTTCCAGTGTAAAAAGCAGGATAACCATCAGCATCTTCTAGATTGATAAAAATAGAATTGGTGCTCACCTCTTTTTGAAATTGATCAAGCCAGGCTTTGTGTACATGTACATTAAAAAGTCCATTTTGATCCATCTCTATGGCCGCAGCAGTTGCGGAAATTGCTTCTTCGTAAGGTTCAGCAATTTGAGGATCTTTAAGTCCCTTCAAATACATTCCATAGTAACCCTTTGCTAAATAAATATTCGGTGTCGGATCATTAGCATATTTGGGTTTAACTTTCGTGTCTTCGGCTTTTTTTACCAATTTCACAAAACTTTGATCGGCATAAAGTTGCTGAAGGTCATCTAAATTATTTGATACAGTAATGAATGCCTCTTTTTCCTCTGAAACTTCATCCTCCTGTTCCTCACCTTTTTTGTCCTTATAGACATATCCAACTGTTGCGCTCACATCAAATGTACCTATTCTGTTAAATTTCACTTGTATTGATCGATCGGTCTCTTTTCCACTTACGAATTCCCAATCTTTTCCTTTTGTTCCGCTGATTGTCCATAAAACTGATTTTTCTTTGGTTCCGGCTGCAATAAAAGCGACGTCCATCTTCACCATTCTTGCTGAAGCTCCTTCTTTTTCATCATCGAGAATTAAGATGTTTTTATTTGCTTTTATTGTTACCGAAGGCTTCTGCGCTATAACTATAGTATTTATTAGCAATAGAAGTAAAAAGCTGCTAAATATTTTCATAAGATTATTTTTTAATGATTTCGGACTTTTCAATTATTGTGCCGAATTTACATAAATTTTATTGATGGCTTTTAATCAATAGATTTAAAATTTCTTGTGCAGCCTTTGCTATTTTTGTTCCTGGGCCATAAATACCGAACACACCTGCTTCAAAAAGGAATTCATAATCTTGTTGCGGAATAACGCCTCCGGCAATAACCATAATGTCTTCTCGATGGATAGATTTTAATTCTTCAATGACTTGGGGGACAAGTGCTTTGTGGCCAGCAGCAAGCGAAGAAACGCCCAAAATATGCACATCATTTTCAGCTGCCTGCCTAGCTGCTTCTGCAGGCGTTTGAAACAATGGTCCCATATCTACATCAAATCCAATATCGGCAAACGAAGTGGCAATAACTTTTGCCCCTCGATCGTGTCCATCTTGTCCCATTTTTGTTACCATAATTCGTGGTCTCCTTCCTTCGAGCCTAGCAAATTCCTCTACAAGTTCCTTTGCTTTTTGAAAATCTTTATCTTGCATAACTTCCTTTAAATAAACACCGCTAATCGTTTTAATTGAAGCTGTATATCGCCCATATACTTTTTCTAACGCATAAGATATTTCGCCGAGAGTACATCTTGCTTTTGCACAACGAACAGCAATTTCAACTAAATTACCTTGTTTGTTTTTTGCAGCATAAGTTAATTCCTCTAGCAATTGACTGACGTGATGGTTATCTCTGTTTTTTTTGAGGTTTTTTAAGCGAAGCAATTGGTTATTTCTGACCTTGGAGTTGTCTACTTCTAAGATGTCAATAGACGTGTCTTCATTCGATTCGTAGCGATTTACACCAACAATAACATCCAATCCTGCATCAATACGAGCTTGTTTTTTAGCCGCGGCTTCTTCAATTTTTAATTTTGGAAGTCCAGTTTCAATGGCTTTTGCCATTCCACCCAAGGACTCAATTTCTTCAATTAAAGTTAATGCTTCAGTCGCAAGTTGATCTGTTAATGTTTCAATAAAATAGCTTCCAGCATAGGGATCAATAAAATGGGTTATTTCCGTTTCTTTTTGAATGAATAATTGAGTATTTCTAGCAATTCTAGCCGAGAAATCAGTAGGTAAGGCAATGGCTTCATCCAATGCATTAGTATGTAACGATTGGGTTCCGCCTAACGCAGCCGCCATAGCTTCAATGCATGTTCTAGCCACGTTGTTAAAGGGGTCTTGTTCAGTAAGTGACCATCCCGATGTTTGACAATGCGTTCTCAAAGCCAATGATTTTGGGTTTTTCGGATTGAATTGTTTCAAGAGTTTCGACCATAATAATCTTGCGGCTCGCATTTTTGCGATTTCCATATGATGATTCATGCCAATTGCCCAGAAAAAACTTAATCTTGGAGCAAAGTCATCAATTGCCAATCCGGCTTTTAAACCCGTTCGCACATACTCTAATCCATCTGCAAGAGTATATGCAAGTTCGATTACAGCTGTTGCTCCGGCTTCTTGCATGTGATAACCAGAAATGCTAATCGAATTGAATTTGGGCATGTGTTTAGCGGTATATTCAAAAATAGACGAAATGATTTCCATTGATGGAGTAGGAGGATAAATGTAGGTGTTACGAACCATGAATTCCTTGAGAATATCATTCTGTATAGTACCTGATAACGCAGATTTATCTACGCCTTGTTCTTCTGCAGCTGCAATGTAGAAAGCCAAAATCGGAAGAACTGCTCCATTCATTGTCATCGACACAGACATTTCATTCAACGGTATTTGATCGAATAAAATCTTCATGTCTTCTATTGAGTCAATGGCAACTCCAGCTTTTCCTACGTCACCAATAACACGCTCATGATCGGAATCATAACCTCGATGGGTTGCAAGGTCGAAAGCAACAGATAATCCTTTTTGTCCAGCAGCTAAGTTTCTCCGGTAGAAAGCATTTGATTCTTCGGCCGTTGAAAATCCTGCATATTGTCGAATTGTCCAAGGTTTTGAAGCATACATAGAAGCATATGGGCCTCTCAAATATGGAGGAAACCCTGAAACAAATGCTGCATGTTCCAACCGATTGAAATCTTCTTCGGCATAGGCTTGTTTCCAAGTTATTCCTTCTGCGGTAACAAAAGAATTGTTTGCCTTAGATTGAATCTTTTCTTCTTTTTGAATAATCTCTTTGAATACTATTTTTTCCATTTTACAATTCTTTTTCTAAAATGAGGTATGGGAGCCCTAAAAAATGAGGTATTTCACCCCATAATTCTTGCTCCTGTTTTTCATTTTTTAAAAACACATTGATTCCAATTTTTGAAAGTTGTTTGTTACGAAAAGCAGTTATTTTTTTTGAGCGGCATGTTTGAATTTTACTAATTAGAAAGTTATGAAATTCTTCTTCGATTTTTTCTTGATTTGTGGTAAATGTTTCCCATGACTTGTCAATGATTTGGTCAACAAGTTGCTCAAACACCTGAGCTCCATCCAACGGGTTAATAACACGATCGAAATAACTTTCTTCTTTCAGTAGATTTACAATATTTAATGCTAACCTCCAATCTGTTTTCGAAGCACGTTGTTTGCTTATTAATGTACTAGGGTTGTTGAAAATAGCACTCACATTACTGGCATATGCTGCCATGACTTCTGTGGTTTGTCGTAACAAATTCGTATCACGGTCTTTTAGACCTTTGTTCGTCCAACCTGTATGGGCGTGATATTCAAGTTTAATCGGTTGCACACCGTAGGCGTTGAAAAGTTGGTTGACTAAAAACTTCATTGCCCGAATTTTAGCCATATCGATAAAATAATTTCCTTCTAAGCCACACGTAATTATACAAATTTTGTTTTCAATTTCTGATTTTTTACTAGAAGCTAAATAGTTATTAATCGAGTATAATATGTACGAAATTTCAAGAAAAGCAGGTGCGCCAATTTGATGAATAGAAAAGCCATGAAAAGTATTATTGGTCAAATTCGCATGATTCATAAGAACTTCGCATTCATTGTAATCATGGATGTTTATCAACGCTTTAAGGTCATCGTATTGAGTTTTTGAAAGGGGTAAAAACCAAGACTTAATATAATTAAGCTCAATACCTGCGATTACCAAAGACCAATTTAATTTTTCTTTTTTTGCCTCAAAAAACAAGGCGTCAGCACCATAATTTAAGCAGTGTAAAGCCAATTTATTCGCCTCTCGTTCATCGTAAATCTCAATATATGTGGCATTTTTTGTTGGCGATGAGTCGTCGCGAAAAGCGCTGGTAGAATATTTTCGCGAATATTTTTTTAGAGCAATATCAATAGTTATTTCCTCAAACTCGTTTGAGTATCTGAGGTCAGTATTATCCTGCCCTAACTCATTTTTTATTTTTGCTCTCCAATCGGATAATTCTACAGGATTAAAGTCCCAATTTTTCATGCTTCATTGAATAGGTTGTCAAATATACAATACTTGCACTTGTTACGGAGATGTATTGGGAAAATTAAAATTACATTTCCCCTGTTTAAAATCACGAATTTTAAGTAAATTCGGCTCAAAAATTTGTTGTGAGAATTAGTCTGTTTTTTCTACTTTGCTTTCAAATTCATGTACTTATTTCTCAAGGTATTTATTCTTCCGGGGCACGTAATGTAGCACTTTCAAACGCATCGGTTGCATTATCGGATGAATGGTATTTTTTTAATAATCCTGGTGCCACACCTTCTAGTCAAAAAATGGCTTTTGGTGTAAGCTACGAAAATCGCTTTCTTCTGAAGGAGATGCAAAGTCAAACATTAGTTGGCGTAATTCCTTTGAAAAAGGGGGTATTATCATTCGGAAGCCAAGTCTATGGATATTCTCAATTTCGATCTTTTAAAACAGGTATTGGATACGCTCTTCCTTTAGCAGAATTTATCAGCGCAGGAGTCCAACTAAATTATCAAGGTGTGAGATTAAATCAAAACTACGGTTCTGTGAATGCAATGACTGCTGAATTTGGTCTTTTAACAAAATTGAATAAAAAAGTGGCTATTGGGTTTAGTATATATAATATAGGTAGTGCTTTACTTGATGAATAACAATATGATCGTTTTACAAATCTATTGAGGTTAGGGTTGAAGTATCAGCTCTCAGATAAAGTGATGTTTTTGTCTGAAATTGAAAAAAACAGTGAATACCCTTTAAATGTTAAAATATCTACTGAATACCTACCAACTGATAATGTTTACCTAAGGGGGGGGGGTCTCTGCAGCCCGTTGCCTTTTCTTTTGGGTTTGGATATGTCTTTGAGAAATTTTTCATGTTGGATGTCGGCTCAACTTATCACCAAGTACTTGGATGGTCTCCAGCTATTTCTTGTTCGTATAAATTACACTAAATGCGAATTACAGTATCATTTTTATTCATTGTTTTTGCGCTAAAATTAGTTGCACAGCAAGAACAGAAAGGAGAATTGATTCAGCAGCGCATTGAATTTATTTCAGAACAATTACAAAGTGAAAATTTGGACCTGACAAATATAGTTGAGCAACTAAACTATTTTTACGATAATCCAATCAACCTCAATCAAACCAATGCTGAAGAATTAAATGAACTGAATTTATTAACTCCGATTCAAATACAAGATTTACTCATTCATAAACAGTCCTTTGGTAATTTTATATCTATTTATGAACTACAAAGTTTAACCTATTGGGATTTGTCGACTATACAATTAGTGTTGCCTTTTGTAAGAATCGATGATCGCTTAGATAATCTTCACATTTCTTTTAGAGAAGCTTTTAAAGAGGGAAAGTTTGAAATATTTTTACGTTATCAACCTACATTAGAGCTGAAAGCAGGTTACGAAAAAAATTCAGATTCTATAA
Organism: Crocinitomicaceae bacterium; assembly: GCA_044345395.1. GTDB lineage: Bacteria > Bacteroidota > Bacteroidia > Flavobacteriales_D > Crocinitomicaceae > UBA952. Next base: position 2,437 of record JBIJBD010000109.1, on the reverse strand, counting down.
ATACTAATGCGAATTATCTGGGAAACGCTGATCGGTATTACTCGAGATTCAGGTATACCTATAAAAATAACATTAGCGTTGGTTTTACCGCTGAAAAAGATCCAGGAGAGGAGTTTTTTAAAGGTTCTCAAAAAAAAGGTTTTGATTTTTATTCAGGGCATGTGTTTTTTAAGGGAGGTAAATACATGAAATCTTTTGTAATTGGGGACTATCAGGTGCAAATCGGTCAAGGTTTAGCCATGTGGTCGAGTTATGCTTTTGGTAAAACTGTTGATATCGCTACCATGAAGCGCAATGCGATTCCAATTAGACCTTATACTTCTGTTGATGAATCCAGATTTTTACGTGGTGCAGCGGCTCTATTTGGATTTAAAAATATTTCTGGTTTGCTATTTGCATCCTCAAAAATGGTAGATGGAAACGTGAGTATAGATTCAACTTATGACGATTTGGAATTTATTTCCACCATTGATTTATCTGGATTACACAGAACAGACAAGGAGGTTTCTCGTAAAAACGGGTTTAGAGAAAATCAAGCTGGAGTGAATGTTAATTATGGCTTAGGAGCGTTTCGAATTGGAGGGGCATTCGTTTATCAAGGATATGATAAAACCTTAATTAAAGAAATTCGTCCCTACAATCAATTTGATTTTCAGGGTCAACATAATTTTGTTTCCTCCTTTGATTATTCATTTACTTACAAAAATTGGAATTTGTTCGGTGAATATGCAAAAAATATAAACCCATTTCAAGATTCCATAAGAGGAGGTCAAGCGAATGTGCATGGTTTCTTTTTGTCTTTGGACCCAAATGCGAGTGTTGGAATATTATATAGAAACTACAGTAAGGATTATTTTTCCTTTTATAATGCAGGATTTTCAGAAGGAAGTAACACACAAAATGAACAAGGTTTATATGCAGGACTAAAACTGAGACTAACTAAACAATGGTCGTTAAACTCATATCTGGACGTTTTCACATTTCCGTGGATGAAATACCTTGTGGACGCTCCCTCTAGGGGCCATGAATTTTTATCTCAGCTTACCTACAAACCTACGAAAACATTAGAGGTTTATGGTCGATATAGACTTCAATTAAGACAAAAAAACAGCAGAGATTCCGATAACACCGTTACAGAAATTGAGAATGTCTTACAACAGAATGTTCGTTTTAACTTGGCATATACCTTAAACGAGTTTTATACGTTAAAAAGCCGAATTGAATTTGTGCAAATTGATCGACCAAGTAATACGCGTGAAAAGGGTATGATTTTTACACAAGATTTTATTTACAAGCCAAAAAGTTTCCCAATTGATTTGGCACTAAGGTATGCGCTTTTCGATACGGATAGTTACGATACGCGTTTATATTCTTTTGAGAATAATGCCTTGTATGTTTTTGCTGTTCCAGCTTATTATTATCAAGGATCGAGAGCCTATTTTTTAGTTCGTTATTCGTTGAAAAAAGCAGATATTTGGTTTAGATATGGTGTATTTTTATACAATAACAGAAGCACCATCAGCTTTGGTTTAGAGGAGATTAAAGGACCGATAAAATCTGACTTAACCATCCAAATTCGATTCTCACTTTAAAAATTTTTTAAAAATAAGTGTTACTAAATTAATATACCTGCGTTATTGGTTTTTGAATTGAGACTGCAAGCTCGATTTTCTCCATTATCAAACTAATTAAAACCAAAAACTATGGCAATTAATGTATTGTATCACCAAAGCCCTATTCGTCTTGAGGAAGAATTGGGAATTATTGAGAAAGCAAAGGTAAATCCTGCGCACTTCGGACCTCTTTACTCGCGTTACCATGAATCTATTTTTAGGTACATTTATCGGAGAGTAGAGGATATTGAAGCAGCTTATGATATTACTTCGCAAGTATTTGTTAAAGCTATAGGTGCTTTGCCTAAATTCGAATATCGAGGAGTGCCTTTCTCGTCTTGGTTATTTCGAATTGCGAAAAGTGAATTGTATCAGTTTTTTCGCGATAACAAAGCAAACAGAATGGTGAGCATTGATTCTGTTAGAATAGGCCAAGTAATGGACGAATTCATGGAAGATCATTCGGAAGAGGATAGAGAAAGGCTATTGAAAGTGCTCCCGTTACTTAAAGAAGATCAACTTCATTTAATTGAGATGAGATTTTTTGAAAAACGATCGTTCAGAGAAATTGGTGAAATAGTTGGTCTCACAGAAAACAATGCAAAGGTTAAAACATTTAGAGCATTAGTGAAATTAAAACAACTCTATAATAGAAAATAATTATGATTAAAATTTTAGTTGACCGCCCAGAACCAGATACCCAAAGCATCAAAAAACGTCAAGATTTTGATAAGGTATTGAAAAGTTATGAAAAGCAACGACGAGTATTCCACAATCCCTGGTTTTTTGGGGTTGTGGGATTTTCGTGTTTGTTAATAATGCTT
>JBIJBD010000081.1:0-11216 GCA_044345395.1 Crocinitomicaceae bacterium | reverse complement strand
AACTAGAGCATCACGTAGTTGATATCATCAACGAAATGGGTAGTAACCAAATCTTGTTGGATCACTTTTTAGCAGGAGCAATAGAGGCCGAAGCAGATGCAATTTGTGACGGGGAAAATGTCTACATAATAGGTATCATGCAACACATTGAGCCCGCAGGCATACATTCAGGTGATTCTTACGCGGTATTGCCACCATTTAATCTAGGTGATTTTGTTATGACACAAATTGAAGACATCACCAAGAAACTGGCAGTTGAATTGAAAACAGTCGGATTAATAAATATTCAATTTGCCATAAAAGACGATAAAGTTTATGTAATAGAAGCCAATCCGAGAGCTTCGAGAACTGTTCCGTTTATTGCGAAAGCCTATGACGAGCCATATGTTAATTACGCAACGAAAGTAATGTTAGGTGTAAACAAGGTGACAGACTTTAATTTCAATCCGAAACGAGATGGTTACGCAATAAAAATACCTGTTTTTTCCTACGAGAAATTTCCAGATGTAAAAAAGGAATTAGGACCAGAAATGAAATCTACCGGTGAGGCAATTCGTTTTATTAAAAACTTGAAAGATCCTTTCTTTACGAAGGTTTATTCGGAGCGAAATATGCACCTCTCGCGGTAATAGAAATATACGGTAGGCATTCAGAATTTAATTTGTTTTAGCCCAAAATATTTTCTTTTAATAAGGCACTTTCGTGGAGTACCTTGATGCAATGTGTATATTTGTGCAAGTGGATCAAGTCAAACAAATAACTGCGCCAATAGAGCAAGAACTTAAGGATTTCGAAGGTTATTTTCGAAATTCAATGAAATCCGATGTTGCGTTGTTGGATAAAGTAACGCATTACATCGTAAAAAGAAAAGGGAAGCAAATGCGACCTATGTTTGTCTTTTTATCTGCTAAAATGTTGGGACAGGTGAATCAAGCGACCTACGATGCTGCTACATTAGTAGAATTGTTGCACACCGCAACAATTGTTCATGATGATGTAGTAGACGACGCGAGTGAACGAAGAGGTTTTTTTTCTGTGAATGCCCTTTGGAAGAATAAAATTGCCGTTTTAGTAGGTGATTATATGTTGTCCAGAATTTTATTGATTTCCATAGAAAAAAATAATACCGATCTATTAGGAGTTATTTCCAGAGCAGTTCGTGAAATGAGCGAGGGGGAACTTTTGCAAATTGATAAAGCGAGAAAACTAGATATTACAGAGGAAGTATATTTTGATGTTATCAAGAAAAAGACCGCTTCATTAATTTCTAGCTGTTGTGAAGCAGGTGCGCTTAGTGTTGGAGATTATGAAAACAGGGAGCGAATGAAAACCTTTGGAGAATATGTTGGGATGGCATTTCAAATTAAAGATGACATTTTTGATTATGGTTCTTCAGAAAAAGTGGGTAAGCCAACTGGAAATGATATACGAGAGAATAAAATGACCTTGCCTATCATTTACGCCCTGAATAATTCAACAGATTCGGAGAAACGCAAATTGATGGACATTCTCAAAAATCATAACGATAACTCAAAAAAAATTAAAGAAGCTATTGATATTGTAATTGATTCAGGAGGAATTGCTTATGCGGAGAAAATCATGTTTGATTTTGCCGAAAAGGCGGTAGCTTTAATTACAGGATTTCCAGAATCTGATGCAAAAAGTTCTTTAATAGGATTGGTAAATTATACAATGAAAAGAGAAAAATAATGAAGATTACAATAATATGTTTAATCTCCGCGCTATTCATGGGTTCATGCGGAAACATGGAAGATAATCAGCATAGTGTAGAAGCTGATAGTCCTCAACAAGAAGTCAAAATTGAAAATGGGATAAAAACGGTTTATTACAAAGGGACGGATAAAATTAGGTTTCGAGGAAATGTGACTAAAGAAAATCTTTGGGAAGGTAAAGTCTCTTCCTACCGAGAAAATGGTTTGTTATGGTCGACATTAACCTATTCTAATGGAGTGGAAAATGGAGTAGCCCAAGTATATCATCCGAATGGTAAATTGTATTACTCCGGTGAATACGAGAAAGGTCAAAAGAAAGGAGTTTGGTATTTCTATAATTTTGAAGGGAAATTTATTAAAGAGATAACCTACGATAAAACCTACGAATAGGTGAGCGTAATTCCTGCACATATTGTCGATCAAATCATGCAAACTTCTCGTATCGAAGAGGTGATTGGAGAATTTGTGCAATTGAAGCGGGCTGGCTCTAACTTAAAAGGGTTGAGTCCATTTACCGATGAACGAACGCCATCATTTGTCGTGTCACCTGCCAAACAGATTTTCAAGTGTTTTTCTACGGGTAAAGGAGGAACCGTTGTTACTTTCCTCATGGAAAAAGAACATTTTTCATATCCTGAAATGGCTGAGCCGAGTGCCGAAGAGGTGGCACAACGAAATGAACGTGATAGTCTTTTCATCATTAATGAGTTTGCAAAAAATCATTTTACAGAGAACTTACTGCAGAATGAGGAAGGACAAGCGGTAGGGCTCAGTTATTTTGAAGAGCGTGGTTTTCATCGGGATATAATTGAGCGTTTTCAGTTGGGTTATTGCTTGAATATCGGAGATGATTTAACTAAAGCAGCTGTTAATAAAGGGTACAACTTGCAATATTTAGAACAAGTTGGCCTTGTTAAACACAAAGATGAGCGTCATTTTGATTTTTTCAGAGGACGCGTTATGTTTCCAATTCATAGCATTACTGGACGAGTATTAGGGTTTGGTGGAAGAACCTTGTTTACGGATAAAAAAGTGGCTAAGTATTTCAATTCTCCAGAGAGCATAATTTATAATAAAAGTGAAATTTTATACGGTTTGTATTTTGCGAAAGGTGACATAGTAAAATATGATGAATGCCTGCTTTGTGAAGGTTATACTGACGTAATTAGTATGCATCAAGCGGGAATACAACATGCTGTTTCATCTTCGGGTACCTCTTTAACGAAAGAACAAGTCAAATTAGTTAAACGATACACACAAAACTTGACTATACTTTATGATGGGGATGCCGCTGGAATAAAAGCATCGTTTCGTGGCATTGATTTAATCCTCGAGGAAGGAATGAATGTAAAAGTTGTTTTATTTCCTGATGGAGAAGATCCTGATTCGTATGCAAAAAAAGTTTCTAACACTGAATTACAAACTTATATAAAAGAACACAAACAAGATTTTATATCCTTCAAGTCTGGCATATTATTAAATGAAGGTAATAATGATCCCATTAAATTGGCAGAATTGATCAAGGAGATAATTCATTCGGTTGCTTTAATTCCAGATTCAATTACGCGTTCTGTTTATGTGCAATCGATTGCATCTCAATTCAACATGAGTGAAAGTCTTATCAGTTCTGAATTGATCAAGTTTAAGAGAAATACGTTGTCAAGAGATTTGGCAGAACCATCAATAAAGGAACTACCAGTTAATATTCCTAAAGAAAATGGACTAATTCAGGTAGCTGAGGCAGAAAGTTCTTCTTTCGTTCATGAGCACGAATTAATACGCTTGATGATAAAGTATGGCACGCATGAAATAAAACTTCCGAATACTGAATTGGAACAGCAACAATTGAGCGTGATTGAGCTTGTTATACAGGAGTTATCAGTGGATGACTTGAGTGTTGAACACCCCTTGTATTTAAAAATAATGGATCTTTTTCATCAAGGACTGGCTGATAACTCCTTGTATTCAGCGAAATACTTAAAACGATTAGAAGATCAAGAAATCGTAAAGCTCGTCTCGGAAATTGAGTCTTCTGATGACGAATTGAGTCATAATTGGGTGGCAAAATACAGCATTTTCACCAAAACCGAGGATGATAATTTATTTCAAACGGTAATGAATGCCATCTACTTTTTTAAATTCAAAAAAGTGGAAGAGAAACTTAATGAAATTTCTAGCCTACTTAAAAACAATGAATTGCCGGATCAAGATATATTATTGTTATTGTCAGAGCAAATGGCTTATGAAAAAATTAAGCGTATGCTATCAGAAAAGTTAGGTCGAACCATTTTAAAATAAGTAATGACAAGTACGCTTTTTGAATTAGGCCCCTTTAAAATCAGTTTACTAAATATTTTTTTAGTTCTGTGTATCTATTTTGCAGCATTTATTCTCAAGAAAATTGTAATGAGGATGATTCTTGGATATATTAAATCTAAAGGAATTATGCTCGGTTCTCGTCAAACTTCTTGGTTTAATCTAATTGGTCAAGGTTTTTATTTAGGGGCGCTGTACTTGTCAGTTATGAGTTTTAAACTGAATAATTCTGGAATTACATTTGGTGATTTCTTGAACTATAAATTGATTGCTAGCGATGGTTTTAAGCTTGATTTTTTCCGGATCCTTGTATTGATTTCCGTTTATTTTAGTGCTAAAATTCTAGTGAATATTCTTCGATTAATCATAGTTAATCGATTAAAAAAACGAAAGAATTATTCGCCCGCAACGGAATTCGTCTATGTACAATTATCGAAGTATATTGTCTACCTGTTTGCCATTATTATTTGGTTTAAAACATTGGGCATTGATTTGACAATTTTACTTACTGGGTCAGCGGCTTTGCTAGTGGGGCTCGGATTGGGACTTCAAGATGTATTTAAGGATATAATTTCGGGAATCGTATTGTTGTTTGAAGGTAATATTCGTGTTGGTGATATTGTTGAAATTAATGGTAATGGGAGCGGATCAAAAAATCCAGGCGAACATATGGTCGTTAAAATTTTAAAAATAAATATACGTACTACGGAAATCGAGACGAGAGAAGGCAATATTCTATTTATTCCTAATACCCGATTAACTCAAGACATCATCGAGAATTGGAGTCATGGTTCGGAAAAAAGCCGGTTCAAAATTGAAGTTACGGTTAATTATGGTGTAAATACAGAACATATTATTCATTTACTGCAGTCTGCAGCATCGAGTCACCCCCATGTTAATAAGAACGAACAAATTATCGTTCGATTGGCAAAATTTGGCGATAGCGGATTAGAATTCGAATTGTTATTTTGGGCAGATCAGAGCTGGGATATTAACAACTATAGATCTGAAATAAGACTAGAAATTAATCGGCTGTTTCAAGAAAACGGTATAGAAATTCCATATCCGAAACGTTCAATTGAAGTTTTTAATAAATAATCAGCTTAATTGATACAGGTATTGCTGAATAGTATTCTCTATACCTAAATACAAGGCATCAGCGATTAGAGCGTGCCCTATTGACACTTCATCTAATTGACACAAACTTTGTTTGAAAAATGCCAAATTTTCTAAACTTAGGTCATGTCCAGCATTTATTTTTAGACCACAACTTTTTGCGGTTATTGCCGCAGAAACATAGGGGGATACACTTTCTTCCCTTGATATGTGGTATTTCTCAGCATACGGACCAGTATACAATTCGATGCGATCAACACCAATTTCAGCGGCTTTTTCAATAAGTGCTAAATTAGGCTCAATGAAAATAGAACAGCGTATTCCGAGTGAATGTATTTCTTTTAATACATCCTTTAAATAATCTTCATGAGCTATCGTATCCCAACCAGCATTTGACGTCAAAACATTCGGTGGATCTGGTACAAGTGTGACTTGTGTCGGTCTTATTGCGCGTATTAAATCAAGGTAACGCGTATCCGGGTATCCTTCAATATTAAACTCCGTGCTTACCACTTTACTCAAATCATAAACGTCTTGTGTGGTAATATGTCGCTCATCTGGTCTTGGATGCACAGTGATGCCTTGGGCGCCGAAACGTTCACAATCTATGGCAAATTGAACAACATTGGGAACATTACCGCCTCGAGCATTACGAATCGTAGCTACTTTATTGATGTTCACGCTCAACTTTGTCATGGTGCAAATTTTAACTGTAAAATTACAAACTCTGACAGGATTTTAGTACTTTGGCTCTTCTTATGAGAGCGATTGATTTAATTACTGAGGAAATTCCGCCGCTAATCCATGCAGATACAGGAGAAAAGGCTATTAATTGGATGGACGAATTCAAAGTTTCTCACCTGCCCGTATTAAAAAATGGAAATTTTGTCGGCTTGGTGTCTGAATCGGATATTTTAGATCGGTTGGACGTAGATAAAACCTTGGATTTACTTTTTGATCACCTACCTCGACCTTTTGTTTTTGAGAAAGCACACCTCTATGAAGTTTTGGCAAAAATGTCGGAATTTAAATTGAGTGTTCTTCCAATTTTAGATGAGCAGGAAAATTATTTAGGATGCACATCTATTTATGAAGTAATGACAGTGATCGCCAATACAGGAAGCATTAAAGATTCCGGTGGAATAATTGTGCTAGAAGTAAATTCTGTGGACTATTCCATGGCGCAGATAGCGCAAATCGTTGAAAGTAATAATGCGAGAATTCTCAGTGCTTACATTTTATCCAATCATGAATCCACAAAACTTGATGTAACTCTTAAAATTAACCAAATGGATTTAACACATATTGTTAGAACGTTTGAGCGATACGACTATGTCGTTAAGACGAGTTATCAGAAAGGATTTGGTGATGATGACATTCAAAAGCGATATGATTCATTGATGAACTTTCTTAAATTTTAGTATGCAAATTGCTTTATTTGGAAGAAAGATTAATAAACAAACCACTGAGTACTTTCAGCAGGTGATTGATGTAATTAAAGAGTTCGGTTGGAAGGTAGTTGTCGAAAAGGAACTAAAAACGCAACTGGTTACTAAATATGGTTTTTCCGATGAGATGGGTGCTTTCAGTGATTATCACGATTTTTCAACTGGCATTGATCTGATGATAAGTTTAGGAGGTGATGGGACCTTTCTTCAATCGGTAGGATATATCCGAAACTCTGGAGTGCCGATTATTGGAATAAATACGGGTAGGCTAGGTTTTTTGTCAAATATTTCAAAGGATAATATCACCTCTACATTGAATCGAATCAAAGAAAAAGATTTTGATTATCAAAAAAGATCGTTACTGCGGGTGCATACAGAAGAAGATTTATATGGAGAGGACAATTTTGCATTAAACGAACTTACCTTGCACAAGAAAGATACTTCCTCGATGATAACAGTCCATGCCTCGTTGGATAATAAATATTTGAATTCATATTGGTCAGACGGATTGATAGTTTCTACACCAACGGGATCTACGGCATACAATTTGAGTTGTGGAGGTCCGATCATAACTCCAGGTTGTCAAGTGCACATATTAACACCTATAGCGCCACATAATTTAAACGTAAGACCGATGGTCGTTCCGGATCATATGCCAATTACGCTAACCGTAGAAGGAAGAGACAGAACGTACCTATTAAGTTTGGATGGCAAGTCTAAAAGCATTAGACAAGGCGAACAAGTGGTAGTAACAAAAGCAGAATTCATGATTAATGTGGTGAAATTCGAAGATAATAATTTCCTTGATACCATTCGAAACAAGATGTTTTGGGGAATAGACACACGTAATTAAATAGTTTTATGAAATATACATTTATTTTAATAGCATGTTTGAGCGGAATGGCTTTCGGTCAACAGAAATGTGCCAATCAAGTTGATTCTGTTTCTTACCTCATTGGGAATGGAATAGGAAAAAACGTACTTCAAAATATGCCTGAAGTTAATAAAGATCTTCTGATACAGGGAATTATGCATGCTTTGGGTAATGAAAATGCACAAGTTGTCGATTCATTTGATATGGTGATTAGTAGCTATTTTCAAGAAAAGCAAGCTAAAGAGGCGGAGGTGCAAATTGAAAGTGGTGAAAAATTTCTTTCGGAAATGAAAACAACGGTTAAGGGAATTAAAGAAACTGAAAGCGGATTATTGTATGTCGTTGAAAAGATGGGAAAAGGTAAGAAGCCAATTTCTACAAGCATGGTAAAAGTTCACTATGTTGGATTCACGCCAGAAGGAGTAAAATTTGATTCATCTATTGATCGCGGTGAACCCGCGGAATTTGGTCTAGATCAGGTTATTCCGGGTTGGACAGAAGGATTGCAACTGATGCCAGTTGGTTCTAAGTTTAAGTTTTACATACCCCAAGACTTAGCATACGGAGATATGGCACCTGAGGGTAGTCCGATCAAAGCTTAAATGCCTCTTGTTTTCGAAGTTGAATTGTTAGATATAATTGAATAAAATATACGTTATGAAAAAAATAATCACCTCATTTGTTTTGTTTTCGTTTTTTGGACTAAATGCACAAACTAAGTTAGAAAATGGAATTTATGCAGAATTTAATACCTCAAAAGGAAAAATTCTGTGTATGCTTGAGTTTAAAAAAACACCCATGACTGTTGCCAATTTTGTTGGATTAACAGAAGGAAATTTTAAAGCCGGAGATGTTTCAATAAACAAACCGTTTTATGATGGATTGAAGTTCCACCGTGTAATCAAAGATTTCATGATCCAAGGTGGTGATCCTGCAGGTAATGGAACGGGAGGTCCAGGTTATAAATTTCCAGATGAAATTGTAGCAGAGCTGAAACACAAAGGACCGGGAATATTATCCATGGCAAATTCTGGACCCGCAACGAATGGCAGTCAGTTTTTTATTACGCACAAGGAAACACCATGGTTAGATGGTAAGCACACAGTTTTTGGTCATGTTGTACAAGGACAGGCAATTGTGGATGCTATCCAACAGGATGATGTCATTAAAACAGTAAAAATTATTCGCGTTGGAACTGAAGCTAAGAAGTTTAATGCCATTGAAGTTTTTGGGAAATATTACGAGGCATTTGCAAAAGCTGAAAAAGAAAGACAAGAGAAAATTGCTAAAATTTCTGCAATGTCACAAGATGAATATAAAACATATATGTACAATGAGGTAAAAGTAAAATACCCAAATGCTGTACTAAGCCCTACTGGTCTAGTATATATTATTGATAAACCGGGAGACGAAAAAAGAGCACAAAAGGGAGATCAGGTTACACTTCATTATAGCGGAACATTACGAGCGGATGGAAAGAAATTTGATTCCTCCTACGATAGAAATCAACCCATGCCATTTAAATATCTGGAACAAAGAATGATTTCAGGTTTTGAAGAAGGAGTTACCCTGATTGGTCAAGGCGGAAAAGCGAAAATAATAATCCCTTACTATCAGGCATACGGAGCGCAAGGTAGACCAGGTACAATTCCTCCTTATTCCGATTTGGTTTTTGACATTGAAATTCTTTCGATTACGGAATCACCAACGGAGGTGCCACATGATCACGATCATAGTGATCCCAATCACAAGCATTGATTAAAAAGCTACCTCAGGGTAGCTTTTTTACTTCAATATAATTTCGTCCAAAAATGTCCACGGGACATGCCCTTCTCCGGGATTTCCATTGGGGATTTTCTTCTCGTTTGAAATTTGAATTCGAATGGTTTTAATTTTTCGATTCAAAGGAAGAGAAATCAATTCTTGTCCTGGGGATAAAGAAAAAGTGGTCCTTAGGTTTTTAGTTCTTTCCTTCCATAAAAGTGTTATTTGTTTCGGGGCGTAAATCCAACTACCTGGTTCATGGAGGAAGGAAAGGTTTAATTCCTTGATCTGTCTTTTTTTTGCTAATGAAACTTCTATTGTAAAATTACTGGTATCAAATCCGATCCATTCATGTCCTTTCCATGGTCTACTTCCTGTTTGACCATCTACTAATGTTAATTTACCGCTGTCGTATTGTTTATTTGGTTTGGTTATGAAATGAATCTCTTCACCTAATGCAATATGTGGCAAAACCCGATACGATTGAGATACCCCGAAATGTTCGCTGTGGAGTGAAAAATTAAAGGTATCCGAACCTAAACTTCTCGAAATCAAAAAGGATTGATAGTTTTGCAAGATCAATTCTGACGTTTTATTATTTCCAATTGACAGAGGTTTATCAAAAATTAAGTGAAAAATGTCATCTTTTTTCTTTGAGGATACTTTCAAACTTATTCCACTATTTTCTGCAGCCCATTCAACTTTTGGTAAAAGATTTGTACTGGCATAATTCACGTTTAACTTATTTAAAACTGGAAATTGATGATCAATTAGGGATTTTTCAAAGATTTCATAGCTAGGTTTTGTTGTGGGATTCCAAAGTACCTGACTCAGTGCAATAGCTCTTGGATAGGCCATATACATTAATTTATCGAAAGAATCTATATACTCGGTCCATAAATTTGCTTGTCCACCTAGTACATATGCTGCTTGCGAGGAATTCATCTCCGGATGAATTGGTGAAAATTCATATACTTTCTCTATTGGAGTATACCCGCCAATGGCTAGTGGTTCGTCTTTTGATTTCCCTTGGTAATGATCAAAATAGCAATGTGATCCTGGGGTCATTATTACTTCATGTCCTAATTTACTGGCTTCAACACCTCCTTCAAAACCTCTCCACGACATAATTGCTGCGTTTGGAGAAAGACCACCTTCTAAGATTTCATCCCATCCAATAAGCTTTTTACCTTTAGCGTTTAAGAAAATATCTAATTGTTTGATGAAATAACTTTGGAGCTCATGTTCATCTTTTAAGTGATTGCTTGTCATAACTTCCTGACACCTCATGCAATTTTTCCAACGCGTTTTTGGTGCTTCATCTCCGCCAATATGAAAATATGTTCCAGGAAAAAGCGGGATTAACTCGTCTAATAAATTTTTTAGAAAATCTAAGGATTCTTTCTTTGCACAGAAAATATCATCAAAAACCCCCCAAAGGCTTTCTACAGGCAGAGCTTTTCCAGAACATGAGAGGTTTGGATATGAAGCAAGTGCAGCACGAGCATGTCCAGGCATTTCGATTTCAGGCACTATCGTAATAAATCGGTCTGAAGCATATTGAACAATTTCTTTTACATCCTCTTGGGTGTAAAATCCTCCATACCTTTCACGATTATATGTCCGTGGAGTGGTCGAGTAATGCATGTTCACAGTGCTATCGCGCCATGCCCCGATTTCGGTTAATTTAGGGTAACGCTTACTTTCAATACGCCAACCTTGATCATCCGTAAGGTGCCAATGAAATACATTAAATTTATACATCGACATAATATCTAAAAAGCGTTTTACTTCCTCTTTAGTAAAAAAATGTCTAGAAACATCCAAATGTAGACCTCGCCAACTGTATTGAGGGTAGTCTTTGACAAATCCTTTTTTTAGGTATTTTCTCCCATCTTTTTCTGTAACCAATTGCAGTAGACTTTGAATAGCATAAAAACACGCTGCGTCATTCGCATAATTAAT
>JBIJBD010000170.1:0-4766 GCA_044345395.1 Crocinitomicaceae bacterium | reverse complement strand
ATTAACTCCAACCGAGAAGCGATTTTTCAAACGACATCTGGCGAGTAGAAAAGAAGAATCAAATGATTATTCGCATCTATTTGATGTATTTAATGAAATGAAAATCTACGATAAAGAGCAATTGAAAAACCGGACAAGTCAATTTAATTTTCATAAAAACATTGAAGTAAAAAAGCATTACTTGTTTGAGGTATTACTTGAATCAATGAGGCAATACCGAGATAAAAAAAATAAATTGGTCAATTCTTTACTTGAAATAGATATTCTCATTGAAAAAGGACTTCATAATCTTGCCTACAAACGATTGAAAGCATCAAAAAAAGAAACTGTTACTTGTGATCAATTTTTATTAACCTATCAACTTTTAGATAAGGAACTGGTTCTGTTGCGTTATATTAATTCAATTGAATTGCAGAAAGTAATTAATGAACAAAAAGCTTGTCTTGCTAAGAGCCAAAATGTATTGGATTACATGACTCTTTACAATGCTCTTGGGAGTTTATTACTAGAAAATAGTTTTGTTCGAAATGCCAAGCAGTTTTCGAGATTTGAACGAATAGGGAAAGATAAGTTGATCTTGGACAATTCCCAAGCAAAATCGTTGACTGCCTTACTGTATTATTATGATATCAGTTACTTGTATCACGCTGCCATCGGAGAAAGTAAATTAAGCGCTAAGGCTTCGAAAAAAATGCATGATTTATTGGTGAAACACCCTGAAAATTTAGGGAAATTTGGCTTGTTCTATTTGCGTTCAGTTGCTGCTCGATTATCCACTATGATTTTAAATGGTTTTGAAAAAAAGGAATTTACTTATCTCATCAAAGAACTTAAAAGAATTTCTATTTCCAACCCGGATCACGAGTACAGAAAGATTGCTGAAGGTTACACATACCAATTTCAGCTGATTGCATTTATGAAATTAAATGAATTTTCAAAAGCATTATCTTTAGTAAAAACTATTAGTTCATTTCTGAAAGAAAACGAAGTGCTTACCGGTGGAAATGCCGTAAAATATTTACGATTTGATATTGCCAAAATATTTTTTGTAACTGAAAATTATGATGAAGCTACCAAGTGGTTTTTTAAAATTGATGTAGTAGAATCAACAAATCGAGGTAACGATATTTATGCCTTTTCGAGAATTTTGGCACTTTTATCAGATGTTATGATTAATAAAACAGAGAACGTGCGCTACGAAGCAACTAAACTTCGAAAGCAATTGAGCAAACTAGATGCGCTACATGAATTTGAATCATTTTTAATAAGTCGAATAAGTCAAAAATTTATTGATTGGAACGAAAGAAATCCCGTTGAAAAAATTGAACTATTAACCACTTTTCAAACTGAACTTAGTGAACAGTTATCCCATAAATGGAGATCAAATACTATATTGTATTTTGATTTTGAATGGTGGATCAATCTGCAAATTGCGAAGTTGAAGTACTTTAAAAATTAAAGTAGCTTTCCGATTCAATTTGTTTAAATTATTGTTTTTTGGTCTTTTTATTTAAAAATGGAACAACAACCCAATCATAAAAGTAGCAACCCACACAAATTTTGAGAAAACATTCTAGAAAAGCACAAAAAATTAATACTATCGATACAATGAGAGTTAATATTTCCCATTGAATAAAAGTGAAAATAAATATCAGACCAGAAAAAATAAAACCAACCTTTGCAGCAAATTTTTTAGGAGGAGCATAAACAGAAATATGATTGAGGTTAAGAAGTTTTACTATCAATTTTGATAAGAAACTCATAGGCGATTGTAGCTTGGTAAATCCTCGAAGAAAAAAATCAACGGATAAAAATAAAGCCAACCATTCATTTTTGAAAAATAGGGCTATTGATGCAATTATAATTGTAAGGAGTGCGTTTAAACGAATTACCTTTTCGTTTAATTGAAGATTTGTTTCCATTTTAATTGTATTGAAGATTGTAGAAGGTTTTTTCCTCTGAATTTATGACTTTTCGATTCGAACTATCTGAAAAAATGAGTAGTGTTAGTTCTTTTTGGTGATTCCATTGAATCTCTCTGATTTCATTCAACCGAATTTTTCCGATTTTATAGCAATATTCTTTACTCACATATAAATCATCGACCTCTTCAAATTTTATTTGATCCAAAGCTTCTTTTTGAAAACAGCTCAGGAATACGTATAATTGAATTTCATTGGACAAGTCAAGCAACTCATTTGTTGATTTTCGATATTCGTACCTGTAGTTAAATTGCAATGCTGAAATATCCGATAAAACGGCACTTGCAGTAGGAAAACTACCGGCTCCCTTGCCATAGAATAACTGTTTATCGGCATAAGCAGCTTGAACTACAACCGCATTAAACTCTTCATCCACGTGGTAAGCTGAATGAGAAGATTCAATAAAGTGGGGTGCTACAAAAGCGGAAATCCCGTTTTCATCTTTGATTGCAGACGCAAATAATTTAATTCGAAGACCTTTTTCATTGGCATACTGAATGTCTTGGGGTTTAATATTGCGGATTCCAATATTCACTAAATTTTTTTGGGGAATAGTAATGCCAAAAGCATGCTTCAAAAGGATAGTTAGCTTATATTTAGCATCAAATCCATCAACATCAAGTGTTGGATCAGAATACGAAATCCCTTGATTAGCTTTGGTTAAAATATAATTTGTTGTTCCATTTACAATCCCTTCAATTCTAGTTAATGTATCGTTGTTGTAATATTCTTCGAGATTACGAATAATAGGAATGGAACCTGCAACAGCTCCCTCATACAAAAGTGAAACATTGTATTTTTTTGCAAGCTGAATTAATTCATCCAATCGTTCAGCAATCAATTTTTTATTTGCCGTTACCACGTGTTTTCCTTTTTTCAATGATTCTTTTACGATTTCATAGGCTTCATTACTATCATTAATAAGCTCGACAACTACATTAATTTCAGAATCATTTAAAATTTCATTGGCATCGAATAAAATTGGAACTGTGGTTTGTTCTCGATGTTTATCTGGGTCTTTTGCAACAATTTTCTCAATCTTGGCGCTTAATTGATTGGTTCGATTCAAAACTTGATATAAGCCAGAACCAACACAACCAAAGCCAAATAGACCTATTTTTAAGTGTGACATACTTTTCATTTATTAAGCTGTAAATAATAATTCGTTTAATTGTGAACTTTTGAAATAACTTTTTGGTTCACTAGTTAAAAATTTTTTGAAATGAGAAACGATAGATTCATGTTCAATCAGAAATCCATCATGACCATACTTTGATTCAATCGTTTTCAATTTAGAATTAGGAATATGAAGCCATAATTTCCGTTGTTCTTCGATCGGAAACAAAATATCAGTTGTAATTCCAATAATCAATGTTTTCGCTTTAACTTGTACTAAAGCTTTTTCTATCCCATTTCTAGATCTTCCAACATTGTGCGAATCCATAGCATGTGAAAGGAGAACATATGAATAAGCATTAAACCTTTTGGCCAATTTGATTCCTTGATACTTCTGATAGGAGCTGGCTTTATAATTTGACAAAACATCATCTGTATCTTCCTTTTGAGAAAGGGAGTAACCTTCATATGATCTGTAGCTTAATAGAGCGATACTGCGCGCGGCAATTAGTCCTGCTTCGCCCGCATTTTTATCTTTTTTTCCGTAAGTGGAATCAGCTTTTATGGCTAAGCGCTGACTTTCATTAAATGCAATTCCGAAAGGCGAATGTTTGGCATTTGTTGCAATCAGAATTAAATGCCTAAAAATAGTAGGATTTTCAATGGACCATTCCAACGCTTGTTGACCGCCAAGAGATGCGCCAACTAAAACATAAATCTCAGTAAGTTCGAGAAAAAGTCTAAGTTTTTCATGTAATCGCGCCATATCTCTGGTTGTGATCAATGGAAAAAAATCGTAATAAGTATCACCATTTTTATCTTTTGAAAGAGGACCAGTTGTTCCATAACATGAACCAAGAATATTTGCACATACAATGAAATGCTCTTTTTCATTAAAAAAACCTTTCTCACCACATACGTTTGGCCACCACTCGTATGGATTGCTATTTGCCGTTAATGCATGACAGATCCATACCACGTTGTTTTTAGTTTGATTAAGATTACCAAATGTATGATAAGCGACTTCTACTTTTTTAAGGATTAGTCCACTCTCCAATTGAAATTCCTTGAAAACAACTTTTTTTTGATTCATAGTATTAAGATTTATAAAGCCCCCATTTCAGGGGGCGCTTTCTAATTTATACCAATGTTTTGTTTTTAACTGATGTAAATGCTTGTTCTAAATCGTTTATTATGTCTTCGACATGCTCGATTCCAACAGATAATCTTAATAAGCCAGGTTCTACACCTGCAGCAATTTGTTCCTCTTTGCTCAATTGCTCATGAGTTGTGGCGGCAGGATGGATAATCAATGATTTTGCATCACCAACGTTGGCTAAATGTGAAACCAATTCAAGAGAATTAATGAATTCATTGGCTTGTTCCAAAGTTCCTTTTATTTTGAAACTCAAAACTCCCCCATAACCATTTGTGAGGTATTTTTTTGCACGCTCATGGTATTTAGAGGTCGATAAACCAGGGTAATTGACATACTCTACCAATTCATTATTTTTAAGCCACTGAGCAACTTTTAAAGCATTATCGACAGTTCTCTGAACACGTAAGGAAAGTGTTTCAAGACCTTGAAGCAAAAGAAAAGCATTGAACGGGGATAATGAAGGACCAAAATCTCTCAATCCTTCCACGCGAAGACGAATGGCGTACGCG
>JBIJBD010000106.1:0-8549 GCA_044345395.1 Crocinitomicaceae bacterium | reverse complement strand
ATGTTTCCGAAAGGACCGTTAGCTCCGAAAACTTCCCAGAAATTCAAACCATGATAACCTTCTGCGGGCTCTGAAAATTGAGGGTATTTTCCATTGCCCCAATTGTACTTTCCGGCATCTACAACAATTCCTCCGATACTATTTCCATGACCACCAATCCATTTTGTAGCAGAGGCAACAACGATATCAGCTCCGTGATCAATTGGTCTAAATAAGTATCCAGCTGCTCCGAATGTGTTATCAACTACTAATGGGATATCAAATTTTTTAGCGATCAATGAAATTTCTTCAAAGTCTGCCACGCTAAATTCAGGATTTCCAATTGCTTCTAGATAAATTGCCTTTGTGTTTTCATCGATTAAAGACGCGATTGAAAAAGGATCGATTCCATCAGCGAAACGCACTTCAATTCCTAAGCGTTTGAATGCGACTTTGAATTGATTATACGTTCCTCCGTACAAATGTGAACTCGTTACGAAATTGTCTCCTGCCTGAAGAATATTATTTAATGCTAAAAACTGAGCTGCTTGACCAGAAGATACTGCAACAGCTGCCACTCCTCCTTCCAATGCTGCAATTCGTTTTTCGAATACATCGGTTGTTGGATTCATGATTCGGGTGTAGATATTACCAAATTCTTTTAGGCCGAATAAGTTTGCCGCATGCTCAGCATCGTTAAATACATAGGATGAGGTTTGATAAATTGGCACAGCTCTAGAACCAGTTGTTGGATCAGCTGTTTGACCTGCGTGTAGTTGCAGGGTTTCATAATGATAGTTTTTTGTTGACATTTTTTTGATTTTAAAAGTTAAAAATTAAGGGATATACTAAAATTGGGGTACAAGATTTCCGGGCCCTGGAATGATGCACCGCCGAATTCAAAGCCTATGAAAAGGAAATTAGCAGCACATGCAACAGCAGCACATGCAGCAACAGCAAGCAGAAAACTTGTTGATTAAAAAAGAAAAAGATAAAACCTTGTTTGGTTTTTCGGTGCTCTTAAGAAATGTTTTAATTCTCATTTTTCTCATTTTTTATATTCTTCCAAAATTGGAATCAGGAATTGGCACCGGTTTTCCAATAATAACTTTATCGTCATTACTTCAAGTTGGTTGCCAGAGGATCTCAGAGCCTGTCTCTCACCTCTTCTGTATAAACATGAAACACCTTATGTGATTCGACTGCAAAATTAATATGCTATTTAGAATATTTCCAAATAATTTTTTACTTTTTTTATAATTATTTTGTAAAAAATTGAAAATCAATTAAATAAAAAATATATTTATTTTATAATATTTGGAAAAGAACTCAAACGTTAAAACGAAACAATAATAATTGATATCACTTTATAGTTGTAAATAGATCTGAAAATTCAAAATTAATTTTTTCGTTTAAAACCTTAAAACGTACCTTTGAACACATCAACTCCAATTGCATAGCCATAAATTTTTCCGTTGGCATCTTTGTTTAGTGCACGCCATACCGAGGTTCACTGGAAGCCATGTAAGACCACCGTCTTTGGTTTCGTAACCACTGTTCATCGTTCCTACAAAGCCATGGTTTTCATTAATAAATCCAATTCCAAATTCACGAGCTGTGGCATCTTCCACCAAGTTGATTTCATTCCAATTTTTGCCACCATCGGTTGTTTTAGCCACGCGTTGCTGTTTCACATTTGGATCGGGATTATAGGATTGAATAGTAATATAGCCAATATCCTTTGTAGGGAAAGTAGCCTTCCAGGTTGTCTCAAATGGTCGATTGGATTGGTAAACTTTTTTCCAGGTCTTTCCGCCATTTTTAGTTTTGAGAATTAGGGCATGGGATTTACTCACATCAGCAGAACTTGCGCTGCAAGCGATGCCATTTTGCACATCAAACATATCGATATCAAACAACATTTTTCCCTTTTTTACTGCCGATGAGGTCCAAGTTAATCCAGCATCGTGTGAAACCAGCATATTTGCCGGGCTTCCCACACGACCAACTGCGTAGATGTGAATTTTGTAATCCGTCTTTCCGTGGTTGATGTATTGCTCTTTCACGATATCGATCGCACACAATCCTTTCACATAAGGTCCTGAATATGAAACAGGTGTCCACGTTTTACCGCCATCGGTTGTTCCATAAAGCGGAATGGTATCCGTTACGTTTGGAAAATAGTCTGTTCCGACAGTTCCTGCAAATCCTCTTAAACTATCTACAAATGCAATGCAACGGAAAAAGGTTCCTTTCTTCTCAAGTTGTTTTTCCCATGTTTCGCCGCCATTTTTTGTGTGGTAAATGCTTCCGTATCCGTTGACATACCAACCTTCATTTTCATTGATAAACGCGATGTCATCTTGTTTCCCAGGATAGCGTTCGGTATTCAGTTTTTTCCAACCTTTTTCGGGAAGTTTAACCTCATCCTTTTTGGATAGAATTTCATTGCTCCATTTTACTGCGGATTTTCCGACCTCATGGTTGTATTCATCAAACAATTGCTGAATTTGACCATTTGCGAATTTGTTGTAGGCTTCTTGCATCGTTCCCGATTTAGCAAAATAATGATCTGTTGAAGGATAGGTCATCAACGTAGCATTCCCCGGATTGAAATAATTGACTGTATTCACAATTTGCTGATGATCAGCTCTTGAAAAGGCTTGAAAATCAGATTCGCCAAATTGAACTAACACTTTTGCCTTGGTGTTTTTCCAGTTTTCTAGGTGTGGATAATCTTGAATTTGACGCCAATATTCAGCATTTCTTGAGTAGATTTTACCATTTCCGTCGTATTCCCAACTCGTTCGTAAAACACTATCTGCTTTGGTATCTTTGGCAATATCCTCTAATCGCTCTTTTTTGACAAAGTATCGGTAATTCAAATCGTATTGCTCAAGTACAGATTGCTCTACTTCGATGGGATTCATTCCTGCCAATGCATTTTGTATCCGATACATTTCAATTTGGTACTCAAACCACGATTTTGCTGTTGTTCCATACACCACAACCCCAGCTACTTGATGTTTAGCGCTAATAGCTGGTGCAACAATTCCACCCATGGAATGCCCAACAATGATTATTTGGTTGGTATCGACGTAGGGTAAGGACTTCAATTTTTTCAATCCGACCTCAAAATTTTCAATCTCATCCAATAAATCGCACGACTCACAAGGTGGCGTATTTTTGCTGTCTCCCAAGCCACTTTTTTCAATACGAAGGGTTACGTAACCGGCATCAACATAGGCATCTACAATTCGTTTGTAAGGATGATCGCTAGTCAGTTCATCAATGCTACTGCACGTATATCCAGGAATGAAGAGCATCGCAGGCATTTTATTCTCCTTGAACGGTTTGTTGATGATCACCCGAAGCTGTCCACCTTTGTAATTCGCTTCATCGTAAATGACGGTGGCATTATCATCTGTTTCGTATGGACGAGCAACGGCTTTTGCTTTGAGCGTGAGTTTCTTTTTTCCACGAAGTACTGATAGTTGAATTTCTTTGCCCGGTTCGTAGTTCAAAAATTGTGAGATAAATTCATCCGCAGAAGTAAAAGTTTTTTCACCAATCTTAGTGATAATATCCTTTTCTTGAAGATTCAGTGCAACACTCGTTCCTCGAACAACTTGTACGACCTTACAGCCGGAATTCCCATTTTCAGTAACATATTCGATACGAGCACCAAGAAGTGGTTTGCGCTGAAGTTGAGCCAGGGTATTGAGTGAAATGAGAGCAAAAAATAGAAGGGGAATTAAACGTAGCATTCTAACAATTTTTCTCAAAGAAAGGGTATTCCCGTAAGATTCAATTGTCAAAAATTGCTAATTCTTGACTCTTTTTATTTGGACTTAAAAAAACTATGTGTTTTTAAACTCTTTACATCTTATCGTAAATTCCTCTCGGGATAATTTTCAAGACAAAAGCTATCAAACGCCATCTTTTTGTGACATAAACTACCTTCTTTTTTTTGATGATGGCATTATATATCTGATTGACAGCTTTTTCGAGAGGCATTACCCAAAATAAACCTTCGCCTTTCGCCATTTTTGTATCCACAAGACCTGGACGAATATCTGTTATAAAAATGGGCATTTTAAGTTTTGTAGCTTTTTGTCTTAATCCCTCCGTGTAATTTATTTGATAGGCTTTTGATGCATTATATGCAGGAGCTTGACGGCTGCCTCGAATTCCGCCAATGGAACTTATTAGCACCAAATGACCAGATTGCTGTTTTTCAAAATAATTGAAGGTCCAATCTGCAATGGCCGTAAATCCTACTATGTTGGTATCTATGGTTTGTTTTTCGATTTCAAAATCTAACGCTTCGTTTATTTCGCCTATTCCAGAGGATATGACAAGTAAATCCAAGCCACCTAGTTCATTAGTCAATTCCTCCAACTGTTGAATGGATGATGCGGTATCGGTAACGTCTATAACTTTGGTCAAATAGGCATCTGGATTTTTGTCTTTCAATTCGATAAGTAATTCCTTTCGACGACCTGTTATACCAACTTTGTAATTATTTGCTGCAAAACGTTCAGCAAGTCCTTTTCCTATTCCGGAAGTTGAACCAATAATGATGACCTTTTTCATTTAATGAGGCTATTTTTTATCGCACCAGGTGTTTGACCATATTGCATTTTAAATGCTTTTGAAAATGTAGGGGTGTCCGCGAAACCATAGCGAATAGCAGTGGACAGAATTTCTTCGCCGCTCAATAGGTCTAATTTGGCAAGTTCCAATCGTTTGCGCTTTTGGTATTGATATGGGGAAATTCCGAAAACTGATTTAAATACACGAATGAAATGGTATTTTGAAATCCCTATTTGATTGGCGATTTTTTCCAGAGAAAGGTTTTCCGTAATGGATTCATCAATAAGCGATTTTGCTTGGAACACCGCCCTAAAAACTTCTTCGTTGGTCACGTTTCTTTTGAAATCCAGTTTGGATAAATGATCAAACACAAAACGTTGATCGGTGATAATGGATTCTGCAAGGCTGTAAAACAGTTCATTTTGCTGTAAATCATTCGTAAATGTTCCAGATTTTATCTTTTGATTGATTTCGTTCAGGGTGTATCCCAAACTGGTATTCTTCACGTTGTATCGGTTGACAAAAAACTGATCAGAAAGCAAAAACTCTTTTAACTCCGAACCATTAATATCATGAAATTCAGCTACTTCAGAAATGATTTCGGATGAAACATCAATACAAAGTCCTTGAACCATTTCAGCGTGATCAATTTGCACAATGGACTTGGTAAATTCATTCCCAATGATATATTCACCAGCATTTACCTTGTACTTTTTATCATTTGCGTAATAGATTTCTTCACCTGAAGCCACGTATTTCACCCCAAAACCAGAGAACGGACAAGTAGATTCCAACTTTCTAAAGTTCGAAAAACGAATGGCGTTTTTTTCGTTGTCGGTGTAAATGGTGGTGTTCATGCAAACGATTTAAATTGGTCGTCCTTTCGAAATATTTTATTTATACAAAGATATAGAAGCACTTCACTATATGAAGTTCTTTTTTCATTTATCTACGAAAGGACATTCCACATTCTGAAAGACAAATAGTTTTGCCGTATCATTCACAATTTTTCCATGATAGAATTCGAGACCAGTGGTCTTTTGCTTTTGAGTTTTTACACTTAACTGAAAAATCGAATCGTTGCTCCATTTCACATTGGTAACCTTTAGCTCATATCCCCAATTGGCTTCTTGAAGCAAATCAATTAACTTGTTTTTATCCATTGAAGGTGGTAAAAGTAAGAATGGGTATAATTTATCAATATCACCAACTAAGTAATAGGCTCGAATCATTCGTGCCAAATCCGATCCTGTGGGGTTTAGAAATGGGTTGTCCCATTTTAATTTATTTTCCTTATTCACAATGAGGGTATCCTCTTTTTTTGGTTTTAATTCATTTGAATTGGGTTGGTTCTCATTCCTGGTGCAACAAACAGATATGAAACCTACATAAATTACTATAAAAAAATACCTCAACATTTCGCTAAGGTATTAATTCTATGCTTTTCGATAATTATTGATAATTGAAAATTAACGTCTTCTTTTTTTTGCACATGCACCGACTTTACCTCCCCATTTTTTTCCACCTGTGCCAGATCTGTATGGACTTCCGCGTCTTTTTTTTCCGGGAGGATATAGAGATACTTCAGTTTTTGTTGTGAACTTTTCAAGTTTAAATAAACTAGTTTCCACCAACGAAACATTGCTTAAGTTGTTGTTTGTTTGAGGTATTGAGGCATATACATAGGAGAAAGATGCAATGCTTCCAACAAATAATAATAAAAGAGACTTTTTCATGGTATTATATTTTAATAACCTTAACGCAAAAAAATTAAAACATTACATGATTTTGTAATTAAGTTGAATTCATTACACGATTGATTTTAAAAGCGTTCAAAGCAACATTTTCCCTTTACCAAGCGTTTATACAATGTAATTAAGACACTTATCAAACAACTAATTTATTTTGTTTTATTGATTGTTCTGAAAATGAGTTCGTTATCAGCTCAGATTCAAACACCTTTCTCCATACGTCATCAAAGTAATCAGAAAGGGGGTATTGTGATGATGTCAAATGTAGCGATAACATGCAATGCAACAAATAACAATTGTGCGACTTATCAAAATCAGTTACCACCGAATGGAAATCATAATCAAGATGGAGGAATAACCCTTGGATATGTCGATATTGATGGTAATCCGAGTACATTCATGTCGTCTAGCGATAGTTTAAATTTACCCATTTGCAGTGAGGTTACCTGGGCGGGTTTATATTGGAGTGCACGCGTTCAACAATCTACAACTTTTTACGCGAACAGAAATCAAGTTAGAATAAAAGTAGGCAATGGACTCTATCAGAATATAACAGCTGATCAGTTAATTGACGTCAGCACAATTCCTGGCAATCCGAGTTTCGCTATGCCGGGTTATTTTTGTTTTAAAGATATTACAAGCTTAGTCCAACCAACTGGAGGAAATGGAAGATTCACTGTTGCTAACGTAGTCTCTCAGACTGGAGCAAATAACCTTTTTGGCGCTTGGTCAATTGTAGTTGTTTATAAGAATTCGTTGATGTCAATGCGAAATCTTACGGTATTTGATGGTATGGCGTATGTCAGTAATCAAAACAATTTAGACATTCCGATTTCTGGATTTACTACTCCATCTGTTGGACCTGTGAGTTTTGAATTGGGCATTGTAGCACATGAGGGAGACCGAAGTATTCCTGGAGATCGCTTACAATTTAATGGTAACGGTTCTTTTTTAGATGTTCCGGATCCACTGAGACTTCCGAATGATTTTTTTAATAGTACATTAACATACAATGGGTCTTTAACTCCTTACAGAAATCCAAGTTTCAATAATACCCTTGGATTCGACAATGGTATTTTTATTCCTAATAATGCGACACAAACATATCTTCCGAATTCGGCAACTTCTGCTACAGTTAGGGTAGTAACCACACAAGATGCCATTATGCCGCGTGTTATTACATCAGCCATTGATATTTATGAGCCTGACCTTAGGGCAACAGTGTATATCAACGATATAAATGGTCCTCCGGCTATTCCTAACGATGTTTTAGAGTATACAATTGTGGGTAAGAATATTGGTTCGGATTTGTCATTAAATACCTTTATTACAGATACCTTAGATATTAGAACTGAATATATTCCAAACTCTATTTCTTTTTTAAATGGTCCTTTTGTCGGTCCAAAAACGGATGGTGCTGGAGATGACCAAGCTGAATATATTGCAGCGTCAAGAACAATTAAAGCGCGCGTAAATTCGGGCGCAACAAATTCTAATGGAGGCTTAATGATAAACTCCTCTAATGGTGCCGATAGTGCTGTCGTTCGATTTCGGGTTAGGGTAGTAGATGACTGTATTATTTTAAGTTGTGATAGTACGCTAGAGAATAAAGCTTATATTTTTGGTGAAGGTGATATTTCAGGTAATTCTTATAATAATGGCGGAGCATCTGATGTCTACGATGCCAATGGTTGTCCATCAGCGACGTCGAATTTGATT
The DNA here is from genome assembly GCA_044345395.1 of Crocinitomicaceae bacterium. GTDB lineage: Bacteria > Bacteroidota > Bacteroidia > Flavobacteriales_D > Crocinitomicaceae > UBA952. The sequence goes on along the minus strand of JBIJBD010000106.1, from coordinate 504 downwards.
TCGGTTTTTGCTCCAAATTGTCCTGAAATTGATGTTTATGATGATGCACCTTTTTGTGAAGGTGATTCTTTACATCTTTGGACGGTTAATTCGGTTTATGCGAATTATTTATGGTCAGGACCAGGTGGTTTTTCGGCAACCACTTCTAGTATTTCGATTCCAAATGCAACATCCATCAATAGTGGTGAATATATTGTATCGGTTTCACTGATTGACGGTTCATGCACATATGACAATATTTTGGATACTGTTGTTATAAATTCAAATCCAATTTTGAGTGCGACAAATGTTCAAAATGTTACATGTTTTGGACTGAACAACGGATTTATTTCTGTATCCTCCTCATCGGGTACTCCGACGTATCAATACCAATGGATTCCGGGCGGTTCAACAAGTCCATCTTTAACAAGTTTATCACCGGGTACGTATACGGTTATTGTCACGGATGCGAATACGTGTAAGGACACGGCGGTTTATACGATTACTGAGCCTACGGCGCTATCA
>JBIJBD010000012.1:0-25376 GCA_044345395.1 Crocinitomicaceae bacterium | reverse complement strand
TATTTTGTTGCTGACTCGCCAAATTTTGTTCTGAGGTGTTCAAGGTTTCATTAGTCTCCTGCCCTGTATTCGTTTCTGTTGTGGTCTCATTGGTACTATTTTGTTGTTGACTCGCCAAATTTTGTTCTGAAGTATTCAAGGTTTTATTAGTCTCCTGAATTGTATTCGCTTGTGAAAGTTGCTTTTGATTTGATATACTGTCTAGCGATTCAGTTAATCGATTTATTCTATTCTCAGCCAATTGAATCAGTTCCTTCACTTCGTCATTTTCATTGGCAGAAATTGCATTTAATTCTTTAAGAAAAATATCTTCTAGTTTCTTTTCTTGTTTTATTTTTTCTTCAGGATCTTTAATCAACGACAGATTTAATTTATTGTTTTCATAGTTTTCTTTAGCGAGTTGAAGTGAGGCCGTTAAAGAATTAACGCTTCCTCCTTGCGTTACTTCAATTAATTGTTCAATTAATTTTTCTTTCGTTTCAAAATTATTATTCAGCTCGGTAATCAAGCCAATATTTTTAATTTTTAAAGACTCTTCCGAAACATAATCAATCAAATCTCTATTATTTCGATAAGCATTAGTTTCGGTACTCAATAGTTTATTTTCGAAACTTAAAGCTCCCTTCAATTCATCGGCAATCGCCAACTGTTTTTTTATATTAGATAATTCCGCTTGTTTTATCTCTTGCTTTTTCTTAGGAAGCGTTTTTATTTCTGATTCGATGATTGAAATTTTCCTTTTAAGACTATCGATTTGCTTTTCAAAAACAAGTAATTCATTTTGATTCTTTATTAATTTTTCTTCAGCTTCCTTAAGAAGCTCTGATACGATGCTATTTGGCGTAGCAACCTTTATATTGAATGTTTTTTGTATTTGGCTTAGCTTTGATTCAACAAAAATTTCTACTTCTTCCTGGGACTTGGTATGAATTATTTCATTCAATTCTTCATTCAACAAGGTTATGTCATCAAGATTCGGACGAATTTCATTCAACTCATTCAGTCTCTGAATTTGATCATTTAATACAAGATTTTCTTCTAATAATTCCTGAAGTTGATTTTTCTTCTGATTTAATTGTTGATCAAAATTTTGCTCTTCCGAAGGTATTTGTTCTTTCCGCTCTGCAATTTCTACTTTTAAAGATGCTATTATTTCATTATTTAACTTAAGTTTTTCATTTGCTTGGATTCGGAAACGTTCATTATTCTCCATATCTATTTCCTTCGCCAACAGAGAATCCAACAATTTATCTACGGCCATTTTCTTATTCGGTTCTCTTATGTTAAGCTTTGAAAAAACATCTACAGCTGATACCTCTTCGATTAAATTACGATTGCCTAAACTTTTTTCGTTTATTGATAATTTGGAAATTTCTTGTAGTTTTAGTGGGTCTAATTCTTCGAATTGGTCCAAATACTTAACGCGCGTACTGATTTCTAGTTGCTCAATCGAATTTTCAATAAAATAACGAAACGTGTGTTCAATTCTTTCTCTCTCTCCAACCTTGGGGATATCCACTAATTTCATAAAATTTCGAACTTCCCCGTAAACTGAATATTCCACCATATACTCGTAAGTTCCATTTACAGGAAAATACAAGGCAATCCTACCAGAGATATCTGAAACGAATGGACCAAAAGACTCGTTACTCTCAGTATTACGTAAATAAATTTTTACGGTATGTTGCTTTTGATCTACTTCATCCACCCATTGACCAATCGCAGATATGATATCATCATCATGTTGTTTCAAAGATACATATAAGACTTCTGCATTCAATAATTCCCCTGATCTATGCGTTGTGAAATACGCACAATTTTTATTGAAGTCAGGGACAAATAAATAATCGTCACTCGGTGAATTGTATGGAAACCCGATATTGACTACATCCCCTACGGTATTTGTCTTCCAATCATAGTTAACTTTAAAAATATCGTATCCACCCATTGAATTATGCCCTTTAGAGGCGAAATATAACGTTTGAGTAGAATCATCATAAAACGGATAATTATCATCATTTAAGGTGTTTACCTTAGGAATTCTTATTATTTCAGCCCAGTCACCATCAGTATTTTTGATTTGAATAAAGATATCTAAACCATTCTCTTTTTTATCGCTATAAGATGCAAAAACTCGGTATTTCATTCCTCTTTTGAATAAATATTTTGGTTTAAATGAGGAGGTGCTATTTTGTTTATCAAAAATTTCTCCCTTATCAGGAGAATAAAAACTATAAGGTTGGGTTAATTGATAGAATTTTTCGTGGTTTCCTAGTTGTGTTAAATATTTTTCTTTGACCACGAGGCTAGACTTTAGTTTTATCTGTTCTTTTGCAGCTAAACAACTGTTAATTTCATTTGCAGCTAATTGGTTAAGTGTTTTGTCTTGCTTGCATCGTTCAAATAATGCGATAGCTTTATCAAATTCATATTCAAACTGATATATTTTTCCTCTGTAAAAGTTTGATTTGATAGGAAATCCTTGCTGTTGAAGGATAAAATCAAAATATTTTCGTGCGTTAAGTTTATTTTCAGTTTCATAAATACAAACCCCATATTTATAATTAAAGTCAATACTTTTTTGATCTGCGGCTAATAACTGCCGATATTTTGATTTGGCTTCTAGGAATTGTCCTTTCAGAAATTCACCATCAGCCTCTTTTTTTAAGGCATTAAAATTTTGAGAATAGACTATTTCTACTCCAAAAATTAGAATGCACAAAATGAAGTATCTTACTTTTCGGAACAACTGGCGATTTATACTAACTTATTAATATACAAATATTACGCCTTCTTTTTTAAAAGGTTCATTTTGTTCTCCTCACCTCTTATAAGCCTGCCGATATTCTTTCGATGAGCCGCAATCACAACAAAAGAAAGAATTATTGTGAAAATTATCATTATCCGTTGATCCTCTTTTAAAAAAAAGAAACTTATAAATGGTAAGGCAGTCGCCGCAGTTATTGCACCGAGAGATACAAATCGAAAAGAAATAAATACGACTAAAAATAAAACCAGACAAAGTAGGGCGCCGACAGGGTTTATACCGAATACAATACCTAAGGAAGTTGCAACACCTTTACCTCCTCTGAACCCGGCATAAATTGGGAAAACATGACCTAGAACTGCTGCAAAGCCACCACAAAGTTGTAGAATTAGTTCTTCATCCTTAAAACCTAAGTAAAAGTCTTTGAAGAAAAAAGGTAAAATTGCACAAAAAGCACCTTTCGAAATATCTATAATAAGTACAGTCCATCCGAGTCTTTTACCTAAAACTCTAAACGTATTAGTTGCTCCTGCATTTTGACTTCCGTGATCCCTCACATCAATCGAATGAAAGTATTTACCAAGCCAAACAGCTGTAGGTATAGATCCTATAAAGTAAGCCAATATAATTACTAAACCTAGTAGCATTTAATTACCTGTATTGAAAAACACTTTTAAATTTGGCGACTAAATTGGTTGCGTCCGATCCTTCTGCCAAATCAAATTTAAAGTTTTTTGCTTTACGTTTTTTAGGTTTAATTGCTAAAATTGTTTTTTTCAAGTCTGAATCATTGCTAACAAAGCTTAACGAAGACTCATTTTTATTATCCATCTGATGATTTAAATAGAAAAATTTTTCCTCATTCACTTCAAAGTTTAACCCGAAAAATTGGGTTTCATCCGAAGTATGCCGTTGAGCAAAGAACAATCGCGTATTTACTTCCCTGAGAACTGGAATGCCTGCAATACTCACAATTCCTAACGCTGCATTTTTTTCACTTATGAGTCCTCTCTCAGCTTTTCGGCCTCCAGAGGCACTTGTGATCAAACTTTCCAATTTAACTCCCGAAATAATCAATGTCTGCTCCAATTTTTCAGGCATTTTTCTCAATTTCTCTTCATCGTAGTCCTTAAATACCTTCTCATGTTCATCCCCAATCCAATAGGCTAAATTATTCTTTAAGGCATATTTTCCTGCTTTCAGATCCATTTCTTTTATGGTTTCTTCTGATTTAATTTTATTGGCAATGATTTCCATTACATCTTTTGGTAAGCTCATGTCAATTGCCAAATTCACGTAAGACGTAGTCTTTTTATCAGCTGGGTTAAACTCTAATTTTCCATATGCTTTAACAGAAGTTTCACCATAATTAATTCCGATATTGACAGGCCCTAATCCCGTGAGAATACATGTTCCCAAATGTAAACTGTAAAATGTTGAAAGCGTGTCTTTTTTCATTAATCTCTCTTTCGAGCCTATTTGAAATTCATTTGCAGCTTCGTTAAATTGAACATATCCACTTGCTGCCAATAATTCAATGTCGGCTTCTCGTTCCTTTCTAGATAGAAATCCTGAGTAAATTCTTAAACTATCGAGTTTTAATGAGTTTCTCCAAGCGAAACCGGAAAGAATTTGTTCATTTTTAGATGTCACTAATTGCGAGTTGACTGGAATTTGAATTTTCTTTGGATTTATCGTATCGCTGAAGCTAAACCATGACTTATCGTAGGCACAAGAATGATTAATTCTTGTTGATCCGTTTAGAAAAATTCCTGGGTTCGATGCATGAATAGCAATTTTTCCAACATAATCAAATTCCTTACTTAACTTAAACTTTTTATTCTCAAGTATCTCTCCTACTGCCACCGTTTCTTTTTTATCCTTGTTGTATCGGATAGTTTGTAAAGGAATAGTTGTCAGTACACTGTCGCGATCATAATAAGGGTATTGACATGTTCCTTCATAAGCTAATCTGGAAGAAATAGTCACATTGGCCTCTGTGAATTTATGGTATTTGGTAATAAAATTAGAAACAATAACTGCATTTTTAAGCGGATCCATTTTTGCTGCCTTACGAATTATTAGCAACATAGAGTCAGGGTAAATGCGTGCATCACCTACCTGAACAAATTCTACACGTCTACAATTGATGGATTGTGATTTCAAGTCGTAAGTCGCACTCAAAGATTTAAATTGTAACGAATCTTGCTCTGGTGACAAAGAAAAAAAGTTATTGGCAACCAAATCTGCATCACTTTCAAAATTTGTTTCTCCTGTACCATTTTTTTCAAAATCAATGGCTTCTCCATCCATCTGCCAAATAAATTTATCCATTTGACAGTAATAATTATTCGCTGGAAATTTTATTCGCTTACTTCCGCTTGAATTAAAAACCCCCGTTCTTTCTCTGAATGAAACATGACCTTTCACACCGTCAGATTGTATTGCCAAGGGGTTTTCTCCGAAACTAGTAAATCGATTTCTCAGTGAAAAATTAGCATTTTCGGAATCAATATCTTCATCACTAAATTTAAAATCATTTGCAATCAAGGATGCCTCTTTAAAATCAATTAAACCCGCACCACTTGCCCCTGATTTTTGTAAGATTAATGTTCCCGTTAACGTAATTTCTTTGTTAAACATGGAAATCAATTCTCCATTGTAACTAGACGCTTTTAACACACCTTGCTTAGGCTGATAACTAATTAATGCCGCCGGAGAATTTGCTTCCGGGAATTTATTTTCAACTACCTTTTGTTTATTGGTAAATTGTGCAATTCCTATAGTAGAATCCGGAAGAAATGTAAGCAATTTAGAAATTGCGGTAGCTTCTAAAAATTCAATGGTTCCCGATCCTTGCAAGCCATTTTGAGATAGCGCAATTTTATTCTTGTACTTTGTTTCTGTTCCGTAAAAAGGCAATCCTTCTTCAGGAGCTTTGGTGAAAAATCCAAGCGAATAATCGTTCATTACAATAAGCTTTTCTTTTAATTTAGGAAAAATGCCGCCAGAGTAAAGTTCACCATTAAAAGCCAAAGCTTTTTCCTTAAAATTATCAAGGCTATCTAATTCGAATGGATAGATTTCATAATAAAAACGTGTTGAATCGTATGCGCCATTCAAAATTGATTTATCGTTGTAATAAACCTTGCTTTGGAGTCTGGTTAATATTTTAGGGTATTCATCCATTTTGGCTTTTTTACCAGAACGAGATGAGGGCAAATCAATAAATAATTCTCCCGTAAGGTGACTAATCGATGACGGAGACGCGATTGGTTCATTTCCATCTTCGGTTTTCATTGGTTTAAAATTAAAATAAGCGTCTCGTGATGAGAGAATATTAACTTTAAAGCTTTCATAATCGAAAATGGCATTATGACAATAAACATCCATTTTTCCTGCTGTTAGCCATCCTGAAAAATACATATCTCGATTTTTCTTAATTGTCAATTTAGATGAGTCACAAAAACCAATGACATTTTGACTTTCAGAAAAAGTAACCTGATCCACTTCATTGATTTTCAACTCTAAATCGTCAATTTTTATTCTCGCAAATGCATCTAAAAGTTGACGTGTTTTATTTCGATCTTGGATTTTTTTCTTTTCAAGCTGCAACTCCGGATTGTTTTTAATGTCTTCGTCAGAAAAAGGATTTTTTATTGGCCTAAAATCGCTCATTATAGTTAAGTTATCATAATCCTTCTCTTCATTCTGTGCCTTTACATAATCAAGTAATTTTTGTTCGATTTTTACTTTTTTAGTTACTCCATTGTATTGAACAAAACCGTCCGACATCATATCCACCAACAATGGTTTTACTTGCTCTACAATTCTATTCATGGCCGAAGCGAGTTCTCCCTCGTTTAGTTCAAAGCGATTAGTTGACAATACTTTTTTGGCAATCAATTGAAATGGATGTTCAGCACTTGCCGGTTTGTATTTTGCATATAATCTACCGTCAAAATTATCCTTTGATTCAAATACAACATATTTTTGTTCTTGGGAAGTTCCTACGTCAAACGTGTAATAGGCAGAATTCGATTTGCTTTTCCATACCAAAACTGGGGCTTTTACATATAAATTAAAATAACTATCCCAAAACGGAATATTAATTCCACCTACATTACCCGCAGTAATTTTAAGTTCTTCAGATCCTAAATCATATGTCAAAAATCCTTTTTGTAGAGCCAATGAGTCGCCCGTTTTGTATAACAACTTAAGTGAACAGTCTTTTGAAATAATAGTTTTAGGTGTAATTTGATAGGCCAATGAAGAGACCTCGACTTGTATTTTATTGGAAACTTTAAATAACAGTTTAGCTGGCTTACCCTCAACACCTTTTCCAACAAATTCTTCGCCCTCTAGCGTAAAACTGCCATCATAATCAATATTTTTCCTAAGTTCAGGGATTTTTAAGCGTTTTTCAAAAGATACAAATTGAGGAACTTTTTCTCCCTCGGAAAGATCTAAGATAGTCTTATCGTTCAGTTTTCCTAAAATAGCTTGTTGAAAATACGGTGTAGTCAATGCAACAGTATCTACTTTGAATGATGTCTTATTAAAATCAGCTTTATATCCTTTTAATGTTGCGAAGGTTTGATCTTTCGCTATATTTACTTTTTCCCAAGTAATAACACCTCCTCGTCCATCCCAACGTTTAGAGGTAACATCAAAGATTCCGTCAGTTGCTTTAACATGAATTGAATCACCTTTCGTTCCACGTATTGGAACACGGCAGAATAAATCTCCGCCTTCACATTTTAATTGCAATTTTTTATCGCGAATCCATTGAAAATTTCCATTTTGATAATACCAACCATAATTTACGTCTTTAATTAAAGCTTTGAAGCGAAATAGATTTGAGGAAAAAAGCAAAAAATCAGTCAGTTGATCCGGTTGTTTCTCTAATATTTCAGCGTATATTTCGCCCCATAGTTGAATAAATTCAGCATCAAATTTATTTACATGTTGAAAAAGAAATGAAACCATATAATTGAAAATATCCGGATTTGCTGACACTCCTTTTTTTTCTAGGTTGTTACACCCGTCTACCATTTTGGAGAATTTCGAATCGGATAGTTGAGGTAACTTTAACAAGTCCTCGAGTTCCTTTTTGCAAAATTCACTTGCCTTGCTATCAAGCGGAAATTTGCTCCAATCTTTGTTAAATTTTTCTTTATCTTTTGTAAAGGATTGCGCAAGAATAATTGGCCCCAAGACCAAGAATAGTAAAAATATTATCGTTTTCATTGTTTTACAAATTGAAGCATTGACCACTCATCTTTTGTATGATGTGACACGATTTGAAACCCGTTATTTTTGGCATTTTCAATCAACTCAGTATCATCTGTTGAGAAGAATCCAGAAATCAACAGCCTCCCCCCTATTTTTGTATTTGTTGAATAGCTTGAAAAATGATCACACAAAACGTTTTTATTAATATTAGCTAAGATTAAATCGAATTGAATTTTAGGTATTTGCTCCTTGGAACCTTTTAACACCTCAATGCGCGAACAATTATTTCGATGTATATTTTCAATGGCATTTTCGACTGACCAATCTTCAATTTCAATAGCAATAATTGATCGAGCACCTAATTGCTCTGTCAAAATTGAAAGCACTCCGGTCCCTGCTCCCATATCTAACACGTTAAGATTTATTGGTGGAAATTTCAATAAATGTTCACAGATGAGGTAAGTAGTTTGATGATGTCCTGTACCAAAGGTCATTTTAGGTTCGATGACAATCGATAATCCTTTTTTTAAAATCGGTTTATGAAATGGGGCTATTATCTCTAACTGATCCTCAACAATAACAGGTTCAAATTGAGACTCCCAAACTGCATTCCAATTTTGCTCCTCAAGCATAAGAATATTGAAAGAAAAGTCAATTTGTTTTTCCCTTTTCTTGAAAAGGAATTGTAAATCTCTTTCAATAAATTTTGATTTAGGTATGTACGCTTTTAGACAACCATCTTGATCTTCCTGGAAACTTTCAAATCCTATTTCCGACAAATCGGAAACAAATATTTCGTTCCATGGCTCGCGCGGATTTACATCAATGCTCAATTCGAGATACTTCATGTGCTGCTTGAATTATTTGGAGAAATTTATCACTATCCAGAGAAGCTCCTCCAATTAGTCCACCATCTACATTTGGACAAGAAAATAACTCCTTTGCATTCTGTTCGTTACAACTTCCTCCGTAAAGAATACGAAGCGAATCGCCTAAATTAGGAAAGGAATCAATAAGGTATGTACGGATAAAATTATGTACCTCATTTACTTGATCAACACTTGCTGTTAGCCCTGTACCTATTGCCCAGATGGGTTCATAGGCAATTGTAATAAATTCAACCTCTTGTTCTTTTAGCTTACCAAGAGACTCTTCTAATTGACGCTGCAAATAAGATAAATGATCACCAGATTCTCTAATATTTATGCTTTCGCCTATACAAAGTATGATATTAAATCCCTTTTCTACTGCTGCCTTTAGTTTATTTAAAATCAACGCTGGCGTCTCAGAAAAATATGTTCTTCGCTCACTATGACCAATCAGTACATAAGAGCAATTTATAGATTTAAGTTGATCTAAACTAACTTCACCCGTGTATGCTCCATGCTCCTTGAAATAAAAATTTTGAGCCCCGATGTGAATGCGATTCGCACCATGATCAATCATTTTCTGCATAAAAATTGAGGATGGAAGAATGATTATGTCAAGCATTGAGCTTTCCGGTAAATCATTTTTTGATATGCTATTTAGAAAAGTGAGCGCATCGAATTGGAGAAGATTCATTTTCCAATTTGCCGCTACCATTTTTTTTCTCATACCCTAAATTAAGGATAATTGAAAAAGTGAAAGGCTGTAATCTTTTCAAGTTTTCAACAAGCTACTGCTTGAGCTTTTCTTCAATAACTTTCAAATCGTTTATCAACTTGTCCCTTGAAAAGGCATCATCACCTGATCCTTGATAGAATTTAATTATATTTCCATTCCACATCAGAACTACACCTGGAACATCATTAGATATACCGAAAACTTTCATAAACTGCCTAATTTCAAATACTTGGTGATTAAATTCTCTTCCAATAATTTTGAAGAAATTAGGAACTTCCTCCGGTTCTTCTTGAAATGCAATATGTACTTTAGGTTTCACATTGGACTTTGCTAATACTGAAACGATATCCTTACCTGCCCCTTGGCAATGATCACAAGTCGGTGAAAAGAAACACAATAGTTTTAAACCTTTATCAATATTTGGAATAGCCGCAGCAAATTGGGAAGTGACTGGTTTGGGTTGGTAAACCTTTTTTACCACTACTAACGTATCTTTACCATTAATAATCGTATCTTTTTTAACTTGATGTATCATTTGTGCTTCATCTTCGTTATCCACAACAATAACTTGAGAACTTACTAATTCTTTTTTGCAACTCTCCATTGGTGTCAAGCCAAACATAAATAATGAGGAAAATGCAAATATACTGGTCAAAATCCAAATATTATTTGATCCCTTTTCTCGATCTTTTACTTGAAAATATAGATACACTAACAGCCCAATTGACGCAATATTTTTGAAAATCGATTGCATTGGTGTCATTGGGATTAACTCACCAAAACATCCACAATTCCCTGAGTTACCCCCGGTATTAATTATTTCAATTCCCAAATGAAGTGAGAAAACTGCCAACATCAATGTTGCAACAGGAATAACTAATGAGCGCAAATAATGCGCTTGTAAAAGAGCAATACCAAGGGCAATTTCAGCTGCAATTATGTATCGAGAAAAAAATGGAGCAAAGCATTCGTCAAAGCCTAGGGGAAGCAGTTGTTTCATTTCAAAAGAAGTAATGGCCAAAACCGGCGAAGGATACAACTTCGCTGCAGCTGACAAAAAAAAGAATCCCGATAGAATAATTCGAACTACCCAAGGCATATATTTTTTAACATTTTCCATTCGTAAATTGATTTTATGTCTCAAAACTATTACAAAGAGACTAACGGTAAATTAAATTAACTTTATTTTAACTCTTTAAGGTGAATGAGTGCAAAAATTGCGTAATTCAGCATATCAAAGTAATTCCCTTCCACGCCTTCACTTGCCAATGTAACACCTTGATTATCTTCAATTTGTTTAATTCTTAATACCTTAGTTAAGATTAAATCGGTCAGTGAGCTTACACGCATATCTCTCCACGCTTCGCCATAGTCATGATTTTTATTTTGCATTAACTCAAATGCCTCCGTACGCACTTTATCGTACCAATTAATTGCATCTTTCGTCTCGAGTTCAGTTTTTCCCATTTCAACTGGTAGGCGTAATTGAATAATTGCCATTACGCAATAATTAACTATCGCCATAAATGCATCCTCGAAAGATTCATCCACCTTTTTTGCTCCTGTTTCTTGAATAGTACGAATACGTTGCGCTTTAATAAATAGTTGATCAGTCAGTGAACTTGGTCGCAAAATTCTCCAAGAAGTTCCATAATCCCAAGTTTTTTTCTCAAAAACTGATTTACATTGAAGAATTACATTCGTATATTCGAGCTCTGTATTATTCATCTGACACAAAGTTAAGTCATTTTATGCAATCTCGTTTGATACACATTAAAGGAAAGCTCTACACATTCAATGATCTATGGATTATGGCTATAATTAATTTGAGCCATGAATCATTTTTCGAGCATCACAAAAAACTAAGTGATCCCTCTCTTATTGGGCATGTTGAAAATTTAATATCGGATGGAGCTGATATAATTGACATCGGTGCACTTTCAACAAGACCAAATGCTGAATTATTGAGCGAAAAGGAGGAAATAAAGCGATTTTCTACCATCATTTCTTCGTTAAAAAAAGCTTTTCCTAGCACCTTGCTTTCAATAGATTCTTGCAATAACGAAACAATATCATTCGCTATTGACGAAGGAGCGGATATTATAAACGACATAAGTGGCGGCATGCTTTCGAATGATACCTTTAAAAAAATTGCAAGAAATAATTTAGCTTACATTCTAACGTACAATAGAGGTGGTAAGTATAATCGTAAAATAGAAAAATCGCATGAAAACATTGTAGGCGATTCTCTACTATTTTTTTCCGAAAAATTGGCTCAATTAGCAAATTTAAATGTTGTCGACATATTGATTGATCCTGGGTTCGGATTTAACAAATCTTTACAGGACAATTTTAAATTACTCAAACATGCATCTAATCTAAACATTCTACAGAGACCAACATTATTCGGATTATCTAGAAAATCGATGATCTATAATTCTCTAGAAACAACTCCTGAAAACGCTTTAAATGGAACATCCGTATTAAACACATTTGCATCATTAAACGGTGCAAATATTTTAAGAGTGCATGACGTTACTGAAGCTACAGAATTAAAAAAGTTACTTTCATTGCTCAATTGAATTCGAAAATTGAAACTTTTTTCACTACTTTCGTACAACGTTTGTTAAAACCGCATTTAAGGTATGAAACTATTTTCTTTAATGGCCCTGTTGTGTACCACAAGTATTGTTTGGTCTCAAAGTGGCACTCCAACAGCGAATTTTGCTGTCTCAACGAATAACATTTGCATGGGCGAATGCATTGAAATAATCAATACTACAACTTCCAATGCCCAAAGTTGGTCTTGGGATTTTGGTGTTGGCGCTACTCCTTCGAGTTATCAAGGTCAAAATCCAGGCCCAGTTTGTTTTCCCAATCCAGGAACATATACCATCGTTTTAACAGCCACAAACACTTTTGGATCAAACTCTTCATCTCAAACAATAAACGTTACAGCAACACCTTCAGTAAATGGAACCGTTTCGGACACAACCGGAGGTGTTTTTGTGGAATTAACGGATACAACCATTTTTATGTATCAAGAAGCTTATTTGTGGGCTGAAGGAACTCCGGCAGGAGGAACAATGACATGGTTTCCAAGTGGCGTTGAATCAGATCAAATTTCCGTTAACAACGGAGATTCATTAACTGTGACTCCTTTTTATACAACCTTATATGTAGTTAGCTACAGTGTTAATGGCTGTTTTGCCTACGACACAGTGTTGGTTAATGTTAGATTCAACGATTCAATAAAAGTAGCTGTACCCAATTCTTTTTCACCAAACGGTGACGGAATTAATGATTACTTGAGAATTTTAACAAACGTTGACGAGGACAATAATTTCACAAACGGTTTTAAAGAAGGTGGAGCAGTTGCCGAAATCGACTTTAAGGTTTATAATAGCTATGGAATTTTAGTATTCAGAACTACAGATCCACATGAAGGTTGGGACGGAACATACAAAGGAAAAAAGGAAAATCCTGCTACCTTTATATATGTGGTAGATTATAAATTGATAAACGGGATTTCACAATCCTTAAAAGGCAATGTCACCCTTTACAGATAAGAAAATGAAGAAACTTTATTACCTAATTGTTGCATTGTTAATTTCTAACGGACTTACTGCACAACAAGATATTCAGTCAAGTAATTGGTACCAATCGAATACCCTATTAAATCCAGCAGCTGTGGCTACAGAAGACCCCGATTTTGGTTTTTACACTAATTGCAGATTTCAATATTTTACGATAGGTGGACAGCCAATGCGTACAAATACGTTCGCCGGGGAAGTTAAAATTCCCGATCAACAAGGAAAAAACAACCACTTCGGTGTTGGACTTAACGCCTACAATCATCAAACAGGCGATGGTAGACTAATGACGACAAACATTTCTATTCCTGTAAACTACACCATGCAGGTTGACAAGTACAATAAAGTATCAGTAGGGTTATCACCTGGTTTTTTCATGCAAGGTTTTTCTACAGAAAATCAAACGTGGGAATCTCAATGGACAGGATTCGGTTTTGGATCAGATCCCTCAGCGTCAGGAGAAAACTTAAATAATAACTATACTGCACTAGATATTGCGGCAGGTTTGTATTATCAATTAGAAGTGGATGGATCTTATTTTACAGGAGGATTTTCTGCTAAACACGTTACGCGTCCTAAAATCGACTTTTCATTTGGAGGCGACAGATTATATCCTCTTTATACGTTGCATTTTGGTGGAGATATTGAAACTATCCGAGATAATTTGAGGGTTTCGCCCAATATTATTTATTATCAAAGTGGTCCAAATAAAAGTTTAGTATTTGGAGCCAGTGTCGACAATTTACTTGATGAGGGAGCTCGTTATACAAATCTTAGAAAAAGCAAAAGTCTAAGCTATGGTGTTTATTACCGATGGAATGATGCTATTGTAGCAACTTTTGGGATGAATATTGCTGGATACAGATTTGGATTGTCGTTTGACGCAACAGTTTCAAACTTGAGTGATGCAAATAACAGCATTGGCGCTCTCGAAGTCTATTTCAAATCACAGTTTTATTCGAAAACGAAAAAGAGAAGCAAAATAAAAAACTTGAAATAATTAGTCCCACCATTCTTGATTAAGTCCTCCCGTATGAACGAAGAGGACTTTTTTGTTCGTATTCCTTTTATTTTCAGGAATGGCAACAAATTTTGAATAGGCATAAAGTGCTCTGAGGGTGTATAAAGGATCCAATTTAAAATGTACTTGTTCATTTATGGATTCAGCAAATTGAACCAAGGCAGGGGTATATTTTGCATATCTTCCCATTTCTTTGTACTGAAGTACAATTAATTCTTTTGTAAAATTAATTTCAGGCATCAATGCCTCCATTTCTTTTTTACTATTGAAATTATTCAATGCCGGCACAACGATTAACGATGAACTTTCATGCATTTGCTGATAGATTCCAAGACTAGTCGTTGTGGTACCTTGTGCAACAACATATTCATCAAAATAACTAGTTTCTTGAATTATTTCAGCCGCCCCTCGAATTCCAAAGGTATTTGCTCCTCCTTCAGGAATAAACCAGCATTTTTCCTCGTCTAAAAAGTGAACCCCAGATTGCATCTTTTTTACTTTAAACTCCTCTCGAGGTAAAAATATTAATCGAACTCCTTGATCGTAGCAATACGATAATATTTTATTAGATACATGGGACAATTCATCACCTCGTACATATACTGTAAGGGGAATATTGAATTCAGAGCACAAATAAGCTGTAGCTAAGATATGATTTGAAAATGCACCACCGAAAGTTACTAAACGCTTACAATCTTGTAAACCTGCTTCCTGTACATTGTATTTTAATTTGCGTAGTTTATTTCCTGAAACAATTTGATGTATAAGATCTTCTCTTTTAACGAACAATTCTAAGTTAAGGTTGTTATACGTAATATTGAAAGATTCAATAATCGATTTATTCAAATTCTCTGATACCCAATTATTATATGCCTGAAGATTTATCATCATTTTCGAAAAGAGGCAACCTAGCCAGTGAAGACTATTATATCGGGGAAGAGGGTTATATTATTTTCACTGAAAAATATCACCTGAAGAGGGGTTATTGTTGTAAAAGTGGTTGTAAACATTGTCCATATGGTTATGACAAAAATACCAATTCATTCAAAGAACCTAATCAGTAGATTCCTTTTTCCGGATACTTCCCCTTGAAAGTTCCTAATATGTTTTTTATGCCTTGAATGTCTTCATCAATGTTTCCGCTGGGAATAAACTCGCCATAAAAACCACCAATCTTTCTTTCATAGTCCATGTAGCAAATATAAATGGGTACATTCGCTTTTTGGGCAATATAATAAAAACCCTTTTTCCAGTGTGGGTTGTAAGAACGTGTTCCTTCCGGTGTAAAGACCAAATATAATTCATCTTCCTCTTTAAAAAATTGAACAGCAGTATCCGTTATATTTCCTCGTTGTTTTCTGTCAACTGGAACTCCACCCATAGCCTTCAATAAATATCCGAATGGAAAGAAAAATGCTTCTTTTTTAATTAAAAATTTTCCCTTTACCCCGTAATAGACAAATGCCAATTTTCCAATTACAAAATCCCAATTTGATGTATGAGGCCCAACAACGATTACACATTTTTTTACATCCTGGGGATTATTCTTCGCAATTTTCCAACCGCTAACCCAGAAAAGGAATTGTGCTATTTTTTTCATAAGGTAAAGGTAGAATAGAAGAATCAATTAACTTTACTTTCGATGAATAAAGTAAGGGAATTTTCTGCCGTTGTAGTTATAACTCTGTTTATTGCCTTTTTATTTTTTCTTCAATTTCCCTACTTCGATGCGCAAAAAGATAGAGAAATAAAGGTAAAACTGCCCAAATCTACTATTTATTATATCCGATTTGATGCGGTACAGTTCCTAAAGGAATTGTCTCTTGTTGCACTCTTTGACTCGAAGGATCAAGATTTTTTTGTTCGACTGAAAGAAAAAATTGATTCGCAAAAAGACGAAGAAAGATCTCCTTGGATGAATATGGGAGTTGATAATTTTCAGCCAATAGAACTTATCGTTTGTAACATTGAAAAAAAGACTCATGTTTTTTTACGATTCAAAGTCTTTGATGAGGAAGCATTTAAAAAATTTGGCAAAGAAAATAACAAGAATGTAGTTATTTTAACTGAATATGGTTACCTAGCGGTTACAAATAGTGCGAAAGAAAAATGGATAGAATCATTGGTTGAAGAGTTTGAATTTAGGGAAACGAATGAAATTAACGGTGAATTAAGTATTCACGAGTTTGATGCAGGTGTTCATCTTTCTACCTACGAAATCAATCATGAGGAGAATTTGGTTAATATTCTCTCTAAACAAAAAAACACTCCGTTTAGCACGTGCATCATTCCTGACAATAAAGGCGTTGAGTTGTGTTGGTCTCCCAGTAAACCAGAAAAAGAAATATTGAGCACGTTAAACCCATCGCTTGTCAATTTTTATTCTTCCATTGATTATTTGAGTGCAAGTTACGAAGGATTTACATTCATTGACAATTTCAGATTTCCTGGCATTCCCAAGGGAACATTAATTATTTCTTTCAATCAAGCGCAAGAGATGACCAAAGTACTCAATTATGTTAAGGAATTATTCAATTTCAAAGATGTTAATTTGGAATCCAACAAAATCATATTTTCGGAAGATATTTCAATGTATTGTCATAAAATGTCTCCTAAAACTTACGCGCTATCTTTTAATTCTTCAATGCCAAAAATCAAAGAAATTCAGTTGCCAAACAAATATTTTGGAGGAAATCTAACATGCCTTTTCTCTTTTGAAAACCCTGGGTATTATCAGTACATCATTGAGGCAATTCCTGGTCTTAACTTAGCAAAAGGTATTTGTTCAGATACTAAATCCATTTCATTCAATTTGAAGAATGACAACAAAGGTAATTGCATGATAAAAATTGATAACCCCTCAGGGTTTTATTCAGGTATACTAAAACTTGTCGGAATTTTTATTTAAAAAAGAGCCGTGCAACTTGTAGCGGATAGTTGCACGGCTCTTTCGTAGTTGTAGGTTACAACTACCTAGTAAATAGTAACTCCCTAAATTTTGGTAATGGCCACAACTCGTCTTCCACAAGTAATTCAAGCTTATCGGCATGATACCTAATTTCATCAAAGTATGATTTAACGTTGTCGCAATACGCCATTGCTTTTTCTTCAGCATGGTCAATTTTATTTGCCACTTTACGTTGCTCCAACATTTTTTCTGCGGCTGTTCTCATTTTGTTCATATGCAACGAAATGCGCTCAATAATTTCTATTTGTGCTTTAGCAGCGGCTCTCCCATTTTTATCTCCTAAAATCTGAATTAAACCTTGTACGTTTTGGATCAATTTATTTTGGTATTCTACAGCGGCTGGGGTAAAATAATTTTGGGTAATATCACCCATTAATCTAGATTCAATTTGAATTTTCAAAACGTAATTCTCGAATTCTATTTCTCTTCTTGCCTCTAATTCTCTAGGCGAAAGAACATTCATTTCGGCAAATAATTTCTCAACCTTTTTTTCATGCCATACTTTCAATGCTCGCGGCGTATCTTTTAAATTTGACAAGCCTCTTTTCTCTGCTTCTTTTACCCATTCATCACCATAACCATTTCCTTCAAACCTAATTTTCTTGGATTCTTTAATCATCACTTGAAGCTCTTTTAAAATGGCTTCGTCTTTAGACTCTCCTTTTTCAATACGCTTGTCTACCGATTTTTTAAACTCCTTAAGTTGCTTAGCCATAATTGTATTCAAAACGATCATTGCGGAGCCACAATTTGCGGAAGAACCTACCGCTCTAAATTCAAATTTGTTACCTGTAAATGCAAACGGAGAGGTTCTGTTTCGATCGGTATTATCCAACATGATTTGTGGAATTTTTCCAATGTTCAATTTCAACTCTGTTTTATCTTGAGGTGTCATTTTACCTGCTTTGATATTTTTCTCAAGATCATCCAGTACTGCTGATAATTGTGTGCCTATAAATGCAGAAATAATTGCCGGTGGAGCTTCATTTGCACCCAAACGATGATCATTTCCGGCAGAAGCGATACAAGCCCTTAATAAGTCTGCATTGTCATGAATAGCCTTAATGGTGTTAACAAAAAATGTCAAGAATTGCAGATTTGATTTTGGATTTTTTCCAGGTGCCAATAAATTAACCCCTGTATTTGTACTCAATGACCAATTATTATGTTTACCGGAACCATTAACGCCTGCAAAAGGTTTTTCATGCAACAATACGCGGAAATTATGCTTTCGTGCTATTTTTTCCATTAGATCCATAAGCAACAAGTTATGGTCGTTCGCTAGGTTACACTCCTCAAAAATAGGTGCGCACTCAAATTGATTAGGTGCAACTTCATTGTGTCTTGTAGTCACAGGAATACCTAATAGTATTGCTTCTGTTTCAAATTCACGCATGAATGCATTGACTCGCTCAGGAATTGATCCAAAATAATGATCTTCCAACTGTTGACCTTTAGCTGGAGCATGTCCAAAAAGTGCTCTGCCTGTCAGCATGAGATCTGGACGGGCATTGAATAATGCAGAATCAATTAAAAAGTATTCTTGTTCCCAGCCCAAAGTTGCAATTACCTTATCGACATTTTTATCGAAATATTGACACACCTCAACAGCCGCTTGATCAACAGCGTGTAGTGCTTTTAATAAAGGCATTTTATAATCCAGAGATTCTCCTGTGTATGAAATAAATATAGTAGGAATACAAAGTGTTTTACCGATAATAAAAGCAGGTGATGATGGATCCCAAGCGGTATATCCTCTTGCTTCAAATGTATTACGAATTCCTCCGTTGGGAAAAGATGATGCATCTGGTTCTTGCTGAACAAGCATTTCACCATCAAAACGCTCGATCGCCCTTCCTGGACCAACTGGTTTGAAAAATGCATCATGTTTTTCGGCGGTGGCACCGGTTAACGGTTGAAACCAATGTGTGTAGTGAGTGGCTCCCTTCGAAATGGACCAATCCTTCATTGCTGAAGCGACTTGATCTGCAATTTTTCGTTCCAATCGCGTACCGTTGGTCATACAATCGATCATTAACTTGTAGGTCTCCGATGGTAAATACTCCCGCATTTGTTCGGCGTGAAAAACATTTTGTCCAAATAAATCAGACAATTTTCCATTGAAGTCAATGTGTTTAGGTTCGCGGTGTAGAACATCTTGATATGCCTCCAGTCTTTTTGTTGCCATTTTATATTTTTGACAAAACTAATACTTTTTATAGGGGTATTTCCATTTTTTTATACTTTTTTTTCAGACAAGACCCTATATTTTTTAACCCACTCTGTAAAATAACATATTATTTTTGTTCGAACGCTATAATTATTAATTTTATGTGATGGATAGTTTAGAAGGCTTATTGAGGAAATTAAACAATGACCTACCCGGTGAAATTGCGCACCTTGCCTTTTATCCTTACAGAAGAACTGATAGCTATAATAAGCACGAAGGAAAAACTTCGGCAATTGGCATTCATATTTTTCCAAACGCCAAGGATTTTTATTTTTATTTAATTAAGCGCCCGACATATAAAGGTTATCATTCAGGTCAAATTGCATTCCCAGGCGGAAAGCAAGATAGAAGTGACAAAAGTCTTGTATGGACCTCAAGAAGAGAGAGTTTTGAAGAGTTAGGAATATCAATGAATAAAGGAGAATTAATAAAAGAACTTACTTCGGTTTACATTCCTGTGTCAAATTTTATCGTTCATCCTTTTATTTTTTTACATGATGAAAAACCATTAATTAATAAAAATCACGAGGTTGAAGAAGTGTTTGAAATATCCATAAAAGCTCTTATTGAAGAAAATAATACTTGTCTGACGGATGTTATTGCAGGTGAAATGAAACTGAAAAACATTCCTGCATTTAAATTCGATAAATGCACAGTTTGGGGAGCTACAGCATTGATTTTAAATGAGCTAAAAGAATTACTTAAATAAAACAAAAAGAGGAACAAACCGTAACTTGTTCCTCTTTCTGCTAAACCATGCTAAAACTATAAAACTCAAAAACTACAACTATGAAATGTAATTTTCTTGGCAAAATTAACTAAATATTTCACATTTACAAATATTATTTTAATAAAATGTGTTAAATTCTAATTGCTCTGGTCATTTCTCTTTTTCCAGGAGGCCCTGGTAATGTTTCAACAATACAACCTATAGATTTTAGGTCTCGTTTTAACTGACCTTTTGCACAATATGTGACAAAACTACCGTTACTTTTTAAATGTTTAATTACTTTATCAAGTAGGTCCTTATGCCACATTTCCTCCTGTGCTCTTGGGCCAAATGCATCATAATATATCAGGTCAAAAACCTCGTTAGATGACCAAGTTTGAATGTCACAATTATTCTTTTTTAATAAAAAATTTGATGTTATCCACGATTCTTTTTCCCAAGGTGCATCCACAATTCGATTGTATAACCCAGGAATTTTCATATTTAATTGCTTCTCGTAATTCAATGATTCATATAACTCATACGCTATGGGAAATGCCTCGATTCCCGTGTAATAAATTAATGCATCTAACGAATTTATTAATGTTAGCAAACAATTTAAGCCTGTCCCCCAACCTACTTCTAAAATTCGTAATTCTTTTATTGAATCTAGCAAAGGAATCATGCCATTTTCAATAAATACATGCATGGCTTCTTGTATCGCTCCGTGATGGGAATGGTAATGCTCATTTAGTTCCGGAATAAAGAGTGTATGGGACCCATCGTTAGTTTCTTTCAATTCCAATTTCATCTCTTTCGCACAATTGTCAAACCATCTCTTACAGGCAACATGATGCATTCCACACGTTCGTCATTTTTAATAAATTCATTAAATTGACGTATCAAAATGGTATCTTTGTCTTGCTTATCGTCCTCAATTACTTTTCCAGACCACAACACCAAGTAATTCTGTTTATCTGCATCTATAAAAACCAAGTCCCATTGCTCGTTAAGACCAGTAATAAGAGTCGAGGCATCTCCAATTCTATAATCAATTTGCTCAGAAAATTGAGAAGAACAAAAATAATTTCTGACCCTAGACTCTAATTCTTCATTAATATCCATTGTCACTATTTTTCCAGTCGGGGTTAATCCTTCAGCCAAACATAAAGCACTGTATCCCGTATACGTTCCAATCTCTAAAATTCTTTCTGGTCGGATCATTTTAGAAAGCATACTCAATAAACGACCTTGAAAGTGACCACTTAACATTCTTGGTTGTAATACTTCAATATGCGTATCTCGATTAATTTTATTCAATAAATCACTTGCTGGAGAAGTGTGGTCACACACGTATGCATCTAAGGCCTCATCGATGAATTGCATTATAAGTTGAATTTAGAATGTAAAGTTAGTTTATTCAAAGCACTTTTTAGAAAAAGCAAGAACTCAAACCTATTTAAGAATCATTAAATCATACGATTCTATTCAAAATTCCTAAATTCGCAATCTAAAGTTAACTTAATGACGGTTTCAGAAATACGCCAACAATTTTTCGATTTTTTTGAAAGTAAAGGTCATCAAATTGTACCATCGGCACCAATGGTTGTGAAGAATGATCCAACGTTGATGTTTACCAATGCGGGTATGAATCAATTTAAAGATTTCTTCTTAGGTTATCAAGTGCCTTCAAAAAGAAGAATTGCTAATTCACAAAAATGCTTGCGTGTCTCAGGTAAGCACAATGATTTGGAAGAAGTTGGTGTGGACACTTATCATCATACGATGTTTGAGATGTTGGGAAATTGGTCTTTTGGAGATTATTTTAAAGAGGATGCCATTGCATGGGCTTGGGAACTGCTTACAACAGTTTATAAGATTGATAAAGATAGACTCTATGTAACTGTTTTTGAGGGTGATGAATCTGACGGAGTACCTAAAGATGAAGAGAGCATTACAATTTGGAGTAAATACATCGATGTTAGCAGAATCATACTTGCATCAAAAAAAGATAATTTTTGGGAAATGGGTGATACAGGCCCTTGTGGGCCATGTACCGAAATTCATGTGGATTTAAGAGATGAAAGCGAGCGTTCAAAAATTAATGGAAGAGAACTCGTAAATCAAGATCATCCTCAAGTGATTGAAATTTGGAATAATGTATTCATGCAATTCAATCGCAAAGCAGATGGTTCACTTGAGCCTTTACCAGAGACACATGTAGATACAGGAATGGGATTGGAGCGATTGGCGATGGCTTTACAAGGAAAGCAAAGTAATTACGATTCAGATTTGTTTCAGACGCTGATTCAACACATGGTTAAAGTTTCAGGAATTTCATACGGAAAATCAGAGGAAACGGATATCGCGTTGCGTGTTATTGCGGATCACGTTCGAACCATTGCTTTTTCGATTGCGGATGGTCAATTACCTGCAAATAATGGTGCCGGTTACGTAATCCGAAGGATATTAAGACGTGCCGTTCGTTATGGCTATCAAACATTGGGGTTGAAAGAGTCCTTTTTAAGTGAATTATCTATCGTTCTCACTGAATTGATGGGAAATCCTTATGTGGAATTGATTAAAGAAAAGGAATTGATCGCTAAAGTGATTCGTGAAGAAGAAAATAGTTTTTTCAGAACACTCGAACATGGAATAAAACGCATGGATGATTTGATTCAACAATCATTAGGGAAAAATCAATTGATTATTTCCGGAGAGGCAGTTTTTGAATTGTATGACACGTTTGGTTTTCCCGTAGATTTAACCTCTCTAATTGCTCGTGAAAACGGATTTCGGATCGATGAAGAAAGTTTCCAAAAAGAACTTCACATACAAAAGGAGCGATCACGGGCTGCAACTGCTGTTGAAACAGAGGATTGGATGCAAGTAAATCCAGATGTTAGCACTGAATTTATTGGGTATGATTTTGATTCAGCTGAAGTTCAAATCATAAAATACCGTAAAGTTTCTCAAAAACAAAAAACGTTCTATCAGTTGGTCTTAAGTCAAACTCCCTTCTACCCTGAAGGTGGTGGACAAGTCGGCGATAAAGGAATTTTGAGAAATGAATCAGATACAATTTCAATTTTTGATACAAAAAAAGAGAACAACTTAATCATTCATTTAACAGAAAAGATACCTGCTAATCTGAGTGGTTCTTTTTCTGCTCAAATCGACTCAAAAAGAAGGGGGAAAACTTCACTAAATCACTCGGCTACGCATCTTTTGCACCATGCCCTGAGAACAGTTTTGGGAACACATGTTGAACAAAAAGGATCATTAGTAAATTCTGAGTATTTGCGGTTTGATTTCTCGCATTTTGCCAAAGTAACAGATGAAGAAATGGAGCAAATTGAAGCTCTTGTTGTTGAGGCAATTCATCAAAATATTATTTTAGATGAACGACGTGTAGTACCAATCGAAGAAGCCAAATCAATGGGAGCAATGGCTTTGTTTGGTGAAAAATACGGTGATCATGTACGTGTAATCAAATTTGGTGATTCAGTAGAATTATGCGGTGGAATTCACGTTTCAAATACGTCAAAAATCGGATTATTTAAAATTACTTCAGAATCTGCGGTTGCTGCAGGCGTAAGAAGAATTGAAGCGATTACAGGAGCAACAGCGGAAGTTTATTTCAAGGAAAAGGCGGCTAAATTCGATGCGATTAATTCCTTACTTAAAAATCCGAAAGATGTAGAAAAAGCAATTGATGAGTTAATCCTGAAAAATCAACAATTAATTAAAGAAATTGAGCAGTTTCAACGAGAAAAAGCCAAGCATGTTAAGTCAGAGTTAAAATCTAAGATCTATCAGGTAAATAGTGTTCTCTTCTTGGGTGAAGTAATCTCTTTAGATACAAATTCAGTAAAAGACATCCTGTTTCAATTGAAGAGTGAGACTTCAAATTTTGTAGGGGTAATTGGTAATACAGAAGGCGAAAAGTGCAACTTAAGTTTGATTATTTCGGAGAATTTAGTTGAATCAAACAAATGGAATGCAGCCCAAATTATAAAAGAAGTTTCTTCCCACATTCAAGGTGGAGGTGGTGGACAACCCTTTTTCGCAACAGCTGGCGGTAAGCATTCAGCAGGATTGACTACTGCAATAGAGGCAATACGAACTAAACTAAATTGAAAAAAGTTCTTATCATAACGTATTACTGGCCGCCAAATGGAGGGACAGGCGTTCAACGTTGGATGCACTTTTCACGTTATTTAAAAGAACTAGGTTGGGACGTTACCGTTTTTACCCCAATAAATGCGGAATCTGCCGTTATTGACACAGAATTACTCCATCTTGTCGATGGAATTAAGGTATATCCATCAAAAATCTGGGAGCCATTTGATATATATCGAAAAATTACCGGTAAAAAGAAATCTCAACGTATTCAAACAGGATTTTTACAAGAAAATAAGAAATTATTCTCTCTAGAGAAATTTTCTCTTTGGATCAGAGCCAACGTTTTTATCCCTGATGCTAAAATGTTGTGGATACGTCCTGCCATCAAAGAAATTATTGCACTTCAAAAGGAAGAACAATTTACTCATATGATTTCTACAGGACCACCTCATAGTACGCATCTTATTGCCGCCGGTGTGAAAGAAAAAATTAAAATTAAATGGTTGGCGGATTTTCGTGATCCATGGACAAATATCGATTGGTTCCCTAAATTACCGATGACAAAAAAAACGATAGCCAAGCATAAGTATTTAGAGTCTAACGTATTGAAAAATCCTGATGCTGTTGTTGCTGTAACTTTCGACATGGCAATCGAATTCAAAGAGATCGCTAATCGGGAAATTCAGGTAGTAACTAACGGATTTGCCTTTGAAGACTTTAAAAACTTCACATCAAAAAAATCTAACAAACTGCTGGTGTTTCATCATGGTTCGCTCAACGCAGACCGTAATCCAGTTAAATTTTGGAAGTTTCTAGGTGAAATTACAAAGACAAATGAAGATTGGAAAAACAACTTAGAAATTCAATTAGTTGGTGCTGTTGATATTTCCGTTCTTCAAGAAATAGAAAAAAATGGATTATTAAAATATCTCCAAGTCAAAAGTTTCATGCCTCATAGCGAAGTTATTGAAGCCCTTTCCTACGCTACTCTATGCTTATTGCCTTTGAATAATACGCCAAATGCAAAGGGAATCATGCCAAATAAATTATATGAATATTTGGCGACAGGAAAACCCATAATAGTAATTGGTCCAAAAGATGGAGATACAGCCGGGGTAATAAT
>JBIJBD010000054.1:0-14259 GCA_044345395.1 Crocinitomicaceae bacterium | reverse complement strand
ATTTTGAAGAAGATATTGAATACCTTGTTTTAAGAGAATGCCTCAAAAAAGGAGAAATATCACACGATTTATCGATGTTCAATCGCTATAATTTGGCGGTTGAAATTGACAAATTATTGCAAAGTTTGTAAAATGAAAAGAATTCTATTTATTGGAAATGCAAATAGCTTCTTAATCATTCAGTTAGCAAAAAAATTAATAATCAGAAATCCTGACTGGCAAATTGACATTTTATCAGATCAAAAAATAGTTTCTGAGCAATCTCCCTATCATAATACCTATTGTGTCGACAATTACCATCCGAACGCATCAAAAAAAATAATTAAGGCATTTTATGTGGCTATTGAAATGAAGAAATTACTTAAGGATATCGAGGGAAAATACGATGTCATTCATATCCTATATGTATCTGCCTCATATCGTTATTTCTGGAATGAGTTGAAAAAAAAGAGTTCAAAAATTGTACTTACCGTTTTTGGTGGGGATTTCTATAAGTCGAAATGGTATATGAATTTACTAATTTCAAAAATGGCAAAAGAATCTTTTATAATTAGTGCTACCAATCCTTCTACACTTAATGCTTTTTGTTCCTATTTTAAGGTTATGGCTAAGAACAAACAATTAGTTCGTTTTGGATTGAATATTCTTGACGAAATTGATAAGGTGAATTCTTCTGATGTTGAGAAATGGAAGGAAAGAAATGGAATTTTACCTTCGGAAAAAATAGTGGCTTGCGGGTACAATGGTTCGCCAAATCAAAATTTACTTGCTATTTTAAATTCTCTAAAAAATTCAAAACCTGATTTATCATCAGTAGTTTTAACGCTACAACTTACTGAAAAAACAGCACATGTTGATCAAGTTATGAGCGCTTTAAAAGAAAGTGGATTTAAATTTCTTTTATTTAGGGAACGCCTAACCGATAGAGAATTAGCAGTCTATCGATCCTCTGTGGATATTATGATTCAAGTGCAAACTACAGATTCTTTCTCGGGAGCCATGCAAGAGCACTTGTATGCAGGTTCAACAGTTATAACTGGTTCATGGCTACCCTATGCTGTTTTGGACGAAAAAAATACAGCATACGTCAAAGTAAATGAAATTTCAGAAGTAGGAAAAGAGGTTTGTGCTAACTTATCTAGTTATTTGGACAAATCCAAGAACAAGGAAATTATCGCCACACTTTCAAAATGGACAAACACTATTTCCGATTGGACAGCTCTTTACCAGTAGACTTTAATGATCCAAAAAGTAAAAATCCTAACGAACCAAAAACAAAAGCAAAAAGTAAGCCTGATCCTATCATAGAAGTTTTACTTGAAGATGTAAAGCTCTCCGGTTCAAATTTCCATTCTATTTTATGTTTACCTGCAGGAATTAGCGCCCCTCTCAAAATATAATTTGCCCTAAATATTTTATCCGTTTTCTCTCCATCTATATAGCAATTCCAACCTTCTGGATAATAAATCTCACTAAAAATCGCGGGTGCTTCAACTTTTGAATTTGACTCATAAGAGATTGCATTTACATCATACGAAGTCATCTGAATAGTAGAGGTTGAGTCCACTGCATAATTCGTTGAAAGTGCATTACCAATATCAGCAAAATCTTTTGTGTTCAGCACCGCTTCTTTTTTACTATTTAATTTACCGAGAATGGTCATTTCGTCATTTGCATTGTTGACTTTCGTGATTTTTCCTACAAACCATGCATTTCCATTTGCCCCTTTGTTTTTAAGCGCCACGGTACTCGGATTAAATGATAAATAACGCGAATTGAGCATATTTAATACGACATATTTTTCTGGTAACGCAATTGGCAATGTATCGAAAATTGCTTGAAAATTAGAATTGGGTGGTAGCGTTCGTTGTAGCTCCTGTATAGCAATATTCTTTTGTTCAGAAATCATTTTTTGTTCAGACTGAAGCATTTCCATTTCAGCTGAAATACGGTGTTCAATAACTTCTTGATATCGTTTCAACTTCGCACCGTGGTATCCTCCGATGCTTTTATGAAAATAACTTGTATTCGTTTCATTGAAAGGGTTTCCAAATGAAAGCACACGGTAATTTGTATTCAAATTTAACGTAGCGAATGTGGCAATCATCTCACGCGTTTTTTCTGATTTAATTTGTTTGTAGATGTGTGAGTTATCCATTTTTGACAGGAAATCTGATTTTAAACTCTCAAAATTCTTAATACTACTTTTTTCCCTCATTAAAATACTCGAATCAGAACTAGTTGGCAAAGCTTTAGGTATTGTAGTTAATTCCTCATATTCGTATTTGGCCAACATTTTATCGGCTTTTATACCATCTAAATACCCTTTTGCCATGTACTCATCTATCATCTTCGTTTCTTGTTCTGTATTTACCGTTTCATCGATAGGGTCATTATTGAAATAGCGTTTTGCTACTGATAAATTATCGTAGGTAACTAAAGCGAAAAATATTCCAATAAAAACTAGTTGAGTTACTTTTCTCCACGCCATTAATAGAAAGAGTATACCAGATAAAATAATTAATACCAATCCTCTTGAAATGTCAGCTCGAAATAAGTCAATTCTAATGTCTATGAGGCTATTTTTTAATCCATTAATCAAATCAACTTGTTCTGCAGGTGTATTTGAATTTGTTGTAAACATTTGTGCTTCTTGAGGGCTTAAGAACGCTCCAGAAATTGATGGAAAAAGATACAAAACTACAATTCCAAATACCATGGACATCAAACCCACAAACCACCATTTTCGATCGCCATGAAGTTCTCCCGATTTTTGTATGTCTTCATTTTTATCCTTTGGTATCATTAACCAAAGAGATAAGTAAATTATAACACCCCAACCAAGTATAATGGTTGAAGCCAACATTAAAGCACGAATTAAATTCTTATCCTTTCTGTAATAGGCTGCTAGTCCGGTACAAACCCCAAAAATCATTTTTCCGTCTGACTGGAGCACCAATGACTTTCCTTCCGATTTTTCCGATTCTACGACTTTCTGTGAAATCAAACCATTCGAGAAAAGTAATGCGATTGCCGGTAAAATAAGTTGAGCCAAGACCAAAATCATCTTTGAATCTCTAAACTTATTATACATTGGGAACTGCTCAATAAAAAAGGCATTAATTCCATCAGGATCATTTGATGCCAAAAGTGTACTAAGTACTAAAATAAAAAGAAACGGCCATTTCAAAGAATCTCGCACAAAAACAAAACCCAATAAGCCGAAAACAATTATAATTATACCAAAATAAAATGCTCCTCCGCTTGCCGCTTGCCCACCAAAATACGTTACGAACATCGGACCTTTCTGAGGATTATCATTGAGCAAGTAATCCGAGTATTCGCTATATTTAGAATCCTTCGTTATTAACTTAACAGCATCTTTATTACTTAAGAGATACTGCTGTGCTCCACCTTTGACATTTGGAAAAGCTGCCGATAGAATTTCTCGCTGTCCATAATTGTATTCTAGAATATAACTTTTATTCAATCCATTTTCATCAATACTGGAAGATTCCTGACCTTTTGGTTTAATTGTCAGCTCTGAAGCTCCTCTAGTTGTATGTTTACTGTATTCTTGTGTTGTGACCAAATTGCTAGCAGATGGAAGAATGGCTAAAATTCCTGAGGCAGCTAGAATTCCGTATGAAGTCACTAACGGTTTCCAATCTTTCTTTAATACCAAACGAATAGTTTCTGAGATGGCAATTGCCACCAATAGAAAAGCCAAATAATAGGTCATTTGCAGGTGATTAGCCGTCACTTGCAACGAGAAAAACAAGGCAAAAATTGCACCACCCAGCAAAGCCTTTCCTCGAAAAGCAAGTATAAAACCACCAACAGCAGGAGCGATATAACTAATGGCATTTACCTTGGACATGTGTCCCGCACCAATGTATAAAATATTAATTGTTGAAAAACCAAAAGCAACGGCACCAACAATTGACAACCAAGGGTTTATTCTCAAACACAAGGCAAAAATATAGAACCCCAACATTGTCCAAAAAAGTATTGCCACAGGCCTAGGTAAACCTAATTTCATTGCATTGTCTAAATGATATGTCCAATTATCTTGATGAATCACAGAAACTTGATAAGCCGGCATACCGCTAAACATGGAATTCGTCCAAAGAGGTTCTTGACCATCATGTGTTACGCGATAATCGACAATCTCCTTTGACATACCTACATGCTGCTTAACATCGCCTTGTTCCACAACGTATCCGTTAAAGAGCGGTTGATAAAATATAACCGCTAAAAGTAAAAAAGCCGCAATGGCGGCAAGGTGCGGATAAAATAATTTGAAATTAATATTTTTCATAAACTACTTATTTTGGATTTGCATATCGTGCAACATCATTGCCACTGATTGATTCGTCACAGAGAATAACCAAACGTTCAATGACATTTCGTAATTCACGAATATTTCCGGTCCAATTAATTGACGTAAGTTCTTTTTTTGCGTCCGACGTAAGGGACTTTGTTTTAATGCCTTGCTCTTGACAAACAATCGTTAAAAAGTGTTCTGCAAGAAGAGGAATATCCTCTTTCCTTTCATTTAGCGACGGCACATGAATTGGAATCACGGCCAAACGATGAAATAAATCTTCCCGAAAACGTCCTTCCTTAATTTCCTTACGTAAATCCTTATTTGTAGCTGCAACAACCCGACAATCGACTTTGATATCTTTTTCGCCTCCAACACGTTGAATGACATTTTCTTGCAAGGCACGCAATACTTTTGCTTGCGCACTTGCTGACATATCACCAATCTCATCTAAAAAAAGTGTTCCTCCTGAAGCGAGTTCAAATTTTCCTTTTTTATCTTTGACAGCACTAGTAAAAGCCCCTTTTTCATGGCCGAACAACTCACTTTCAATTAATTCCGCAGGTATTGCCGCACAGTTTACTTCAATAAATGGCATTTTTGATCGATTGGATAGCTCATGTAAAGACCTGGCTACCAATTCCTTACCTGAACCATTTTGTCCGGTAATCAACACACGAGCATCAGACGGTGCTACACGCTCTATCATTTCGGTAATTGCTTGAATTCCTTGAGATTCCCCAACTATTTTCGATCCTTTGATTTTCTTAACCGTAGCCTTTAACACTTGTGTTTCTTCCACCAAATGATTTCGATCTTTTACATTTCTTAAGATTACTAAAATCCTATTTAAGTCTAATGGTTTTTCTATAAAATCAAATGCACCTTGTTTGATGGCTTGAACGGCAGTTTCCACTGTGCCATGACCCGAAATCATAACTATTGGCACCTCTATTTTCTCAGTTTGAATAGAAGAAAGCAACTCCATACCATCCATAATTGGCATTTTTATGTCACAAAAAACTAAATCAAAAGAGTTTGCTCGCAACAATTCGATACCATCTTTCCCGTTTTCAGCCTCTTGCACTAGAATTTGCTCAAACTCCAATATTTCTCTTAGTGCTCTTCTTATCGCACGTTCATCATCAACAATGAGTACTTTCATAAATTTATTTTACGGTTCTTTCTAACATGGGAACAAATTTAAAAGTTCCGAATTCCAAAATACTATATTCTTCGTTGTTTTTCTTCGTAATTTTCAACATTTTCTGTTCCTCACCCTCCCCAACAGGTATAACCATTAGTCCACCTTCTTTCAATTGATTCATCAATTCCTTTGGAACTTCTGGGGCGCCACAAGTAACTAAAATTCTATCATAAGGCGCATAAGCTTTATTACCCGCATATCCATCACCAAAAAAAAGTTTGGCATTGATATTAAAAAATTCCAACATCTTTTTCGCCTTCAAATGGAGATCTCTGTGACGTTCAATTGAAATAATTTTTACGCCCAACTTACCAAGTATACACGTTTGAAAGCCAGAACCTGTTCCTATTTCTAGAATTTTCATTCCTTTCTCTAATTCCAATAATTGAGTCTGAAATGCAACGGTCAAGGGATGTGAAATTGTTTGTCCAGATCCAATTTGAAAAGCCATGTTAGAGTATGCTTGTTCTTCAAATGCTAGATCCAGGAAAAAGTGCCTTGGAACAGCATCAAAAGCCTCTAGAATTTTATCATCTAAAATTCCCTTTTCTCTTAATTCAGAAATAAGAATCTTTCGCTTTCCTTTGTGTTTAAAGGTATCTTTCAAATGATTCATTCTTCTATCTTCAATAATTTTTTTATGTCTGTATTATGACCATAAACTACCATTACTTCTCCTTTTTGTAATCTTGTGTCTGGAGAACTTACTCCTTGAACTTGCTTTACCATTCTATTGACACCAATCAATGACTCTTTTCTTTCCTCTCGTATTGTTGTTAAAACAACCAAATTATAATTGCGTCTAAAACCAATTTCATCCAATGTTTTACCAATAAATGAATTAGGCACCTCCAATTCTACAATACTAAAATCAGCAGTTAATTCAAAGGAATCTAGTAAATTGGTGAGGCTTAACTTTTTTGCCCATCTTTCAGCTGTTTCAACCTCAGGATTTGCAATTTCAGTAATTCCCATTGCTGAAAGCACATTTTCATGCGTCGCATCTATTGCTCTACTAATAAGTCGTTTGGCATGTAAGTTTTTCATCACTGCTGAAGACATAATATTAGCCCCTTTGTCCTCTCCGATAGCGATAATCACTATATCTGTATCTTTTAAAGGCAATGTTTTTACAGTCTCAGGATTAGTTGCATCCATACATACCGTAAAGGTTATTTTATCTTTCAACGATTCCACACGTTGGAAATTTGAATCTACACCAATAACTTCATTTCCAGACTCCGTTAGTTTTTCCGCTAACGAGGAACCAAAATTTCCCAATCCTATAACAATGAATTTCATATACTTAATTTATTAAAACTTCCTCAGAAGGATATTTGTAGTTTTTTTGTTTGACTTGTTCAAAAACGGCGATTAAAATGGTCAGTGTGCTGACACGACCAATAAACATTAACAAAATGAGAATAATTTTAGCACCCTCTCCTAAACTGGGTGTAAGGTTGATACTCAATCCTACAGTACTGAATGCAGAAAAAGATTCAAAAATTAAATGAAGAGGTCGAACATTTGGTTCCAACATTATCAGTGTGAAACTCGCGATTCCAATGGTTATGAGTGATAAAAAAATTATCGCAAATGCTCTTCTAACAGTACCATTAGATACTTCTCTTTTAGAAATTTCAATACGGTCTTGACCTTTTGCAAGGCTTAAAAAATTCAAACAAGCCACTGCAAAGGTACTTGTCTTAATTCCACCACCTGTTGAAGCAGGCGATGCACCAATCCACATTAGTAAAATCGTTATTAAAACAGTTGGCATTGCCAAAGCCCCCATGTCAAAAGAATTAAACCCAGCAGTTCTAGGAGTTACCGAACCCATAAATGCAATTACCCATTTACCGAGTGGGCCATGGTCGGCCAAAACACCATTATATTCGAAAATGTAAAATAAAACAGTACCAACCACAAGTAGGCTAACTGTAGTAACAACAATAATTTTGGTATTGGTATTAATTATCCATGCTTTATGCCTGAGTTCCTTTAATCGGAATATTTTCTTTACACGTAATTTTACGCGGTAAACTACCAATTCAAGCATATTTTGCATGATTGGGAATCCTAACCCACCAAAAATTATAAGAAAACAGATAATTAATTGAAAAGGATAATTATAGGCAAGTATTGGGTCATATAAATTTGAGGAATACAAAGAAAAACCAGCATTATTGAATGCACTTACACTATGGAAGATAGAAAAGTATACATGCTCAAAAAAATTTGAATGCAAATCAGGAGGTGTAGAAAAAAACAAAAAAATTGCACCAAAAGATTCAATAATTAAAGTCAACAACAACACATTTTTTAACGAAGAGAAAACATTATTGAGTTCGCTTTCATTGGATAATTCACCAAAGTATAATCGGTTATTGAATGATGAACCTCCTTTGAAGAAAAAACTAAAATAACTGGCAAATGTCATTATCCCTAGTCCGCCAACTTGAATCAATCCCATAATTACTGTTTTTCCCATAACAGTGAAGGCGAATTGTGTGTCTACCACCGTTAGACCCGTTACGCAAACGGCACTGGTTGAAGTAAATAAAGCATCTAAAAAACTAATTCCATCGACTGTTGAATTAGGCATTTTCAACAAAAATGCGCCAATTAAAATAACAATGGCAAAACTTATGATAAAGAGCTGTGCAGGATTCAATCCTGTTTTTCTGTAATCTATTTTATAAGATGCTGCTTCACGAATGAAATAAAGGACTAAAAAAACGGAATAAAAGATTATGTCTTGCTCGAAGTACCCAAAGGTAATGAATAAAAAATATGTCAAAAAAAGTACATCATAGGTAATGATCCATAAATTCCATTTTAACGATGAAACATATCGAATACATATACTCAGTGCACCGATAGATGAAAGAACTCGACATAAATAAACAAATTCTTGTGAAAGTAAATTATTTGTGTCAAAACCAAAAAAAACAAACAACACAATCAACGCAAAGACCGCTAGGAATCCTGAAATCTTATTAAATATCTGAGCTATTTTAGAAAGTATCATTGGCAAACAAAGTTAATGTAAATAATTGCTTATTTTGAAAGGAAATTTCTACGTTTTTCTAACTTTGTAACTAACTAACCTGGTGGAGAGAGAAGATCATTTTGATTGGTTTGTTGTAAAAACAAATTCACGCGCTGAAAAGCGCGTTTTCGAACGCATCGAAAAATTAGGTTTTCAAGTATACTTACCTTTAGTTGAGTCAATTAAACAGTGGAGTGATCGGAAAAAGAAAATTCACACCCCCTTAATTCCGTCTACTTTGTTTGTCAAAAGTAAAGCATCAGAGTTATCTAAATTATACGACATTCAAGGCTTTCATTACATTCTTCAGTACCTTAAGAAACCCGCCATTGTGCGAGAATTTGAAATAGATAACTTAAAAATTTTACTTAAAGAATCTGATTCATTGGAACTTTTTCACGAGTTAGGATTAACTCCTGGCGATAAAGTAGAAGTTACGAGAGGACCCTTTCAAGGACTTATTGCAACTTCTTTGGAAGTGAATCGTACACACAAGTTAATAGTAGAAATTGAAAGTTTAGAACAACGCTTTGTGGTTCATGTACCCAAATCATTCGTTCGAAAACTATAAGAATAGTTAATCTACAAGCGTGTTTCCACGTAACCTTACTTGGGACTCACGATTGGCGAAGCCATATATTAAATGAAAAAAAGAATATTAGTAACTGGAGGTGCAGGATTTATTGGTTCAAACACATGCGAAAATCTTATTTTGGAAGGCCATGATGTAATTTGTTTGGATAATTTTATCACCGGCAGACGAAGTAATATCGAACACCTTATGGAATCTTCTTCCTTTCATTTGATTGAAGGTGATATTCGAAATATTGAAGATTGTAGAAAAGCAGTTGCCAATATTGACATCGTTTTACATCTAGCAGCATTAGGTTCCGTTCCTAGATCGATTGCAGATCCCATAACCACCAATGACATTAACATCAACGGATTTCTAAACATGATTGTAGCCACTAGGGATGCTGGCATAAAGAGATTCGTATATGCGGCAAGTTCATCTACTTATGGAGATTCTGAAAGTCTGCCTAAAGTCGAAGATATAATTGGTAAACCACTATCACCTTATGCAATTACAAAGTATGTTGGTGAATTATATGCAGATGTATTTGCTAAAACTTACGGGATGGAGTGTATTGGTTTAAGGTATTTCAATGTTTTTGGAAGAAGACAGGACCCAGCAGGAGCTTACGCGGCAGTCATCCCAAAATTTGTGGACACCTTAATGAACCATGAATCACCAATAATAAATGGGGACGGTACGTTTTCAAGAGATTTCACCTACATTGACAATGTAATTCAAATCAACAAATTAGCAATGTTTACGGCTAATCAAGATGCCATCAATCAAGTGTATAATGTGGCATTTGGTGAAAGCTCTGATTTAAATGAACTTTTTAATGAAATAAAATTAAATCTTCAAGAATTCGATCATTCAATTGAAAAAATTGATAGTATTCACGGAGAATTTAGAAAAGGAGATATCCCTCATTCATTAGCTTCAATTGAAAAAGCTAAGCGACTTCTAAAATATTCTCCATCATATAGTTTGAAAAGAGGTTTAGCTGAGACGGTGAAATGGTATTGGGCAAATAAACACAATTAATGTTGGATATTCTTAAAATAATTGGTCGAAACCATAATTTATTTACGAATGATCTCGAAAATTATTCGGAAGAGATTTTCTCAATAGTCCATAATTCTCGTTTTTTGGTACTGGGAGGCGCTGGATCTATTGGACAAGCCGTAGTGAAAGAATTATTTAAAAGAGATCCACGAAATTTACATGTTGTCGACTTAAGCGAAAATAATTTGGCTGAATTAGTAAGAGACCTAAGAAGTTCACTTGGATATACAACTGGTGAATTCAAGACTTTCGCGCTCGATATAAACTCAACTATTTTTAATTCATTTCTTCGCTCTCAAAAAGGGTATGATTATATAATCAACCTTTCTGCATTAAAACATGTTCGCAGTGAAAAGGACGAATTCACCTTAATGCGGATGTTGGAAGTGAATGTTTTTAATACAGATCAAACGCTAAAACAAGCCATTGATTTAGGATGTAAAAAGTATTTTTGCATTTCAACAGACAAGGCGGCAAACCCTGTAAATCTTATGGGGGGATCAAAGCGAATCATGGAGAAATTTCTCATGTACCGTAGCCTTTCCATTCCTGTCTCTACAGCTCGTTTTGCCAATGTTGCCTTCTCGGATGGATCCTTATTACATGGCTTTAATCAGCGTATACAAAAGCTACAACCACTTGTGGCGCCCAAAGATGTCAAACGCTATTTTGTCACGCCTCAAGAATCTGGAGAATTATGTTTGATGTCCGCATTATTTGGAGAAAACAGAGATATTTTCTTTCCTAAATTGTCCAATGACTTTCAATTGACTTCGTTCACAGATATAGTCTTGCGATATTTAGATGAATTAGGATATGAACCGCACATTTGTACAGATGAAACTGAAGCTAGGTCTATAATTAATGATTTGATCCCCAAACGTAAATGGCCTGTTCTTTTCACATCCTCTGATACTACTGGTGAAAAAGATGAAGAGGAGTTTTTTATGAAAAATGAGACGTTAGATTTAGCACGTTTTGAAAATTTTGGAATAGTAAAAAATGAAGCGGAATTTGACGTTCAGAAACTAAAAGGCTTTGAAATCGCCTATAATTCTTGGAAAGAAAAAGGACATTGGACAAAACAAGAAATTATAGATGCTTATCGTGAAATACTTCCTGAATTGTCATACGAGGACAAAGGAAAATTTTTAGACCAAAAGATGTAATCATGACAAACCAGGAGATTATTTCTTTCATTAAAGAGCGCTTTCAAAACCAAGACAAAATTGCTCTGCACCAACCTCATTTTGGAGGTAAAGAAAAGGAATATTTGAATGAATGTATTGATAGCACCTATGTTTCAAGTGTTGGCCCTTTTGTTGATCGATTTGAAAGAGAAATAACCAAATTTACAGGTACGGCATATGCTGTTGCAGTTGTAAATGGAACTGCTGGTTTACAAGTAGGTTTACAGTTAGTTGGCGTTGAAACAGGTAATGAGGTAATCACTCAGGCATTAAGTTTTATAGCTACATCAAATTCAATTCATTTCGCAGGCGCAACTCCAATTTACGTTGATGTTGACTACGATACAATGGGGTTATCCCCAAAAAGTTTATTGTCATTTTTGAATGAAAATGCTGAATTGAGAAACAATCAATGTTTCAATAAATTAACAGGAAAAAAAATTGCAGCGTGCTTACCTATGCATACCTTCGGTTTTCCATGCAGAATTGACGAAATTTCAGCAATTTGTAAAGAATGGTCAATCCCGTTGGTAGAAGATGCAGCAGAGGCATTGGGAAGTGAATACAAAGGTCAAAAAATTGGTTCATACGGTGAAATAGCTGTTTTTTCATTCAACGGAAATAAAATTGTAACTGCTGGAGGTGGAGGCGTAATTGTAACAAATGATGAAAACCTTGCAAAACGAGCGAAACATCTGACAACCACAGCAAAAATCCCTCATCCTTATGAATTTGTACACGACGAGTCCGGATACAATTTTCGAATGCCAAATATTAACGCTGCATTGCTCTGTGCACAGTTAGAACAATTAGACTGTTTTTTAGAAAACAAACGTGAATTAGCTACTAAATATGCTGCATTATTTATTGACAAACCCATCTTCAGAAGGGAAATGGAACATACAAAAGCAAATTATTGGTTAAATTGTATTGAATTCCAAAATTCGAACGAAAGAAATTCATTTATAGTAGAGACGAATGACAAAGGCATCCAATGTCGGCCTATTTGGCAGCTTTCATTTTTATTGCCCATGTTTAAAGATTGTTGGCGAGATAGTCAAGAAAATGCTATAAAATTATACGAACGAATTGTAAATATCCCAAGTAGCGTCCAATTTTAATTTGAAAATACAAAACAGATATCTTGTTGGTTACTCGGGTCACAGCTACCCAATAATTGAAGCGTTAAAATCTTTGAACTTATCTTTTGATGGGTATTTTGAAACGAACGAAAAAGATAAAAATCCTTACCAATTAAAGTATTTCGGAGATGAAACTCTTTTTGACTTTTCAGATACTGATCGTGTTTTTGTAGCAATTGGGGACAACAAATTAAGACAAAAAATATCAGAAAAATTGAAGAATGATGTTCACCTATTCTCAATTATTGATATGTCCTCACTCGTTAGAACTGAGTTAAATGAGAATGGAATAATCGTGAATGCAGGAGCCATAATCCAACCTGAGTGTAAAATTGGTGAGGGAGTTATAATTAACACGAGGGCGATTATCGAGCATGATTGCAACATAGGAAATTATGCACATATTGGACCCGGTGCTGTATTAGCTGGTAATGTACATGTTGGTGAGTGTTCATTAATTGGTGTAAATGCAACTATTCTTCCCGGAATAAAAATTGGTAAAAACTGTATTATAGGTGCAGGTTCAGTTGTGACTATGGATGTAAGAGATAACTCAATTGTTAAAGGAAATCCTGCGAGATGAAAAATTTAAGTAATCACCTCATTTATCAAAACACAACTCTAACTGAAGCTGTAAAACAGCTAGAAATTCTAAAATCTAACGCAATTTTATTTGTAGTAGATGACCAACAAAAATTAATCGGATCGCTAACAGACGGTGATATTCGTCGTGCCTTATTAGCCGGAAAATCATTACATGTGGAAGTTAAAGAGTGCGTACAAAAGGAACCTGTTACTATTGAAAAAGGAAATATTAACCTGGAAGAAATAATTTCTTGGAGAAACCGACAATTCAAAATAATACCAATTGTAGATAATGAAAAGAAAGTTATAGATGTCTTAAATTTCAGTGAAAAAAGGTCAATAATTCCAGTTGATTGTGTAATCATGGCTGGTGGAAAAGGGGAAAGATTGAAGCCATTAACAGAACATAAACCAAAACCGTTATTGCCTGTTGGAGAAA
Organism: Crocinitomicaceae bacterium; assembly: GCA_044345395.1. Classification (GTDB taxonomy): domain Bacteria; phylum Bacteroidota; class Bacteroidia; order Flavobacteriales_D; family Crocinitomicaceae; genus UBA952. Next base: position 678 of record JBIJBD010000054.1, on the reverse strand, counting down.
AGCCAATCATCGAGCATGGCATTAATCATTATGTTTATTACGGAATTGAAAATATACACGTAACAACAAATTATTTGTCCGAACAATTGGATACTTTTATAAAGAGTAAAAAATCTGACGAAATTAACCTTCAAGGAATCCAAGAAACAAAATTTATGGGTACAATAGGTGCCATTAAACTTATTAGTGATTTCCATAATGACGTGATACTTGTATCAAATTCAGATTTATTAACTAATGTAGACATTGAGCAATTTTATTTGAGCTTTTTACAAAATAGTTCAGATTGCGCCATACTAAGTGTCCCATTTAAAATAGAGATTCCATATGGTGTGCTTGAGATGGAGAACGAATTACTTACCCGAATTGAAGAAAAGCCAACATATACCTACAATACAAATGGTGGAATGTACCTAATTAAAAAGGAGCTTTTAAATTTGATTCCGAATGACACAGCTTTTTCGGCAGTGGATTTTATTGAATTATTGATGAAGAAAAATAAAAAGATAACCTTATTCCAACACTATGGTTATTGGCTAGATATTGGAAATCATAATGACTACAGGAGAGCACAGCATGACATTGCTTATGTTTACAGTAACAAAATTGGTATTTGATGAGTAGACCGAGTTTACTGAATTTCAATAAAATATCTGATGAACGAGGAAACCTTACCTA
>JBIJBD010000006.1:0-32161 GCA_044345395.1 Crocinitomicaceae bacterium | reverse complement strand
GAGAAACATGATAAAGTTCTGGTGCACCTGTTTCCACCATCGGATTTATACGTATGCCTAAATTGAAATTTGGGCTTACTGGCATTCGTTTTAGCTCATCTAGTGAATTTGCATTCAAGTGAATACCTGGAAATCGTTCATGGCACTCCCTAATTTCTACTCTTGTTTTAACTGGGGAATCAAAAACTAATTTGTCTGGTTTTATTCCTGCCTTAATTCCCAATTCTACCTCTTCCATTGAGGCTGCTTCCAAACCAAATCCTTTGGAAACAATAAATCGAAGCACATCAGGGTGTGGATTTGTCTTTATAGCAATAGCATGTAGCGCATTATAACCTGAAAAAGCCTCCCTTAAATGTATCAAATAACGATCTAATTGGTTCCATGATTGAAAAAGAACCGCTGTGTCATCCGTGTCAAGCTGACTAAGGATTTCTTTAGTAATCCACAATGCTTCATCCTTCAATACATTCATCGGAAAATAGTATCAACTGATTTTTCAATAATTTCAATCAACTTCAAATCATTTTGTGGAAGGAATCTCTTGTTGGAAAGCTGTCGCCTTATTGAATAAGAACCTATCGCCAATCGAATAAACGATTTTTCACCGTATTGAACTGGTTGTCCAAGAAATACACGTTTGAACCCGTTAAGACCATCGTGTTCATTTAATACCAAGTAATCAAACAATTGTTTCAATTCAGTATTATTAAGTGCCTTTCCATCGACCAACACCATGAAGGATACAATACTATCATTCGTTAATTCCATGTTTGGCATCAATTGAAAATAATCACTTTGAGCCAATCTTCCAGTGACCACCTGATTCCATCTTCTGATTAATGCATTTGATTCAGCGGAAGGAAATGCTAAAAATGCTTTCATTTCTTCTATGGCAATTTCCCACCGCATGCGTAGACCCAAATTTATTTCTTTAGGTAATTGACTTCTCAATTCTTTACAACTGGAAGGGAAATCGTAGGCGGAAAAAAGATTCTCATACCCTTTTATCCTAGACGCATCTCTGCCTGTAAATTTCTCAGACCAAGATTTGGGAACCAAAAGTGCACCGCAGAAAGGAGGTGCTTGGTAAAATTTTGATCCCGTGACCATTAACATGACACCTTTATCCAACAAAGTGTGAATCAACACAGGGTCAGTTCTGAATTGACACATATCAACAACCCACATAATCCCCTCCTTAAATTCGTCAATTATCTCAAGGTCATCTTTAATGCCCGATTTACTTCCAAAAACTAAATTTCCTATAATAGGTTGATCAGGATGAGCTGTAATGATTTTCCGAATTGCTTCACTTCTGTCAGCAATGTGTCCGGTTTCTTCTCGTGCAGCCAAGTAAAACACTTTCGACTTAATACCATTAGCTACTTCTTGGCCCAATGGGATTTTTCTACCAAACTGGTTGAATTCTGCATAGAACAATCCTTCGGCAGCAGCTTTAGATCCGGAACCTAATTCTTCCGGACAAGAAACTATATTTATGATTTCCTTATTTCCATGAAGTAAGGCTTGGAAAATAATTGGTAAGTACATCATGTCACTGCCACTAGGACCGTAAAAAACTTCAAAGTTATCTTGTCCGTTGTCCAACAAATGCTTCAGTTGTACTGTCTGCTTATCAATAATTTCCTCGTAATTATTGGGGTCAAATTCATTAATAAAATGAGTTGCTACTTCATATCCGAAAGGAGTCAATGTACCGCATGTACAAGAACCACGATGAAACAATCCGTCGAAATTTAGAGGATTTAAATGGTATTTATTTGCTTGTGTTTCAGGTCTCAGGAAAATACGCTCATCACAACCGGAAACAAGCACTTCTAAAAGTCTTTTTCTATTATCGATGTCTACTGTTTCGGGCATAAAATCTCTTTTTTTTATTCCATTCTTTGTGGGACAAAGTTATCCAAGAAAAATGAGTATCGTGTGTAATTTCAACCGAATTATTTTCAAATTCTCTGACCCATTCCACATCGACTTCATATATATTTTCGTACTCAAAATGTCCGTCTGAATAAAACCTCCTTTTAATTAAGTGTTCATCGTCTAGTTTTTCAAGCATATGCCAAGCTCCTTCGCCAATTCCACCTAAATAATTTGCATTACTGGGGATATTCTCTGGCCGAATAGGTGCTGATAATTGACCTTCTTTCACATCCGTGGGTAATTGCTTTGCTTTTGAGGGTCGAAATGAATATGACAGTTTTATCAACACATCCTTTCGCGCAATACTGGGTTTATCCGCATACCAATTTCCACTTCCATTTTTCCAAACAAGGTATTTACCATCAGCATTACCTGCTACTACATTAAAAAAAGGTGTAGGTGATATAGTTGTCGGTTTTGTAAAACGTTTAAAAATGAGAGATTCTTTCTCAAGTCCTGAAAGTATTGCGGTTGTGACAAACCGTGCACAATTTGACTCCTTTTTTTTGAGTCCGCTGTACGGTACGAAACCCTGTAATTGAAAATCACGAATCGATAAAAGAACCTTTTCAATGTCTACATTATACATTATTGAAGCATAGAGGGCATCTTCACCATGGGTAGCTTTTGAAATACTCTCCAATTCTGCACAAACCTCTTCTAAATTAATTAATTCACCATTATCCGACCATTTTGGTAATGTAGTTAACGTGAGTTTTGGATCTGTATAGGCACTTCTCGTTCTTCCAAATCCCTTTGGCGTAATGTACCTTCCAAAATCTGCATAAATAAATGCATCTTTTTGAACCACTAACAATGCAGCATGACCTACCAAAACATTTATATTTCTCATAATACCAAGCTTCCTGAGCAATTGTAAAAACTTTTCAGGAGCTCTTGCTGTCATATTGGGCCATGCCATAGGAATTACCGCAGTGTATTTATGTCGATCTGCTATCATGTTTAACACAAATTTAATGTATTTGTACTAGGCTATTTCAATTTACACGAAAAGTTCTAGAATTTGGCTTAGCCCATTTTTTATAGTACATTTGAAAAAAATTCAAAAAATGAAGTCTTTGTTATTATTCTCTATGGCGCTTATCGTACTCGGTTCATGTAACAAATATGCGGATGGCCCTAGCTTTTCTCTTTTAACTCGAAAGGCAAGAATTACAAACGAATGGATTCTTGAAAAGCAAACACTTAACAATAGTGAGATTGCACTAGATTCTGAGATCAAATTGACAATTGAAAAAGATGGAACTTATTCTGAATCAACGGTTGTTAATGCACTTGGTCAGATACAATCTAGTCATCGTCACGGAACATGGTTGTTCTTAGAGGGTCAAGGACAAATTTCAATGACTGAATCTGCAGAAGGTTCTCTTGCCGTAAACTATGAGATTCGAGAATTAAAAAATAAGCGTTTAAAATTGAGGAGAACTATCAATAACAACATTTACGAGTGGTCGTACGTAAGTAAATAACTACCTGCATCGTCTACACAAAACGCTCGTCAGCTTCCATAATTTGACCGCATGACTTACATGTTCTCATTTCCTCTGAGGTGTAAAACTCTTTAAACCTCGGGATAAAATCCTTTTCAATATTCTCTAGCGGAAATCGATACGATTGTAAAGGGTAGTTGCATTTCTCACAATACCACATCAATCCATCAATGAGATCAGTGCCTTTACGCACTTTTTCTATTACCAACCCTACGGTATTTTCTCCTCGAATAGGGGAATGAGGAGTATTTCCTGGTAATAAAAACATTTCACCTTCTTTGATATAAATATCCTTTGCTTGACCTTCATGTTGAATGCGTACTGTAATATCTCCTTCAATTTGATAGAACAACTCTTCACTTTCATTATAGTGATAGTCCTTACGAGCATTAGGGCCTCCAACAACCATAACAATAAAATCTCCCGCTTCTCGGTAAAGATTTTTATTTCCAACAGGAGGTTTCAATAAATCCCTATTTTCATCAATCCATTTTTGTAAATTAAAAGGCGCTAGCATCTCATAGATTTTTTATAAAAATAAGTAAAGAAAAAATGCAAAAACAAAAAAGGATGGCCGAAACCATCCTTTTCTTTAAAAATTAATGATGATTATGCGTTTTCTAACATTTCATCGTATTTCTCTTGTGAAGCCACAATCATTTTTTGAAACTTACGGACTCCTGTACCAGCAGGAATCAGATGTCCAACAATTACGTTTTCTTTCAATCCAAGAAGATGATCCTCTTTTCCTGAAATAGCAGCTTCGTTAAGTACCTTTGTCGTTTCCTGGAAGGAAGCAGCCGAAATAAAGGACTGTGTCTGTAAGGATGCTCGAGTGATTCCTTGAAGAAGTGGAGTAGATGTTGCAGGCATTGCCTCTCTTGCTTCAACTAACTTTTTATCCTCTCTCTTCAACTTAGAGTTCTCGTCACGTAACCTTCGAACAGTTACCAACTGACCTTTTTTCAATTCATCTGAATCACCGGCATCTTTGATAAACATCATACCATACAATGCATCGTTTGCCTCCATAATATCCGCTTTATGTACTGACTGTCCTTCTAAGAACATTGTATCACCAGCTTCAATAATCTCAGCCTTCAACATCATCTGTCTAACAATTACCTCAAAATGTTTATCGTTGATTTTTACACCTTGTAATCGGTAAACTTCTTGAATTTCATTTACAATATATTCTTGAACTTTTGTAGGACCTTCGATATTTAAAATATCATTAGGTGTAATTGCACCATCAGAAAGTGGTTGACCCGCTCGAACAAAATCATTTTGTTGCACCAAAATATGTTTAGATAATGGCACTAAATAAGACTTAACTTCGCCGAGTTTCGAAGTAATTTTAATCTCTCTGTTACCTCTTTTTATTACACCAAATGTAGCAGTTCCATCAATTTCAGATACAACAGCAGGGTTTGAAGGATTTCTTGCTTCAAATAATTCTGTCACACGCGGAAGACCTCCGGTTATATCTCCTGTTTTACCTGCCATTCTTGGGATTTTAACCAAGGTTTCACCTGCCTCGATTTTATCTCCTTCATTTACAGAAATATGTGCATTTACTGGAAGTGAATACTCGCGTAACACTTCTTTCGTTTTTGCGTCGATAATATGAATTGCTGGAGATTTTCTCTTATCACGTGACTCGATAATTACCTTTTCCGTAAATCCAGTTTGCTCATCAATTTCCTCACGATAAGTAATGTTCTCTTGAATACTTTCAAAAACAACTTTACCTGCGACTTCAGAGACGATTAAGGCATTGTACGGGTCCCATTTACAAATTACGTCTCCTTTTTTTATTTTAGAATTCGATGTAACCAACAATTCGGAGCCATAAGGAACATTTGCATTCATTACCACCACGCCCGTTTTTTCGTCGGTAATTTTCAATTCAGCCGAACGTCCAACTACGATAGTCTTCATAGATCCATCAGAATTCTTACGCTCGATGGTTCTTAATTCATCTATTTCTAATTTTCCATTAGCTTTAGCCTTCATGTCAGAAATATCAGCAATATTAGATGCTGTACCACCGACGTGGAATGTACGAAGTGTTAACTGTGTTCCTGGTTCGCCAATTGACTGAGCTGCGATAACACCAACAGAATCTCCTATTTGTGCTAATCTGTGATTTGAAAGGTTTCTACCATAACATTTTGAACAAACTCCTCTTCTCATTTCACATGTCAATACTGAACGAATTTCAACCTCTTCAATCCCAGCTTTTTCAATTTCTTTAGCAACATCCTCAGAAATCAATTCACCCGAAGCCACGATTAGATTATCAGATTCCGGATAATATACGTCGTGTACAGATGTTCTACCTAGTATACGATCGTACAAAGGCTCAACGATTTCATCACTTTTCTTAAGCGCTGTTGCTACAATACCACGAAGCGTACCACAGTCATTTGAATTGATCACCACATCTTGAGCAACGTCTACTAAACGACGTGTTAAGTAACCAGCATCTGCCGTTTTCAATGCAGTATCAGCAAGTCCTTTACGGGCTCCGTGCGTTGAAATAAAATACTCTAGAATCGAAAGCCCTTCTTTAAAGTTAGATAAAATTGGATTTTCGATAATTTCTTGAACAGATGCTCCAGATTTTTGCGGCTTGGCCATCAAACCACGCATTCCGGAGAGCTGTCTAATTTGTTCTTTAGAACCACGTGCTCCAGAATCGAACATCATGTAAATGGAATTGAAACCTTGCTTATCATTTTTCAATTGCTCCATCAACGTGTGAGTTAATCGTGAATTCGTATGTGTCCAAATATCAATAATTTGGTTGTAACGCTCATTGTTCGTAATAAGCCCCATGTTATAATTCAACATGACATCTTTTACGTCATTTTCTGCTTTCAACACCAATTCTTCTTTTTCTTTTGGAATAATAATGTCATCTAAGTTGAAAGACAATCCTCCTCTAAACGCCATCTCATAACCTAAAGTTTTAATATCATCAAGGAATTGTGCCGTTTTAGATGTTCCACAAATCTTTAATACTTCACCAATAATGTCTCGAAGCGCTTTCTTAGTCATCACATCATTGATAAATCCAACCTTTCGCGGAACTTTCTCATTAAAAAGTACACGGCCACATGTTGTTTCTACCAACTTTAATTCGGGCTCGCCAATATGATTCAAATCATACGTTTTCACTTTAATGTGCGCATGTAAATCAAGTTTGCCTTCATTATATGCAATTATAACCTCAGATGGTGAATAGAAAATACTTCCTTCTCCTTTAACTTTTTCAGAATCGGTAGATTTTTTCCCTTTTGTGATGTAATACAAACCTAAAACCATATCCTGAGAAGGAACAGCAATTGGCGCACCATTTGCTGGATTCAGAATATTGTGCGAAGCAAGCATCAACATCTGGGCCTCCAATATAGCTGCATTACCAAGTGGCAAATGCACAGCCATTTGGTCACCATCAAAGTCCGCATTAAATGCTGTTGTTACCAATGGATGTAAACGTATCGCTTTCCCTTCTATTAACTTTGGTTGAAATGCCTGTATACCCAATCTGTGAAGCGTCGGAGCCCTATTTAAAAGAACCGGATGGCCTTTCAATACGTTTTCTAGGATATCCCAAACAACTGGTTCTTTTCTATCAACAATTTTCTTTGCAGATTTCACCGTTTTAACAATTCCCCTCTCTATCATTTTACGAATAATGAAAGGTTTGTAAAGTTCGGCTGCCATATCTTTAGGAAGACCACACTCGTGTAATTTTAAATCAGGACCAACGACAATTACGGAACGTGCCGAATAATCCACACGCTTACCCAAAAGGTTCTGACGGAAACGACCTTGCTTACCTTTTAATGAGTCTGATAAAGACTTCAGGGCTCTGTTAGACTCGGTTTTAACCGCACTAGATTTTCTCGAATTATCAAATAAAGAATCCACGGCCTCTTGCAACATTCTTTTTTCGTTACGCAAAATAACCTCAGGGGCTTTGATTTCGATAAGACGCTTTAACCGGTTGTTTCGGATTATTACTCTTCTGTAAAGATCATTTAAATCTGACGTTGCAAATCTACCGCCATCAAGCGGAACTAATGGACGTAATTCCGGTGGAATTACTGGAACTACTTTAACAATCATCCATTCCGGACGGTTATCTATTCTCGTCTGAGACTCACGCATTGCTTCAACTACTTGAAGTCTTTTTAACGCTTCATTTTTACGTTGAACTGAAGTCTCATTTTCCGCTTGTCCTCTTAATTCGTAGGAAAGATTCTCTAAATTTAAATCTTTCAACAAATCATGAAGTGCTTCTGCACCCATTTTGGCAACAAATTTATTAGGATCAGAATCTTCCAGGTAATGGTTATCTTTTAACAGCGGATTATCAATAATATCAAGATATTCTTCTTCCGTCAAAAAGTCCATTTTCTTTAAGTTCACTCCTTCAATTTGAAGTGCAGATCCCGCATTAATCACTACATATCGCTCGTAATAAATAATTTGATCCAATTTTTTTGTAGGCAATCCTAACAAATACCCAATTTTATTAGGAAGAGATCTGAAATACCAAATATGAGCAACAGGAACCACCAATGAAATGTGTCCCATACGTTCTCTACGCACTTTCTTCTCTGTTACCTCTACACCACAACGATCGCAAACAATTCCTTTATATCGAATTCGTTTGTATTTTCCACAGTGGCATTCGTAGTCCTTTACAGGTCCAAAAATACGTTCACAGAACAAACCATCTCTTTCCGGTTTGTAAGTTCTATAATTAATTGTTTCAGGCTTCAATACCTCCCCACTCGATTGCTCAAGAATAACCTCAGGCGAGGCTAGTGAAATAGTAATTTTATTGAAGCTACTTTGTTTTTTTGGTGTTTCTTTTTTGAAAGCCATTTTATATGAATGTTTTCGTTTTTACTAAATATTAATCCATTGACACGTTAAGACATAATCCACGTAGTTCATGTAAGAGTACATTAAAAGACTCTGGAATTCCAGGTTCAGGGATATTATCACCTTTCACAATTGCTTCGTAAGCTTTTGCTCTACCCATTACGTCATCTGATTTAACTGTCAAGATTTCTTGAAGAATGTTTGAAGCACCAAATGCTTCAAGTGCCCAAACCTCCATTTCTCCAAATCTTTGGCCACCGAATTGTGCCTTACCACCAAGTGGTTGTTGCGTAATAAGTGAGTATGGGCCAATAGAACGCGCATGCATTTTATCATCTACCATGTGTGATAACTTCAACATGTAAATGACACCTACAGTCGCAGTTTGATGGAATCTTTCCCCAGTTCCGCCGTCATATAAATACGTTTTACCTGATCTTGGCACACCGGCTTTATCCGTCCAATCATTGATTTCTGCAGGAGTTGCTCCATCGAAAATTGGAGTTGCAAACTTAACCCCAAGTTTTTGACCTGCCCATCCCAATACGGTTTCGTAAATCTGACCAAGGTTCATACGAGAAGGTACCCCTAGTGGATTTAACACAATGTCAACCGGTGTTCCATCCTCAAGGAATGGCATGTCTTCTTGACGAACAATATTGGCAACGATTCCCTTGTTACCGTGGCGACCTGCCATCTTATCTCCTACTTTGAGTTTTCTTTTCTTGGCAACATATACTTTAGCAAGTTTTACGATGCCCGCAGGAAGCTCATCACCAACTGAAATATGGAACTTACGACGTTTGTAATTACCCAATAAATCATTTGCTTTGATACTAAAATTGTGAATGACTCGACTGATTAACTGATTAACAGTTTCATCTGCAGTCCAATTCAATGGGTTCACAATAGTGTAATCTAAGGCAAATAAAGCCTTGTTATTGAATTTTGTGCCTTTTTTAATTAATTCTTCTTTGAAGTTATTATAAACCCCTGAGGACTTATGTTCACCGAGAATTACCATCAATTTTTCTACTAATTTCTCTTTCAAATCAGCAAAATCCTTGTGATATTCAGCGTCTAAGGTCTCAAGGACTGGTTTGTCTTGAGATTTTGATTTTCTATCTTTAATCGCTCTTGAGAACAATTTTTTATCAATGACAACACCACGAAGTGATGGGCCAGCTTTTAAAGATGCATCCTTCACATCGCCTGCCTTATCACCAAAAATCGCTCGTAATAATTTCTCTTCAGGTGAAGGATCTGTTTCTCCTTTTGGTGTGATTTTACCAATTAGAATATCTCCTTCTTTAATTTCTGCTCCAATACGAATTAACCCATTATCATCAAGATCTCTGGTAGCGTCTTCGCTAACATTCGGAATGTCAGAGGTTAACTCTTCCATACCTCTTTTCGTATCTCTTACTTCTAGTGAGTATTCATCTATGTGAATCGAGGTAAAAATATCATCTCTCACTACTTTTTCAGAAATAACAATAGCATCTTCAAAATTGTAACCTTTCCAAGGCATAAATGCAACTTTAAGGTTTTGACCCAAAGCCAACTCACCATCTTGTGTAGCATACCCCTCGCACAATACTTGACCATAAGACACTCTATCACCTTTTTGTACTATCGGCTTTAGATTAATACATGTACTTTGGTTGGTCTTGGTAAATTTAGTAAGTGAATATGTTTTAACTTCAGAATCGAAACTAACAAGTTTGTCATCCGCATTCCAATCGTAACGAATTACAATTTCGTTTGCATCGACATATTCAACAATACCAGAACCTTCAGAATTAATTAATACCCTAGAATCGCGTGCAACTAACTGTTCAATTCCCGTACCCACGATAGGAGAATTCGGTTTTAGTAATGGAACAGCCTGACGTTGCATGTTTGATCCCATTAAAGCACGGTTTGCATCGTCATGTTCTAAGAAAGGTATAGAAGATGCTGCAATTGAAGCAATTTGATTTGCCCCAACATCCATCAAGTTAATATCTTTTGGTCCCACGACAGGGAAATCCCCTTCGTATCTTGCCTTAACCAAGTCAGACAAGAACTGTCCTTTCTCGTCTACTTTAGCATTAGCTTGCGCAATCATTTTTGCATCTTCTTCTTCAGCAGCCAAATAAATTGGTTGTTCAGATAGTACCACTTTCCCGTTGTCAACTTTTCGATAAGGAGTTTCAATAAAACCTAATTTATTCACCTTAGCGAACACACAGAGTGACGAAATCAATCCGATGTTCGGTCCTTCCGGAGTTTCTATTGTACACAAACGACCGTAATGCGTGTAATGAACGTCACGAACCTCAAATCCTGCTCTTTCTCGAGATAAACCGCCTGGCCCTAGAGCAGATAATCTTCTCTTGTGTGTAACCTCAGATAATGGATTTGTTTGATCCATAAACTGAGAAAGCTGATTTGTTCCAAAAAATGAATTTATTACAGAAGAAAGCGTTTTAGCATTAATCAAGTCAATTGGAGTAAACACCTCATTGTCTCGAACATTCATACGCTCTCTTATTGTTCTAGCCATTCTAGCTAACCCAACACCAAATTGAGCATACAATTGCTCGCCCACTGTTCTTACACGACGATTCGATAAATGGTCAATATCATCGATGTCTGCTTTAGAGTTAATTAACTCAATCAGGTATTTAATAATATTAATGATGTCCTCTTTAGTTAAAACACGAGATTCTTCACTACCACTTAACCCCAATTTCTTATTTAATCTATAGCGTCCAACCTCACCTAGGTCATAACGTGCATCAGAGAAAAATAATTTTTCAAAAACACCTTTAGCCGTCTCATAATCTGGTGGATCCGCATTACGAAGTTGACGATAAATGTGCTCTACAGCCTCTTTTTCAGAATTTGAAATATCCTTCTGAAGGGTGTTGTAAATGATTGTGTAATCAGTTGAGTTGGCGTCTTCTTTGTGAAGAATTACAGATTTGGCTCCGGAATCCAATATGGAATCCAAATGTTCTTCTCCAATCAATAATTCACGGTCTAGAATAACTTCGTTACGCTCAATTGAAACTACTTCTCCCGTATCTTCATCGACGAAATCCTCAATCCATGTCTTCAACACTCTGGCCGCTAGTCTTCTCCCAACAAGTTTTTTCATGTTTGCCTTGTTGATTTTAACCTCATCAGCTAAACCAAATATTTCCAATATGTCACGGTCTGTTTCATAGCCAATTGCTCTAAAGAGTGTGGTAACTGGTAATTTTTTCTTCCGGTCGATGTATGCATACATGATATTATTTATATCTGTTGCGAATTCAATCCAAGAACCTTTGAACGGAATAATTCTCGCGGAGTACAACTTCGTACCATTTGCGTGTCTGCTTTGACCGAAGAAAACACCTGGTGAACGGTGAAGCTGAGAAACAATAACACGTTCCGCTCCATTCACCACAAAAGATCCTTTCGGAGTCATATAAGGAATTGTACCTAGATAGACATCTTGAACGATAGTCTCGAAATCCTCATGTTCAGGATCAGTACAATACAATTTCAATTTTGCCTTGAGGGGAACTGAATATGTCAACCCTCTTTCGATACACTCTTCGATGGTATATCGTGGTGGATCAATAAAGTAATCCAAGAACTCGAGTACGAATTGATTTCGTGTATCAGTTATTGGAAAGTTTTCAGCGAATACTTTAAAAAGTCCTTCACTATTTCTATTTTCAGGAGTGGTTTCTAATTGAAAAAACTCTTGAAAAGATTTTAATTGAATTTCCAAGAAATCTGGATAATCAAATTGGTTTTTGCTTGAAGCAAAATTAATTCTGGTTGAATTATTTGATGTTGCCAAGGCTTTAATTTTTTAGTTACTTCAATACGGAATTTACAAATGCTTAAAAACAGGAGAAGGCACCCGTATTGAAACGGTGCCTCTCCTGTGTATGAAGACGATTATTACTTAATCTCAACTTCAGCTCCAGCCTCTTCTAGAGACTTTTTAAGTCCTTCAGCTTCGTCTTTTGAAACTCCCTCTTTCAATGTAGAAGGTGCCGCATCAACTAAATCTTTAGACTCTTTTAATCCGTTTCCTGTAAGTTCTTTAACTAACTTAACGACAGCAAGCTTATTAGCTCCACCTGCTTTAAGGATAACATCGAATTCTGTTTTTTCAACAGCAGCTTCTTCGCCACCACCAACAGCTCCACCTGCAACCATCACTGGAGCAGCAGCAGCTGGTTCGATACCATACTCATCTTTTAAAATTGTTGCTAACTCATTAACTTCTTTTACTGTTAGGTTAACCAACGTTTCTGCAATTTGCTTTAAATCAGCCATTTTATTTAAATTTAAAAAGGTTTAAAAATTATTAATTTACTATCCTCGATCTTCGAGGGTTTTAAGAATGCCAGCTATTTTACTTCCAGCACCTGTAAGACCAGACAACACATTTTTCGCAGGACTTTGTAACAAGCCGATGATTTCTCCAACGAGTTCTTCTTTGCTTTTCAACGCTTCAAGAACTACAAGTTGATTATCACCAACAAATATTGCTTCATCAATGTATGCTCCTTTTAATAAAGGCTTCGCACTTTTCTTACGAAAATCCTGAATTAATTTTGCCGGTGCATTTGCCACCTCTGAAAACATTATAGAGGTAGATCCCTTGAGCACACCCGAAAGTCCACTGTAATCTTTTCCTTCTACTTTGTTCATCGCTTTTTGAAGCAGTGCATTTTTAACAACGCGCATTTTGATGTTTGCTTGAAAACATCTCCTTCGCAATGTATTCACCGATTCAACTGTTAAATCTGCAGTGTCTGTTAAATAAACAACTGTTGACGCTTGTAATTCAGCTGCCAAGTTGTCAATGTATTTTGCTTTTTCTTCTCTTGTCATTTCACTAAGTTTTAAGCATTAACAGACTTTGTGTCAATTTGAATACCTGGACTCATCGTTGAGCTTAAATAAATGCTCTTAATGTAGGTTCCTTTGGCCGCGGAAGGTTTAAGTTTTATCAATGTTTGAATCAATTCATTTGCATTTTCACGAATTTTTCCTCCTTCAAAACTTACCTTTCCAACTGAAGAATGAATAATACCGTATTTATCAACTTTAAAGTCAATTTTTCCGGCTTTCACTTCTTCTACAGCTTTGCCAATTTCCATGGTTACTGTTCCTGTTTTGGGGTTTGGCATTAATCCTCTCGGTCCTAAAATTCGACCTAAGGCTCCTACCTTACCCATAACTGAAGGCATTGTGATGATTACGTCAATGTCTGTCCAACCTCCTTTGATTTTGTCAATAAAATCATCAAGACCCACATAATCTGCACCCGCCTGCTTTGCTTCAGCTTCTTTGTCAGGTGTACAAAGTACAAGTACTTTTACATCCTTACCAGTTCCGTGAGGTAAAGCAACTGTACCACGAACCATTTGGTTAGCTTTTCTTGGATCAACTCCCAATCGCACTGCGATATCAACAGAGGCGTCAAATTTAGAAGTGGAGATACCCTTCACCAAATCACACGCGTCTGACAGAGTGTAAGCCTTTGACAAATCAAATTTTGCCAAAATCTCTTTTCTTTTTTTAGAAACTCTTTTCATACTACTAATTATTTGGATTTCGGTGCCTCACCACCTTTAACATTAACTCCCATACTTCTCGCAGTTCCTGCAACCATTTTCATAGCTGAATCTACAGTGAAACAATTAAGATCTGGAAGCTTATCTTCTGCAATCGCACGCACTTGGTCCCATGTAATGGTTCCAACTTTAACACGATTAGGTTCTGAAGATCCTTTCTTAATTTTTGTGTGTTCAACAATTTGAACTGCTGCTGGCGGAGTTTTTAATACGAAATCAAATGATTTATCACCGTAAACGGTAATCACTACTGGAACTACCTTTCCCATTTTATCTTGCGTCCTAGCGTTGAACTGCTTACAGAACTCCATGATGTTCACCCCTTTAGCTCCTAATGCAGGGCCTATGGGCGGCGATGGGTTGGCAGCTCCACCTTTGATCTGCAATTTGATCAGTGCTGCTACTTCTTTAGCCATATATATTCAATTTATGTAGTCAAACATGGGCATTTTGACGGGAAGCTTTTATCATCAGGCCCACTCCTACGGTTAATACAATTTATCCTTCTTTTTCAACTTGCATGTAGCTAAGCTCCAAAAGATTCTTTCTTCCGAAGATTTTTACCATTACTTTCAATTTTTTCTTCTCTTCGTTTATTTCATCAATCACTCCACTGAAATTATTAAATGGTCCATCGATCACTTTAACTGATTCTCCAACCACAAAAGGTATTTTGATTTCTTCTTCAGATTCGGCAAGTTCATCCACTTTACCCAAAATTCTATTTACTTCTGCCAAACGCATTGGTACTGGCTCACCTCCTTTTTCAGTACCGAGGAATCCAATAACATTTGGAATACTTTTAATTACGTGTGTTACCTCACCAACTAGTGCCGCTTCAATGATTACATAACCTGGAAGATAAACTTTCTCCTTGTTAAACTTTTTACCATTTTGGATTTTGAAAACTTTTTCTGTTGGAATTAATACCTGACTAACAAAATCGTTGAGCTTAGCGCGCGCAATTTCTAATTCAAGATATTCTTTTACCTTTTTTTCCTTGCCACTTACGGCACGTACTACATACCACTTTTTAACAATCTCTGCCATGTGTACCGTTTATAGTTTGTTGTAAATCCAACCAATTACTCCATCCCAAAACCCTTCTTTATTGATTCCCACTACGTAGTCCATAGCAAAGATAATCAAGGACAACAATACCGAAGCAATAACTACCAATATCGTATTATTTTGTAACTCCAACCAAGTCGGCCACGTCACATTGTGAAGCAACTCGTCGTATGTTTCTTTGAAGTATGTTCTAATTTTTGAAACCACTTTTTCTATTTTAATGTGCACGGGCGGTAGGATTCGAACCCACGACCAATGGTTTTGGAGACCACTACTCTACCAGCTGAGCTACACCCGTTTAAAAAGGGGAGTTCGTAAAAACTCCCCTTAGTTAAACTTTGATTATATCTCTTATTTCAAGATTTCAGTAACCTGACCAGCACCAACAGTTCTACCACCTTCACGGATAGCAAAACGTAGACCTTTATCCATCGCTACAGGAACGATTAACTTAACTGTAATTGTTACGTTATCACCTGGCATTACCATTTCACGACCAGCCTCTAAGTGGATCTCACCTGTTACGTCTGTTGTACGGAAATAAAATTGCGGACGGTATTTATTTTGGAAAGGAGTGTGACGACCACCTTCTTCTTTCTTCAATACATAAATTTCAGCTTTAAATTCAATGTGTGGAGTTGTTGAACCTGGCTTACAAATAACCATTCCTCTTTTAATTTGAGTTTTCTCAATACCTCTCAACAATAAACCTACGTTATCTCCTGCTTCACCTCTGTCTAGGATTTTTCTGAACATCTCAACTCCAGTTACAGTAGAAGTCAATTTAGTTTCACCCATTCCAAGGATTTCAACAGGCTCACCTGAATTGATAACTCCTGTTTCGATACGACCAGTTGCAACTGTACCACGACCTGTAATCGTAAATACATCTTCCACCGGCATCAAGAATGGTTTGTCAATTTCTCTTGGAGGAAGTTCAATGTAGGTATCTACAGCTGCCATTAATTCTTCAACTGTTTTAACCCACTTATCTTCACCATTCAAGGCGCCTAAAGCAGAACCCTGAATAACTGGTGCGTTGTCACCATCATATTGATAGAAAGACAACAATTCACGAATCTCCATTTCTACTAGTTCCAATAATTCTGGATCGTCTACCATATCCACTTTATTCATGAATACAACGATTCTTGGAACACCAACTTGACGTCCTAATAGGATATGCTCACGAGTTTGTGGCATTGGACCATCAGTTGCAGCAACAACCAAAATTGCACCGTCCATCTGAGCAGCACCCGTAACCATGTTCTTTACGTAATCCGCGTGACCTGGACAGTCAACGTGTGCGTAGTGACGGTTGTCAGTTTGATACTCAACGTGTGAAGTATTAATTGTGATACCTCTTTCTTTCTCTTCTGGCGCATTGTCAATTGAAGAAAAGTCACGAACCTCAGCAAAACCTTTCTTAGATAATACTGATGTAATCGCAGCTGTTAAAGTTGTTTTACCGTGGTCAACGTGGCCAATAGTACCAATGTTCACGTGCGGTTTGGAGCGGTCAAAATTTTCCTTAGCCATTTTACTTATTTGTTACTTAGTTAATAATTTACTTTACTAAAAAATTCGCAGCCACCACATAAGTGACTAACGAAATGCATTTTCCTTGAGCCAATGACGAGAATTGAACTCGTGACCTCTTCCTTACCAAGGAAGCGCTCTACCCCTGAGCTACACCGGCCTAAGTATTTTTGAGCGGGAGACGAGATTCGAACTCGCGACGTTCAGCTTGGAAGGCTGACGCTCTACCAACTGAGCTACTCCCGCTTAAATACGGTGCCTAGTGGGGATGGATGGACTCGAACCAACGATACCAAACGGTGACAGATTTACAGTCTGCTGCAATAGCCACTATGCGACATCCCCAACTTTTGGAGCCGATGGAGGGATTCGAACCCCCGACCAGCTGATTACAAATCAGCTGCTCTGGCCAACTGAGCTACATCGGCAAAAATGTTGGATCATTAAAAAAAGAACGCAATATTCACCCAAAAATCAGTTTTGGGATTGCAAAAATACGAAAGTTTTTTTTATCACAAAGTGTTTTTGAAAAAAAATATAAGCACTCAGTGTAAATGATCGTTATTTAGCTCGTTAATTGTTTAACTTCGAAGCAAAGATGAGAAATAAGATAATCTATGTACTAGTTTCGTCTGATCTAACCACAGATAATAGAGTCGCGAGAACGTGCAGCGAACTTTATTCGCTCGGCCATAAACTTATTTTAGTCGGACGAATAAAAAAAGACAGTACGACTTTATTTGAAAGGACTTATCAAACGAGAAGAATCTCGACACTAGTGGATAAAGGGCCTTTATTTTATGCTTCACTTTCTCTCAGGCTATTTTTTATTCTACTTTTCAGAAAAGTTGACGGAATCCTAGCGAATGACCTAGACACCTTATTACCCGCATACCTTATTGCTCGACTTAAAAGAATCCCGCTAGTGTACGACAGCCATGAGTTATTTACCGAAGTTCCTGAACTAATAGAAAGGCCTCGCATCCGGAATATTTGGTTAAGCATTGAGAAGATGATCTTACCAAAATTGAAGTACATGACAACAGTTAATCATTCAATTGCATTGGTGTTTAAAGAGAAGTATGGCATATTGCCAACAGTTGTTCGCAACGTTCCATATGCATACACCTTTCAGAAGTGTACACGTAAAGAATTAGGCTTACCCGAGGATAAATTCATAATTATCATTCAGGGTAGTGGCCTTAACATAGGGAGAGGGGTTGAGGAAGTTATTCTTGCGCTTAGAAAATTAGAGAATTTAGTTCTTTTAATTGTTGGAAGTGGTGATGTAATACAAAAAGCCAAAGATCTTACTCGAGAAAACAAGTTGGAAAAACAGGTAATTTTTATACCCCGTATACCTTACCAAGAAATGATGAAATATACCGAAGTTTCGGACCTAGGACTTTCGTTGGATAAACCTTTAGGAATGAACTATATGTATTCCCTTCCCAATAAAATATTTGATTACCTACAAGCAAACATTCCTATACTATGCACAGATTTGAAAGAGGTATCACGTATTGTAAAAACATATGAATGTGGCACTGTACTCGAACAACTTAATGAAGAGACATTAGTTTCTGAACTTAAGAACTTATCAGGAAATTATCCCCTGATTAAAAAGTACAAAGAAAACGCGCAATCAGGAGCAAAAATTGAAAATTGGGAGAATGAAAAGTCGAAATTGATTGAAATTCTTCAGCGTGCATTCAATTGATTCATTTCAAAAATCAACTGTTTTAATTTAAATAAGTCAAACATTGGAAGTATGAAAATACCTCTAGATAAAAGCCAATTATTCAAGGGGTTGATTACCCAAAGGATGGCATGCACCGTCTTGAGAAGTCTTTTTTCTTTCAATGAAAAATAAGTTTTTATAAGTCGATTTTGCGTTATAAACTGCTGATCATTATCAACAAATTCAAGTATTTGGGTAAGATTTTTAACTGCATTAACCGTTTTAATTAGAAAGGCCTTATTCGAGTCCAATGTTTTGTTCAATACTGGATTCTCTATATGCTCAACATTGACCTTAAATTTCGCTAATTGAAATCCAAAGAGCGTATCCTCATGGCCATAGCCTATCAACTTTTCTTCAAAAGGAATTTTTTCGAGAACACTTCGTTTAATTAAAAAATTATTTGTCTTAAAACCCACTTGATTAGACAGACGATAGGTGGCAGAATGACTTTCTCTCAACTTACTATATTTCCAGCGTAAATAATAATCACTTGAGGGTCTTTCTTTTTGATAGATACTTGCACCACACATTACCTCAACGTTAGACACTTTCAATTTATCGAGATACATGCGCAGAAAGTTCTTGTCACAAACTGTTGAATCACCGTCAATATAAAGCAAATAGGGAAACTTTGCAACTGTTAAAAAATAGTTTCGAATCCTTGATCTGCCTATATTCGTTGACAAAGAGATATGTGTAAATCGCGGGTGATTTATGTGCGCAGAATTCCAATGATAGCTATCTGAAGAATCGTCAATTACGATTAACTCGACTTCCTCATTGGACTCATCCATTTGGTTGAGCAATTCAGAAACCAATGCGCTTGCATCCGAGTTAAAAATAGGAATACAAATAGAAAGCATCAGGGTTTATGCCATAGTACTAGGCGTGCCAAAATTCATAGGAGGATATCCGTCACCTGAGTTAGGATCTTCTATCGCTCCGAAATTTTGTTCATATTTATTTACATTGTCAGCTAAAGCTTGAAGAAATCGCTTGGCATTTTGTGGTGTCATTATAACACGCGACCTTACTTTTCCTTTTGGCATTCCCGGCATAATTTGTACAAAATCACAAACAAATTCTGCGGGTGAGTGCGTAATTATGGCTAAGTTCGAGTATACGCCTGTTGCCAACTCTTCTGACAACTCAATATTCATTTCATTTTGATTATTCTCCATCTATGCTTCTATTAAATATTCGTTTTCTTCAAAGTTAATATTAAACGTTTTCAATTCCTCAAGAATTGGTTCGTAAACTTCCTTGTTAACAGGCAAAGTTACTCCTTTATCACTCAATTTTTCAGTAAGAATCATTTTTGCACAAATACCAACTGGTAAGCCAACTGTGTTCGACATCGCAGTATATAATTGATCTTCGCCAATATTAATCATAGAAGAAGTAACTCGCTTATTCATTCCATTTAAAGAATACTCAAACTCGTGATACATGACCAACATGTCTTTATCATTGTCATCTAAACTCATTTTTCGGACTAACAATTTCTCCAATAATTGCGCTGGACTTGCACTTGGAAACCCAAACGTTTCGTCTTTTTCAAAAATTCCCAACCATTCAAATTGATCATACAGATACATTCTATCTTCTCGAAGGAATATTTTAAATTTCTCTTCAACTGATATTCCTTTCCTGTACGGAAGAAAAGCATTTAAAAAAGCCCGTGGTGTTAACTTTTCGGATTGATACATTTTATAACTATCGTCCGTCATTCCTAACTCTGCAAAAACGTGAAAACCTTTGCAATAATTGGGTCTTCTGAGCGTCCCTCTATACAAGGTAGGAATTTCTTCCAATCCGTATGTTTCTCTATATGATAACGAATCGCGATTTGGATATCCTTCAAATTTACCATAACCAGGTACTTCAATTCTGTCAAGTCGATCAAAGAGTCTATTGTATGGAATAAATTTATATTCACCATTGTGAATAAAAGACGCCGCTCCTCCCTGCCCTGCCAAAACAACATTTCTTGGATTCCAGGTAAATTTATAATGCCAAGGATTATTGTCTGAATCAGGAGCAATTAAACCTCCACAAAAAGATTTAAAACTTGTGACTTCACCACCCAGTTCGTTTATATGATCTATGATTTTCATGGCGCTCATATGATCAATTCCAGGATCGACACCTATTTCATTCATGATAATGACTCCGGCTTTTTTTGCTTTCTCATGTAAATCGCGCATTTCTTTAGAAATGTATGAAGGGGTTATCAAGTGAACACGTAAATCAATACAATCTTTGGCAACTTCAACGTGAAATCGAGCTGGCAACATAGAAATGACTAAATCTGCCTTTTCTATTCTTGGTCTTCTTTCAATAGGATTTAAAGCATCGAATGTAAGCGCTTCTGCCTGGGGATGTCCATTAATTCTTTTCTTTACTTGTTCGATGTTCTGATCAACTACTTGAATTTTCCAATTGTAGGTTGCTGCATTGCTCAATAAGTAGCGAATAAGAGAGGATGAGGATAAACCTGCACCCAAAACTAAAATGGTTTTCATAAGGCAAAGTTAATAGTTAAACTCGTTCCCCAAATGAAATACTTCCAAATCGCATACGCACCTCAGAATAACCTGATTTAGCGATTCTAGTTTTTATAACAATCATATTTATGAAAATAATAAGATTGAGGGTTATTTGTGAGTTTTTACTCAATAAGATATAATTGAATGTTGGGAAGGCCTTATTCAAAAAAAAGGGTTGATTCTAGCGAATTATATACAAAAAACCTTCCTGATTTAATTCTTTTCTGTTCCCTATAATTGAATAAGTTACTTTCCAATAATAGGTTCCTGTTTCAAATGTGTTTTTTGAGTTTTTCTGAGGATTAAACGAATTAGCTTCTTCGATACTTTTTGCTTCAAAAAGAATGGTACCCCATCTGTTGAATATTTGGAAGTTGAATTTTTGCATTTTACATGAATCAGAAAAAACAATCTGCCAGGGCTCTTCATCGTTAACAGATATATTGTTTCTTACATAGAAGCAAACACTATCATTTATTTCTTTTTGAGAAAAGGCTAATTTGGAAACAGAAATAAGAAAAAATAGAATAGTCGATTTCACGAGGCAAGGTTAAGAATGCTCCGCTAATATTGGACGAAGTGTGTTAAATAAAACTTCTTCATCCCAAGGTTTACCTATAAAAGTTTCTAACAACTGATCTTTTTGAAGTTCTTCAACGGAAATTCTGTTGGCTTGACCAGATAGCATGACACATTTTAAATCAGGGTGCCGAGATTTAACCGATCTAACAAATTCTGCTCCAGTCATTTTGGGCATTTGATAATCTACCACTATGAAAATGATGTCAATTTTTTCTCCTATTAGCTCATCGATACTCGCTAAGGCAATTTTAGGATCGGTAAAATACTCTATTAATGTAAATTTTTGATTTACAATTTTTGTCAACTGAAAACCAAGCATCTGCAAGATATACGGGTCATCATCAACACAAACTACAGCATATTTTAGCTCTTCCATTTCATCCAAAAGTAACAATAAATTTTGTTACCTTATCATCCGAAAAAACTTCTATACTAGCGTTATGATCAATTAAAATATTCTTAACAATGTTTAAGCCTAACCCTGAACCACTTTTCTTTGCTTTAGTTGTATAGAATTTTTTAAACATATTTTCTTGAACCTCCTGAGGAATCATCGGTCCATTATTCTCGAAAGTTAATTTAATCTTGTTTCCATCGACTGCAGAGTGAATACCAATATACTTTTCTTCTTGGTCATCCATTGCTTCGAAAGCATTTTTTATGAGGTTAGACCATAATTGAAAAAGTTTCACATCATATCCTTCCATCTCTATGGTAGGGTCAACCTCAAAATTCAAGTCTACGTTTTGGCGCAATTCATAATTAAAGACCCCCAATACTGTTGAAATATTTTCCCTCAGGTTAAATTTTCGTTTAATATTTTGTGAAGCTTCGCCTTTAATAAAGGAACGAACATCTTGAACGACCTTTACAGCTTTATCGCTCGACTTTTTAATCGTATCCAACTGGGCCGTAGCCATCTGTACTTGATATAATACATCCACATATAACAGAGGATCTTTTGACTTGAACACATCATCAATTAACTCTTTGTCCTCCTTTTTAATTCGCGATTTGACCAATAAATCCGAAATTTTATCTAAGTTATCCAAGCCGAATTCCTTATATTTTTCGGTTAAATAGTTTAGCAACTCTATTTTTTCTCTTCGCAATTGTAACCCCCCCACAAACATTTCAGTTTCTGTAGTTTCAATTCGGTGTTGAATTCTAGACAATTCCTCTTTTGTCAAAATACTAAGATCGTGGTTAAGAATTGTACTTAACATAAACCGAACATTATCAGCACCAACCTTAATTGTACCTAACGGAGTATTTAAGTCATGAGCGATTCCAGCTGAAATCTCACCAATTGTTGCCATTTTCTCTTGTTCAATGATACTTTTGGATAAATCTAAGTTCTTTTTGGTGTTTTCTGCAACTCGCTGTTCTAAAGAAGAATTAACCTCTTCAATTTTTTTCTTTGAATCACTTAACTCCTTGATATACGCCATTTTATTATACACATTCACCAACATTTGTGAGAATAAAACTAGAATTTCCTTTTCTTCATCCGTAAATATTCGGTGCGTTTTTATTAAATCAAAACCTACAAATCCTACTAATTTGTCCTCATCGTGAATGGGAATCGTTATTAACCCTTTTATACCTTCGGTTACCAATAGTTGACGAATGTTTTCGTCCTCTATGTTATTCAAGTCTTCTATTATAACAAACTCTTTGTTTCGATGCTTACCGAACCAATACGGCATGTTATCTAGACTAATTGTTTTAAAATCATTAATTTGCGCACGAATACCCGGTGCCGTCCATTCATATGCATATTCACAATGCCCCTTATCGATGTGGTAATTAAAAACGTAGGCCCTGTCCGCCTTCACAAAATTGGCGATATCCCTCAGAGATTCTAATACAGTCTGTTCTAAATTATCTTCTGGGAAATTGATGTATTTAGTGGAAATACGCATAACAAGGTCTTGCAAAAGCGATTTCTCTTTAATAATTCGTTGTGCTCTGTTGATTTGGGTAATATTATGTAAATATGCTTGACTACCAATAATAACACCATCCTCATACAAAGGAATAGTTTTACCTTTCAATTCTACCGCCTCTTTGGTCTTCGAAACAAAAACACAATCTAAGTCTTCAATCGACTCTCCATCCATAAGTTTTGGCATCACCTCATTAAATTCCTGTAATGTTTTTTGATCCAAAAACTCAATAATACTTCTACCGATTACTTCCTCTTTTGTTACTCCAAGATTATTCATCCAAGAATTATTCGCCCAAAGAATTGTCCCATTTACATCCAAGGTGTGAATCATTTCAGCAGCATTTTCTAAAATTCTTCTGTTTTGATCCTCGCTTTTTCTAAGATTTTTTTCATCACGTATCCTGTCTGTTATATCCGTCTCTACAGCGATATAACCAGTTACCTCCTGATTTTCAAAAACAGGAACAATATTTAGTTCCAACCAATATTCCCATCCATTTTTCCCTTTATTTAGTACTTGCTCGTTTACAATTTCATTTCTTGATAAAGATTCATTAATTCTTGCGATAGTGGCAGGATCTGTTTTTTCAAATTGAAATAATTTAGGTGTTTTTCCAACAAGTTCTTCCAAGGTATACCCAGTAATATTCAACAAACTTTCATTTGCCCAAAGTATTTTTCGTTCTTTGTCAGCAATTATTACCCCATTTAACGCATGTTTTGCCACAAGAGAAAGTTGTTTATTTTCTTTCGTCCTTTCTTCAACTTGTTCCTCTAAGTGATTGAGAAGCTCCTCCCTTTTTGACCTCTCTTCGGTTAGACTTTCTGCAAGTGAAGATAAGGAATTACCCAATTCGGCAATCTCACGTGTTGTTTGTGTATATTCAAAGGTGAAGTCTTGTTTTTTTTCAATTGCCTTTGAAAAATTTACTAATTTATGAATAGGTCTTGCCATCCACCGAGCGAATAAGTAAAAAATCACCAAGGAAAATAAGAGTAATATGAGTAGAATCTTAAAAACAGGATAATTTAACTCACGGATAACGTTATCAATTTTTTCCTTCGAGGAAACCATGTAGATTTCACCTGTTAGAAATTCAGATTTAAATGGGTATTTTTCTAAAATGTAATTTTCTGAATCTAAATTAAGGATATCTAATTTATTCCCTTCTGGATTGGCAAAAAGTTGTTTTTTGACAGATCCTTCCGTGACAACTACTGCAACCTTTTCGAAATCTTCGGAGGATTTAGCCAGTTCAAGTGCTTTTTTCAATCCCTCCATATTTTCATTCGCCAAAGAAAGTTCAACAGCGAGGGCAACACTTTTTGATAATTCCTGTAACTCAAATCGTCGATTTTCTATATAAATCTCCTCTTGCTTAATTGAGTAATAGTAGGCAATAACTAGAATAATTATACTGCTAAACAAAGCAAAAGGAAACCATATCCTAAACGCTAAGGACCTCATAGTTACTTAATAGATATTATTAACTGAGCAGGACAGTAAGATTCTTTGGCTATGATAGCGATGGAACCAGGTGTTTTAGCTACAAAATTCACCATTTCCGCATCACTATCCAAAAACACTGGGGGATTTGCTCTACCCTGAAACACTAATGAAAGCCAAAATTTTTGAACACCTTGTTGATTCGTATTGTAAATTAATTTAGCAAGTGCTGCAGAATGTTTCGATTGAGACGAATGCAACACAACTTTTACAGATTTTCCAGAACTCCATAAGGTATACTTGCCTTTAAAATACTCTTTGGTTTGAGCAGTTGTTAGTTGAGATATTCCTGTTTGATTTCCAACGAGTTTGTAATCACCCCAAGTTGTATTTTGGGCAATTAAGCGTTGACTGATAAACAGTAAGACAAAAAATAATATTCTTCTAGAAGCCATAAGCAAATTGAACTTTACATTGTAAATTATTAAAGGCCGCATGCGAATTGTTCAAAAAATTAAATGAATAACCCACTTGAGTTTTTACATTAATCGTTTCCGAGAATTCGTATCGATAACCAAGCCAAGTTGTCATGATATCATAATGATAGGTAAACAAGTCGTTTTCTGCTATACTCATCCAATCAACAATAGCATATGGAACATGTTGGTCCTTAATGCGATAACCATAATAAGTGTAATTCGATAAATTATTGGCATAACCTAGACTGTCTGTGTGTGTTACATTGTAAACGAATTCATTAAGAAATTCATGTTTCGCACCGAAATACGCTATTGATTGAGCGGCTAGGTTATAATGTAAGTGCCCTTTATATTTCGTTCCATGAATATGAGAAGGGGCTTGAGTATGCCCACTATGTGCACCCGTAACAGAAGCATCCGTTAAATAATCGTAGAAATACGATGCTCCAATTCTTAAATTATCAATCGGTTTAATGTGAAAAGCAAGTGTTGTAGCCGGACTGATATTGTTATCAAACGCATCAGACGCACTAATGCCATTACCAATTACTGCATCATACCCAAAATTCCATTTACCAAGATTTTGCCCTTGGAATTGAATCCCAAGATTATGCAACGGAATTAAATAACTAAAAGAAGTGGGCCTGTCTATGCTAGGAAAAAACACACGTCCATGATGATATACGTCATTCCAGTAATTAATTGGTGTATGGATTTTACCTGTAATTAAGGAGTGATTCTTAAAGTAATCAAACTTTAACCTTGCCCTTTCAATACTTGCAGAAAAAGTCGTTGGCGTACCTTTGGTGTAGCGAACCACAAATTCACCAAGAAAACTTATTCTTTCATTAAAAAAAGTATTCAAAAATAAATCGTGTTCACCCAATTCAAAATATGATAACGCAGGATCAGAATTTTTTTGCATGTCATATAACATATTGTAGTTCATGTGACCATAACCATTTACTACACTTCTTAAGCGTTGCGCGATCGTTGAGTTGATTACACAGGCTAGAAATATTAAAAATAAAAATTTTGTTCTCATAATTTTGTAGTGATAATAGGTTTTAATACTTGAAATAACGTGGCTTCGTCCCATGGTTTGTGAACGAAACAAGATAATAGTCCATCTTGTTCTAATTCCGCAACCTGAACTGTATTTGCTTGCCCTGATAGCATAATACACGCTAAATCAGGTTTTTTCAACTTAATTGCGCGAATCAATTGTGCACCATTCATTCCTGGCATTTGAAAATCAACAAGAATAAAAATAACATCTATTTTTTCAGCCAGCAGCTCATCAAAATTATCAAGCGCTTCTTGAGGATTGGTAAAAAATTCCAATAGGGTGCATTTTGTATCTAAAATCTTCTCAAGTTGAAAACTTAGCATTTGTAGAATATGTGGATCATCGTCCACACATATTACTGCGTACTTTAAATCATTCATTTCTTTTTAAATTTTACTATGAATTTTGTTACCAATTCTGTTGATATTAATTCAATCTCAGCTTCGTGCTCCTGTAAGACACTACTTACAATACTCAACCCTAAGCCAGATCCATTTTTATGTCCTTTTGTTGTGTAGAATTTTTCAAATATTTTTTGTTGAATTTGGTCAGGAATTTTAGGCCCATTATTTTCTACATGAACACACACGTGACTTGGTGTTTCACTAGAGAAAATACGTAACAATCCTCGCTGTTCTAACTCATTCATGGACTCGATTGCGTTTTTAATTAAATGCCATAAACCTCTATTTCGGGATTCACATTGAATTGCACATCTATATTC
This sequence comes from Crocinitomicaceae bacterium, assembly GCA_044345395.1. Taxonomy (GTDB): domain Bacteria; phylum Bacteroidota; class Bacteroidia; order Flavobacteriales_D; family Crocinitomicaceae; genus UBA952. The sequence goes on along the minus strand of JBIJBD010000006.1, from coordinate 5,013 downwards.
CTTTTTAATTCGTAACTGAAAATATTTAAAACAGTCGCAATGTTGTGATTGATATTCACTTGAGATTTATCGGAAGATTTTTGTTCCTTTATAAAACTTCTGAGGTCATTAATCACTTGAGAAGCACGATCTCCGGAAGTTAAAATTGTATCGACAAAATTCCTTGTCATTTGAACATGATATATTAAATCAAAAAACTCGTTCGGATTTTCTGAAGCTATGATTTTATCAATTAATTCCTGATCCTCTAGAGAGATTCTGTTTTTAACAATCCCGTTTACGTAAATTTCCACTTCTGAATCGCTAAAATGCGGGTACTTTTCAACCAAGAATTGTTTAGCGGCACTCATTTCTCGGCGTTGTTGAATTCCTCCAACAAATAACTCTATTTCGGTTTCAGCAGCACGGTGACAAGCCATACTTATTTGTTCGGGTGAACATTTCCATATTGTTTCCTTGAACAAACTCTCCAATGTAAAACGAATATTTTCTGCCCCACTTTTAATTGCTCCGAGCGGCGTATTTAAATCATGTGCTATACCAGAAGCTATCTCTCCTATAGTTACCATTTTTTCCTGATCGGAAATAGATTTCGCCAAATCAAGGTTCATTTTCGTCTTTTCTTGGACTTGTCGCTCAAGGCCCTTATTTATTTCCTCAATTTCCTTACGGGCTTTATCTATTTGACGTAAATTTTCTGTTCTTCTCGAAATATTTACTAACATTTGAGCAAATAATTCCAACAAATCTCGTTGGTCATCATTAAATACACGTGGAACTTTTACAGAATCAAATCCTACGAATCCTATACAGGTATTATCATCCATCAAAGGGAGTGCAATGAGACTTTGTATGTCTTGTTTTTCAATCATTTCTCGAAATGGAGTTGGTGGCAATTCTTTAACATTTGAAACTACAATGGCTTCACCTTTGAAATGCTTTGAAACCCATATAGGAATTGATTCAAAAGGAATATCTTGAAGATTCTCTAACTGTGGTTCGATTCCTTTAGCACACCATTCAAATAAATTTGACGAGGTGTTTTTTTCAAGATTGTAGTCAAAAACATACACCCGATCTACGTTTACAAAGTGCCCGATTCTAGCTAAAGAGTCATTGATTGATTCATTTACTGATTCAATTGGTATATTAATGTACTTGGATGACACTTCAACAAGTATTCGTTGAAAGTTAGCTTTGAGCTCCACTTCTTTTTCAGCACGTTTTCTATCTGTTATTTCATGTCGGATAGAAAGAAAATGTGAGATTTCACCTTTTAAATCCATAATTGGATAAATAATTGAATCTACCCAATAGAGAGTGCCGTCCTTTTTCTTGTTTCGCACTTCCCCGCGCCATATGTCACCTGAACGAATTGTTTTCCACATGTTACGCCAAAAATCTGAATCGTGGAATCCAGAATTGACTATATTGTGGTTTTGTCCCACCAATTCAGCTTCGGTGAAACCTGAAACTTCACAGAATTTTGAATTTGCTTTAATTATTAGGCCCGAAACATCGGCAATAGAAACTAAAGCGCTTTGATCTAAAGCATCTGTAATCTCTCGTAGCTCTTTATTTTGTGCGGCTATTTTTTCTTCAAAAAGGCGTCTTTCAGTTATATCTAATTCAATGGCAATATATCCTTCCAACTCATTCAAATGATTGAAAATAGGTTGAATATTCAAACTTATCCAATAAAGGTCTCCATTTTTTGTTGCATGTAACACTTCTTCGTTGACAGATTCATGAGCAATCATTCGCTCATAAATCCGTTTAATAGTGTCACTATTTGTTCCTTCAAATTGAAATATTTTTGGACTGTTTCCTACTAATTCTTGCATAGCGTAACCCGAACGATTAATGATGGCCTCGTTTGCCCAAACAATAATCCGTTCAGCATTAAGAATCAATACGCCGTTTGTCGTGTTTTTTGCAACTAAGGATAAGCGATTCAACTCTTTCTCCGTTTTTCTTCGTTCCGAAATATCACGCGAAGCAGCAATCAAGTATCCTTGTCCATCTATTTCTTCGTATACAACATTTACTTCTACTGGGATTGTAATTCCATTGATTTGGTTTACATTTTCCGACTCAACATTGAACACTTTATTATCTTTCAGAAAATTGAGGTGTTCTTGCCAGATTCTATCATCTTTAAAATACAACTCAAACTCACGAACATTATGATTAAGAATATCATCCATTGGAATTCCTAAACGACGTGAAGCGGTTTCATTGATATAAATCAATTGGCCGGTATCATCTGATACTTGAATGGCATCAGTTGTCTTGTTTAGAAAGTTCTCCAGAAGTTTCAATTGTTTATTTGATTCAATTAATCGTTCTTCAGCGAGTTTTGTTTCTGTTATTTCTACCCCATAACCAACCACATATTTTATTTCCCCCTCTTCATTTTTAAGCGGTCCAATGCGTCGGAAAATAACTTTTCTATTCCCATCTGCATCTTTCATGTCATCCACCCATTCTCTAAATTCTCCAGTTTCCATTACCTCATTGAAAATCTTTCTTCTGCTATCTGCAAGTTCTGTAGAAATACCCCGGTAGATGCAATAATCGTAATCATCTTTGCCAATCATGTAAGATCTAATTTCCGGATTTTTAATCCCTTGTGGATTTACAAAGACATATTTATGTTCCGTAGAAAAAACGGCAATATCAGATGGAATAGCATTTAACACAAATTCATAAAATTCCTTTTGCTCTTGAATTTTAGACGACAAATCTTTTAGCTCTTCCTCTTTTCGCTCTACCTGATTAATAAAGTTGGTAATATCCGAGGCATAAATATTCAAATATCCTTTATCTTGAACATTTCGAAGAGAAATGTTATAGTGGTGTTGATTCCTTTTACTAATAAATTTAGTTACATCTTGTCCATGCCTAATCAATTCCTCCAAATACCCTTTCAACTCCAAATCACCAATACCCTCTTCTGAAATTTTAAAATCTTCTTGAAAATACTTTTTGGCCGCTTCATTGATATAGGAAAGTGTCAAATCGTTGTTAAGTCGTACTATAGGATTAGGATTTTCTGCTGGAAATCTCGCTAATAAATCAATTTCATTTTGAACAATCTCTAATTTCTTATTTTTTTCGAGCACATCTTTTATAAGCTTTTGAGCATCTTCTAAAGAACGCTCAGAGGATTGTTGTAAGAACATGAATTCAGCAATGTAATCATGTTTTGAAAAGTCGTTTAACGTTAATTGGTAATTTTTAAGGCTAAATGTTGCATTAATAAGAGGAACTGAAGCTACAATAAAATGATTCGCATGCTGCTTTATGGAAAACTTAAAACGCTGTTTTCCGTCAAGAGACTGAAAGAAATTCAACCGGTTTTGCACAGGACTTGATTCACTAATCCAATATTGCCAATCAAAAGGTGCTAAAAATTCGTAAAAATCGAAAAAATTCGCTCCTTCGGTAAGTTTTGGCTCTACTTTGGTAAGTTTTTTACCAAGCTTTTCAACTTTTCCTTCGACGGAAAGAATTAAATAAAACGGGTTACAGAATTCTAGAGAATCAACTAAATACGCTCTTTCACGCGCTAATTCAGCATTTTTCTTTCGTAATTCAAGCAAGTTCATCACACTTTTTGAAAGCGTCTTCAAACTTGTTAATTGTGAGTCACTCAAAGATTTTGGGGAATCATCAATGACACATAAGGTTCCTAATACATAGTTATCCTCAGAAATCAACGGGATACCAGCATAAAAAATAACTTGGGGGTCTCCAGTTGCTAGGGGATTGTTTTTAAAACGCTCATCATTTCTAGAATCTTCAACAATAAATGCTTTACTTGGATCTTGGATGGCATGATTACAAAAAGCTAATTCTCTTGGTGTTTCATTTACACCTAATCCCACTTTCGATTTGAACCATTGGCGCTTTTCATCTATCAAACTAATCAAGGCTATCTTGGTGCCGCAAATTTGAGAAGCTAGAGCTGTAATTTCATCAAATTCATTTTCCGCTAACGAATCTAAGACATCATAGCCCTGCAGGGCTTTTAGTCTATTTTTTTCATCAGAAGAAAGCTGATTTGATTGCATGTTTTACCACCTAATCAAAAAGACGTGACAATCGTTTTGTTCATTTTTAACTTGAATTTGCTCAATGCTTACAACCATGTTAAATCTTTTTCCCAATCCTTTGATTAATCCATATAACATTGGTACTAACCCATCTCTGTGCGAGCGATATTCTAGTTCAACAGAATTTTCTTTTTGATTTCGCGTAGAGAACTGTGGCGCCGCAAGTTGGGGCATAATATTGTTAATCCGGTAATGCAACATGTCAAGATTACCTAAAAACTCCAAAAAAGAAGATCCGGTTAAATCCATTAAATCGCCATACCCTTCATCCGCCGTATATAAAATCCAATACTCTCCGAATGCTTCGAGAATTGCAGCAGCATCAGCTTTTAAAACAATTGAAGCATTCTTCACGAGGTCATAGGTTATTTTATCCGGGTATGGATTCATCCCTATAAAATCCATATCCTCAAAATCTGAAAGTCGACAAATCTCCGTCCAAACCTCTTTCCCATGGTTATTGACCACAAGATCCTTGATTGCTTTATTAACAAGTCCGTACATATAGCAGCGCTTAATTTAAATGAAAACAACAAAAGTGCATGAAATACTTGGGATAACGAACATTATGGGTTTTTATATTCTGTCTTCTAAGTAGAACTACGTAGCATAAACTAAGCAAAACAACATAGGTTAGTTTTAAAAATGTTTTTTCAGCGTTAAATCAATGTAAAAAAATCGATTTCGTTTAAACACATGCATTTTAAAATAAAAATATTGTAAATTTTTTGTTTACTCAATCCTTGTTCCGATTTTTGTTTTTATCTTTGTACGTGAAATAATTGAATTTTCGATTTTTAACTTTGTAAATCAAAAAGTTACAAATTTAGACTTCCACAATTCAGTTTTTTTCATTGTTAAAAAACTGTGCACATGAAAAAACTTTTTATAAGTA
>JBIJBD010000120.1:0-7485 GCA_044345395.1 Crocinitomicaceae bacterium | reverse complement strand
GCTTCCTTTGGTCAGGTTACCATTACCAAACCTTCTTTATCTTTTACTGCTTGTTCTTACCCGAGTAGTTATGTAGCATTAGGTAATTTACGATTCGACGAAACAACCAATGCAGATATAGCGGCAGGAAATGGTCAAACCATTGTTATTTCAGCGCCTGCAAATTTTGAATTTGAACCAGGAGTAGGGAGTATAGACATTCTAACCGGAAGAAATATTAGAAGTAATAATCTTGTTTTAAATGTAACAGCATCAACAATAACAGCAACTTTTGATTGCGATGGAACCAACAAATTAGATATTTTTCAAATTTCAGGTTTAAGAGTACGAGTTACATCCGCAGCCTCAACTTCTTTTACAAGATCAGGCGGAACCGCCTCTATTAGTGGATTGGCTATCGGAACTGCACTAACCAATACCATTTCTGGGCAATCTTTACCGGAAAATACCTACAGAACGGTTACAAACGCTACTGGTAATTTATCTTGGAACGCTTCATCAACATGGGAATGTGGTTCAATTCCACCTAATAATGGGTTGGCAAATGTCGTTATTTCAGCATTCAATGGAACTTATAGTCACTTAAACGCCGTAATCTTTAACAATTCTACTGTAAATAGCGTTCTAATTGAAACGGGTGCAAATTTCTCTGCCCCAGGGAATAGCGGAACAACATTTATTGTGAACGATGATTTTACGATACAATCAGGAGCCTATTTCTTGCAATACAATTGGGCGAGTTCTGGGAAGAACGCTATACAAATTAAAGGAGACTTTGTGAATAACGGTGAAATGACAACTACTGGAAGTAACAATACATATGACTTGGATATAACTTTCAATGGCTCATCTCCACAAACTATATCCGGTACAGGTGTTTTCAGAATGATCTCCAATGGATCTCAAATGAGTACTTTAACTTTTGATAACGCTAAAGGGATTACCTTAAATGCTAATTTTTCTACCAATGGGGTTCACGGAGATGCAGGTGCCGTAGTTGTTAATGGACTACTTTCCTTTGGCAGCTCCACCAATCAATTTACAGGTTCTGGTTCATTAACCATGAATGGTCACACTGTGTTGAAAGCATCTAGCTTTTATGGTCATTACGCGATGACAGGAACAAGAACATTAGGCGCGAATGCAACAGTTGAATATACCAATACAAGTTCATCCATTTCTTCAGCGAATATCCCTACATTAAATCTATACCGTTTAGTAGCTGCAGTGGGTACTTCAGGGACAATTACTGTTGGCGGTAATTTATCTGTTTCTAATTTGCTTACCATGACCTCTGGAAAGATTAACTTGGGCGCAAATATTTTAACCATTGGAACTTCAACATCTAATACGGGGTTATTAAACTATGCAGACGGGTTTATAATTGGAAAAGTAAAGCGTTGGTTTACGAGTACAAACACAGGTAACGAATCAGGACTTTTTCCACTTGGTATTGGCACTAAGAAAAAACAAATAAAAGTAGAATACACACAGGCAACAGATGGCGGAACAATAACTGCAGAATGGATTAACTCAGCAATGGGTTCAAATTTCACGGCTGATCCTATTACCACTTCATGTAATGGGAGTTTTGAGATTTATAACACAGCAAGTGGATATTGGAGTATGACACCAGGTGATGGAATTACAAACAATGAAAATAAAACTTACAACATCACACTTCAAGCACAAGGGTTACTTGATTTCACTGACGATTGTCATGTTACAGCTTTAAAAAGACAAGGTTCAAATCCTTGGTTGCAATCAGGCACTCACGTTGATAATTTAGGTGATGCCATTAGCCCTAACGTACAACGGGTTGGAGCAACGGGTTGGAGCAATTGGGGATTTGCAGGAGGTTCAGGCACTCCATTACCTGTGGAACTTACCTCTTTTAATGTGGTTTGTGAAGAAGGAAATAGCAGCCTAGCGTGGACAACCGCTTCAGAATTTAACAGTCAATCTTTCAACGTTGAGTTATCAAGAGACGGATACTTATGGGAAACTGTAGGAACACTTCAGGCCGCAGGTTACAGCAATGAGAATGTGACCTATCAATTTTCAAATGCTAAATTAGCCTCACACAAATATGCTCGATTATTACAAGTTGATGTAGATGGACAATCAAAGCAATATGGTCCAATCGAAATTACATGTGCAGCTGAATTAAGTATGTCGACTGTTCCCAACCCAAGTGAAAATACTTTCAACGTTATCATTCGTTCCAATGAAACCACATCAAAAGGAAACTTGATAGTAAGAGATATCGCTGGTCAATTAATCTCTACTTCAGACGTTGAAATACTGAATGGAATAAACTTATTTCCTATCCACAACGCAAAACTTACAAGTGGTACATACATCATTGAATTTAGGTCGTTGCACCAAATGCCTTTGATCGAACGACATATCGTTAAATAGTCCTTTTTTCATGCGAATCTTGTGACGATTGCTTATTTTTGTGGTCATGAATTGGAAATTATTCAATAGTATCACAAAAGAATTCTTTTCAATGCGACTCATGGCAGTCGCATTGTTTGTTTTTCTAGCCGCCATCGCAATTGCAACCTTTATAGAATCGCTCTATGGGATACAAGCTGCTAAAATTCTTGTTTACAACCATTGGTGGTTTGAAATATTGTTGGTTTACCTTGGATTGTCATTAATCTCAAACATCGTAAAATACCGAATGTGGCAAAGAGAAAAGATCGCTATGTTGACCTTCCACTTGTCGTTTATTTTTATTCTAATTGGTTCAGGCGTAACACGTTTTGTTGGTTTTGAAGGCATCATGGTGGTGCCCGAAGGGAGCGAGGTGAATTTTATCTACAGCGGAGAACCTCACATTTTGGTGCATGTTCAAAATCCAAAGAAGAAGGAATCTTCTGCTACATTCACAGAAAAGAAACTACTCTCGGTTATTACCAATAATGACTTTGAACTTGAATATGAATTTGAAGGTAAACCCTTGACAATCTCATACGTCGACTTTAAAGCAAAATGCAACAAGGCAATTGAAAGCAACCCGTCGATAAGCGAATCAGGAATTGAATTATTTACGAACGGTAGAAAGGCCAATGCCTTGTTTAAAGAGGAGATTTTTAGCATTGGAGATGTTCCTATAACCTTTAACACGCCTCTTGAAGCTCCGGGAATAGAAATCAAAGCGTTTGGTGATTCCCTAAAAATAAAAACTGCGGTTCCCATTGAAGTAATTAAGATGTCTGAACTTAGACAAGAGGAACAGAAAACAGGAATTCAGGATTCTTCAAAAATTAAAACAATTCCAATCAATTCCTGGTATCCGTTTACTACGCGGACACTTTACAAAGTTGGAAACGAACAATTTGTCTTTAATCGCATATTAAAAAATTCACGAAGAGGTCTTGTGCCGACTGGAAACTTAAAAGAAGGACTAGACTATTTAACGGTGAAAGTTTCTTACGATGGCCAGGAAAAAGAAGTTCAACTTGAAGGAGGAATGGGGAATGTTCCCACACCGGAAAAATTCGAGCTAGGAACTATGATTTTTCAGTTGGAATACGGTGCAATTCGAAAAACACTACCCTTCACCATTACGTGTAAGGATTTCCAACTCGACAACTACCCTGGCTCTCAAGCGCCCTCCTCGTTTGCTAGTGAAATACAGGTAAATGATCCGAGAACAGGGGAGAAAATTGACCAACGCATTTTTATGAATAATGTAATGGATTATGACGGATATCGTTTTTTTCAATCGAGTTACAAGCTTGATGATCCTTCTACACCCGAAAATGAAGAGGCAACAGTTTTGCAAGTAAACAGTGATTTTTGGGGCACAAATATTACGTATTTTGGATACCTTATGATGAGTATCGCTATGCTCCTGTCTCTTTTTGCCCCTGTTGGTCGTTTCCGTCTACTCAACGAAAAACTAAAAGGCTTAAAAGAAAAAAGAAAGTCCATTACCTTGTCGATTCTTTTTGGTTTTTTGGCCTTCGGTGGAAATCTCCATGCGCAACTTAACGACCACACTTCCCCTGATTTAGCAGATTTTTCTACCTATCACCAAATTGTTGGAGAAGACCACTCTGATAAACTTGCGCGTTTGCTTGTACAGGAGATAAAGTTCAACCACGAACAACATCAATTTACGCCAACTGGAAGAATCATTCCTTTCCATACCATTGCTGACCGATTATTGAGAAAAATTTACCGCGGCACCTCTTTCGATGGTAATAATCCTGTTCAAGTTGTCTTCAGCATGCACATGTATCCTCAGTATTGGGCAAAACAAGAAGTAATTCAGGTTCCTACCGCAGTAAGAGAAAAATTAAAACTTAAGGAATATGCTTCTTTTAACGAATTAACAGGAGAAATCGGTCAATTTAAATGGATTGAAGACTACGAAAAAGCGCATCAAAAATTGGAATCACAACGCAGTGAATTCGATAAAAAATTAATCAAACTGAACGAAAAATACGAAGTGGTAAAGGGTATCTTCACCTGGAATTATTTTCGAATGGCTCCTTTAGATAAGGACAAACAAAATCGTTGGTTTCAACCAAAACGCATGTTTGAAGGTGTTGTGAATCCTTATGTGTTGGATACCACCTATTTTCACCTAAATCTTGAGGACCTACAGCGTGCAAATGACACTTCGAATTATTTGCTTTTCGCAGAAATGTACAATGCCTTGTATCCAAGTAAGAACATGCAGGATATTTTGGCCATGCCTCCGCCTACTCTTTTTATTGATATTCTGCACTTCTCACCCATTCAAAAAGCCATTCAAACTGGCAATTATACACATGCCGAGAAACTACTCGGAAATTATAAGAATTTCTTGGAAAAATTCGTTACTCTCTCTCCTGCTGATGTCGAAACGGCCATTATGACGTTGCGTTATTTGATGATTACTTCGGACGAAGCAGCAAGGTCAGGGAATTATTCGAAGGCTGATGACTTATTGGATAAAATTATTGCACGTCAGCGGAGTATAGGAAAAGATGTGGTCCCTTCAGAATCTATGGTTGATCTCGAAATTCGCTACAACAAAATGCAAATTTTCAAAAATACGGGCTACGGATATGCATTGTGTGGGTTTTTGATGCTTTTACTTTTCTTTTGGCAACTTTTTGTGAAACCACAAGGAAAATTATTTCGCGTGCTTTCGATCAGTGCAAAAGTGCTCTTTTGGCTCATCATAACTCTCTTTTTATACCATGGAGCAGGAATTGGAATGCGGTGGGCAATTTCGGGTCATGCACCTTGGAGTAACGGATATGAAGCGTTGGTATTTATTGCCTGGGTAACAATGGTGGCAGGTATTGCCTTTTCGAGAAAGAATGCTGCAGTTTTACCAGCGACTGCTTTGCTGGCTTATTTCATGTTGTTTGTTACCGAACAAAATCTTATGGATCCGGAAATTACACCGCTTGTTCCGGTATTGCAATCGTATTGGTTGATGATTCACGTGGCGATCATTACCGGAAGTTACGGGTTTCTTGGTTTGGGAGCTATTCTCGGCCTAATTAACATGATCCTTTTTATTTTCAAGCGTGAGAAAAACAAGACCATTCTTGACATCAACATTAGTGAATTAACGTATGTTTCGGAAATGACCATCACTATCGGATTGTTCATGCTTACGATTGGAACTTTCCTCGGAGGGGTGTGGGCAAATGAGTCATGGGGCAGATACTGGGGCTGGGATCCAAAAGAAACCTGGGCACTCGTGTCAGTTTTGGTTTACGCTATTTTACTCCATTTACGATTTATTCCACAATTGAGTAGTAAGTTCATTTTCAATGTTTATTCTTTTTGGGGATATTCGGCGATTCTCTTTACATTTTTCGGGGTAAACTTCATGCTTGTTGGACTACATTCATACGCTCAAGGAGAAGGACTTGGAAGTTTGCCGAATTGGCTTTTGTATACGATTGCTTTCTTCTACTTTCTGACAGAATTAGCCGCAACACGTAACGCAATTTTAGGCAATAAAGAACGCTCATTACCATCTGTACTCCGAATTATCGGGATCAAACTACTTGTTGTAGCTGCCATATTTTCAATTATTTACTTTATCTTTAGGCAATACATCAATACAAGTATACCAGCAGAAGAATATATTTTCACTTCCTTTAAGTTCACGGAATACGCCTTGCTTACCATAGTATCTGTGCTCGTAATTAATGTAGTTCTTCTTCCACTTAAAATGAGGTGGCTTTTTAAATCTTGGTGATGGATTCGTTAGCAGCGCGCATACTCTTTGAAGACAACCATCTTCTGGTTATAAATAAGTTGCCATCTGAAATCGTGCAAGGCGACAAAACAGGAGACGAGCCACTGCCTGAAAGAATCAAATCTTTTTTAAAAGAAAAATATCAGAAACCTGGAAATGTTTTTTGTGGCGTCGTTCATCGCTTGGATCGACCGACGAGTGGAGTTGTAGTTTTTGCGAAAACAAGCAAGGCCTTAGAACGTTTAAATGCGCAATTTCGCGAAAAAGAAACCAACAAGACCTATTGGGCAATCGTTGAAAACAAACCAAAGGATCTGAAAGGTTCATTGAGAGATTATTTAAAAAAAAACGAGTCACAAAATAAAAGTTATGTTGTAAATGAATCAACTCCAGGAGCTAAATTAGCCTTGCTTCATTATCAACTTTTAGCCTCTTCTGATCGCTATCACTTACTTGAAGTCACCATAGAAACGGGAAGGCATCACCAAATTAGGGCACAATTGAGTAATATAGGATGTATCATTAAAGGTGATCTTAAATATGGCGCAAAAAGAGCAAACAAAGACGCTTCCATTGGATTGCATGCACGTTCTCTTCGTTTTTTGCACCCTACCACCAAAGAGGAAATCACGCTAATTGCGAACCCTCCTACAGACGCTGTGTGGGATTTTTTTATGAATGAAATCGGATGAAAGAGCGTGTTACACAACTTTCTATGTCGGCATTCAACTACGAGCTTCCCGATGATAGAATAGCGTTTTACCCTGCAGAACCTCGAGACTCCAGTAAACTTTTAATTTATAAAAATGGTGTAATTGAGGATCACATCTACACGGAATTACCTCAACATTTGCCTGAAAACACATTTTTAATTGCGAACGACACAAAAGTTGTAGAGGCCAGGTTGCTATTTGAAAAACCATCGGGAGCGAAAATCGAAATTTTCTGTTTGGAACCCGACGAACGTTATGCGGATGTTGTGAGTGGCATGCAACAAAAAGGTCACGTGTACTGGAAGTGCTTGATTGGCGGTGCAAAAAAATGGAAAGATGAGCTTCTTACGCTGAAAAACAATCATACCGACCTTCACGTTAAAAAAACTTCGCACTCAGGAAGTCCGGCCGTTTTGCATTTTACATGGAATGACCACGAAATGACCTTTGCAGAAATATTGCATCTCTTTGGTAACATCCCGCTGCCGCCCTATATTAAACGAAAGGCGGAGAAACAAGACCAAACGGACTACCAAACTGTTTACGCAC
>JBIJBD010000242.1:0-2945 GCA_044345395.1 Crocinitomicaceae bacterium | reverse complement strand
AATTAGATGTAGTCGGTAGAACTTACGTGGCTACTGAAGGAATCAATGCTCAAATTGCTGTACCAACTAAAAATCTCGCTCAATTCCGAGAGGAACTGTATGAAATTGATTTTTTGAATGACATTCGTTTAAATTTTGCAGTTGACGAAAGTGAAGCTGAATTTCCATTTTTAAAGTTGAAAATCAAGGTTCGAGATAAAATTCTAGCGGATGGATTGAACGATGAATCCTTCGATGTAACGAACAAAGGAATTCACTTAAATGCAGAAGAATTCAATAAGCTTACCGATGCCGAAGATACCCTATTAATTGACTTTAGAAATCATTATGAATCTGAAGTTGGTCATTTTAAAGGTGCCATCTTACCAGATGTTGATACCTTCCGCGAATCACTTCCTTACATTGAAGAGAATTATTTAAAAGGAAAAGAAGACAAGAATATTGTGATGTATTGCACTGGAGGAATTCGATGTGAAAAGGCTTCTGCTTGGTTTAAACATAAAGGCTTTAAAAATGTACATCAATTAGAAGGCGGTATTATTAAGTATGCCAATGACTGCAAGGAAAAAGGACTTGAAAACAAGTTTATAGGGAAAAATTTTGTTTTCGATGAACGGAGAGGTGAACGAATTACGGAGGATATCATCTCGGTTTGTCATCAATGCGGAAATCCTGCGGATGTGCATACCAATTGTTCAAACGACGCTTGTCATTTACTGTTCATACAATGCAATGCCTGCAAAGAAAAAATGGAGAATTGTTGCTCAGACGAATGCCTAGAGATGATTCATTTGCCAGAGGATGTTCAAAAAGATCAAAGAAAAGGACTGAACAACAGTAATAAAATCTTCAAAAAAGGAAGGTCGGAAAAACTAAAATTTAAATCTAATAACGAAAAACCTTTACCTTTGATTGAACAATTAAAACTAGAGGAAGGTGTGGTTAGTCATAAATTGGACAATTGATTCTCAATTAATCGAAGGGCTTAAAACACCCAATTTATACGGTTTATTATTTGTTGGAGGTCTGACCTGTGGATACTTCGTCGTCAATGCGATGTTCAAAAAAGAGGGTATTCCAGAAAAATCAATGGATAAATTAGTGTTGTACATGGTACTTTCCACGATTATCGGAGCACGACTTGGGCATGTATTTTTCTATGGCCCATATTGGGGTCCGGATGGTTATTTTAGCAATCCTGGTGAAATCATCAAAGTCTGGGAAGGAGGGCTCGCCAGCCACGGTGCTGCTGTAGCTATTCTCATTGCGCTTTGGTATTATTCTCGAAAAGTGGTAAACAAACCTTATTTGTGGATTTTAGATCGGATTGCTCCAGCCATAGCCATAGCTGGATGCTTTATTCGACTTGGGAATTTAGTAAATCACGAAATAGTCGGGGATCCAACCGACGTTCCTTGGGCTTTTAGTTTTCAATTTTATTACAACGAAGAGATTGGAAATTTTGACCCGACTCCTAGACATCCTGCCCAGCTGTATGAAGCGATTTTATATATGTTGTCATTCATCACACTGATTTACATGTATTGGAAATTAGAAAAATGGAAGCAACCTGGAGTTGTTTTTGGTTTTTTCCTGATTTTCATTTTCGGAGCACGTTTTCTTGTAGAATTCGTTAAATTAGGTCAAACGGTGAATGACGACTCAATAGCTTCTTCTACTGGATTAAATACCGGGCAATGGTTGAGTTTACCACTTATCATAGCTGGAATTTATTTATTATATCGTTCAAAAAAAATAGAACATGAAATTTAATGCCTCAGTAATTATTCTTTATTCTCTACTTTTAGTTGCATGTAACTCAACTGATGACTCGGCTACAGGCGAAAACAACCAAACATCAAAAACTACTTCGGAAAATTCTAGTCCAAGGGTTACCTTAGAACCTGAAGGAATTGAGAAAGGCATAATAAAAATCTTTTTAAAAGGTGAAGACGGATCCGAGGAGTCGTCTATTACATATATGTTTTACAGCAAGGATAAATTAACCAAGGAATATAAAAAAACAGTGAACGAACTAATTCACTCAAATTTATACACCAACTTTGAAGGAAACAGAAAAAATGCGAAATCAACTTTAGACAAGAGAGATTTTCAACAAGCGTTAGATAAGTTTTCAAAGGATTATTATGATCTACTGGATGAGACAGAAGGGGAAACATTTTCTCCAATGCCATGGAACCTTTCTCAAACTTTTACAATTGATACGACACTACAATCGATTGTACAGTTAACTTGCTCTTATGCAGACTATACTGGCGGAGCTCACGGTAATTATGGTACCACACATTATGTTGTGGACAGAACGACCGGAAAACAACTGACTATTTCTGATATTGTTTCGAATGTGAGAGAGTTAAATAAATTGGTAGAAAAGTATTTTAGAATGTCCTACAAAGTTCCTAGAGGACAACGATTGGATGAATTTGGATTGTTTGAAAATAATATTGAAGCAAATAATAATTTTTATTTCGATGCAGAAAAGAAAAGCTTAAATTTTGACTACAATCCATATGAAATAGGTCCATATTCTATGGGAATGGCAACGGTTTCTATTGATCTCTCTGCATTAAATTCAATTTTAAAAATAACGTTTGAATAGAAAGTGTATTTTTGACATTAAGTATTTTCGTAATTTCCTTTTATATTTGTAATCTAAAAATTAAAAATGGCGACAAAAGAAGCTAAAACGAATGATAAAAAAACGATTAAAACCGTTGATAAAACGGCTAAATTCGGAAAAGAAACATACGTAAAGTGGTATCGTGATATGCTCCTTATCCGCAAGTTTGAGGAAAAAACCGGTCAATTATACATTCAACAGAAATTCGGTGGATTTTGTCATTTATACATTGGCCAGGAAGCCATTGCGGTTGGTACAGCAAGCGCATGTCGTCCCACAGATAAGCACATGACGGCATACCGCG
>JBIJBD010000212.1:0-3754 GCA_044345395.1 Crocinitomicaceae bacterium | reverse complement strand
AGGGGGAAAGGTGGAATTGGATCTAATTGTACAGGTAATGTATACACCTCACCTTGAATTAAATCAACCGACTCAGTTTTTGGATAATAACCGACTTTAGAAAACGTAACCGTGTACAACCCTGTTCCTAGGATTCCTGTCGCATAGTAACCGTTAACGGGAGTGATTTCAACTTGATCATTTCCTGTTAATTGAACTTCGACTCCTGAAAGGGGTTGACCTGTTTGTGAATCCGTTACGAATCCATCCAAATATGAAGCTTTTTCATACGTCGGACCTAAAATAAAAAGCCCCTGAGTTATATCTGCTGCTAAAATAGTTCCTGAGGGCAGAAATGGATAAACACCCCAACACCCATCAAAACCAGGAGTTTGTGTTGGATATGTATCGTATTGTCCAACTTTAACAAGGTTATTAGGATGTGAAGCATCATGTATTACGATACCATCGGAATAATAACTAGTAACTAAGTAATCACCTTTAACATGAACATTGTGTGGAATTACACCTGTGCCGGGAGAATTTCTTGTTTTATCTACTTCAACTATTTGTGATGGATTTGAAATATCGTAAGATGCAATATAGGCACCTGATATCTCATCTGTGGTATATACAAATTGACCATTAGCTGAAGGCCAAACGTTGTGTGTAAAAAATCCGGGAGTAGTTCTTGTTCCTAACAACACAGGTAACGCTTTATTAGAAACATCTACAATACTGAAGAATCCATCGTAAATATGTGCAGCAAACAAGGTATCGTTACGAGCAAACCCATCGTGAACATACCAATTATCGAATGTTCCAACTTCTACTGGGTTCATAGGATCCGTTTGAACATCCAGCATAATTACACCACCATTACCACGATTTGCACCAAAAATATAGGCATATCCACTTGCATCTACAAAACAAGTATGCGCTGATTGCCAAGAATTTCCAGGTGGACCAGTATAAACGGTGTGAACGAGCGCATTACTTTGAGGAAGTGGCGATAAATCAATTATGATCAACCCATCTTCCGCTTCCGTAGTAACAAAAGCATAATCCCCATAAACACAAGGATCTCGCCAAATTGATTCCGATCCTGGGAGCCAAAATACTTCTGTTGGATTTGAAGGATTTGTAACGTCTAGAATTGATGTTCCTTTGGAGGTCCCAACAATTGCATACTCGTTGCCCATCTCGTCAACATATCCCCATACATCGTTCAGATTTGCTGCATGCAAAGATTGATAGTTCACGTGTGACAGAGAGTCAATATTTAGTTGGCCGAATAATACAATCGGTAAGCAAAAAATTGCGGTTAAAATTATAGACTTCATAATATAAAAATAGCAGCGACGATGAATATTAAAATAATGACTAAGTATTGCCAAATGTCGGGAAAATATTTTCTAATAATATCTGTCCAATTCATTGTTCAATCTTTAAAGTAAATTTATTGATTTGTACCTACAAATACTAATTTTCTTAAATTTAGCCTATGAATTTTAGAATAAAAAGTGAAATAGAATATAATGAAACATATGAACAATCTGTCCAAAATTTCGAACATTTTTGGGGTGAAATTTCAACTCATTTTTGGTGGAAAGAAAAATGGCATTCGGTTCAAAACTGCAACATGCAAAAAGCGAGCTTTCAATGGTACATTGGTGGTAAAACCAACATCTGTTATAATGCAGTTGACCGTCATCTAAAAGAAAAAGGAAAGAACATTGCTTATATTTTTGAACCAAATAATCCAGCGGAAGAAACTGTATCGATATCATATAATAACTTACATGACGAGGTTTGTAGGTATGCTAATCTATTGAAACAATTCCACGTAAAAAAAGGAGATCGTGTTTGCATTTACCTTCCAATGATTCCTGAATTGGTGTATGCCGTTCTAGCTTGTGCGAGAATTGGTGCTGTTCATTCTGTTGTTTTTGCCGGATTTTCCTCTCAATCGCTAGCTGCTAGAATTCAAGACTGTGAGGCCAAGGTTATTATTACAGCCGATGGTGGTTTTAGAGGTGCAAAATCTGTTTCGTTGAAATCAATTGCGGATGAAGCACTCGTTAACTGTCCAAGTGTGGAGTATTCGTTTATTGTTCGTAGAACTAATGAAAATATAAAATTGGGGAAAAAAGATGTTGATATTCGTGAAATTTTACCCAAACTCCCAACCACTTGCGAAATTACTTGGGTAGATGCAGAAGAACCTCTTTTTATTCTTTATACCTCGGGCTCGACAGGAAAACCGAAAGGCATGTTGCATACAACAGGAGGATACATGGTATATACGGGCTATACCTTTAAAAATGTATTCGCCTACGAATCGGGGGACATTTATTGGTGCACAGCTGATATAGGATGGATTACTGGCCATTCATACATTGTTTATGGTCCCCTATTGAATGGTGCAACAAGTATTCTATTTGAAGGTATTCCTACTTTTCCTGATGCGGGACGTTTTTGGGAAGTTATACAAAAATATCGGGTTACACAGTTTTATACAGCACCTACTGCAATACGCTCTCTTGCAAGAGAATCCTTGGATTTTGTAACGAAACATGATTTATCTTCATTGAAAATTATTGGTTCAGTTGGAGAACCCATAAATGAAGAAGCCTGGCAATGGTACAACGAGAATATCGGAAAGAATCATTGTCCAATCGTTGATACTTGGTGGCAAACAGAAACAGGTGGAATTCTCATCTCACCACTACCCCATATCACTAAGTTAATTCCTACATACGCGACAAAACCGTTACCTGGTATTCAACCTGTTCTAATGGATGAACACAAAAAAGAAATTTTAGAAATAAACGCGAGCGGCAATTTATGTTTAAAATCTGCCTGGCCGTCTATTGCGCGAACAATATATGGTGATCATCAACGATACATAGATACTTATTTTTCAGCCTATCCAGGCTATTACTTTACAGGGGATGGTGCCTATCGTGACGAAAGCGGAAACTATCGAATCACAGGTCGTGTAGATGATGTGATTATTGTTTCTGGACATAATTTAGGTACCGCTCCCATTGAAGATGCGATCAATGAACACCCACTAGTTGCGGAGTCTGCAATTGTTGGATTTCCACACGATATCAAAGGAAATGCACTCTATGGATTTGTAACTCTAAGAACAAATGAAAAAGTAGATGATCATCGAATACGGTTGGAAATTAATCAGCACATCTCGAACGCTATTGGCCCGATAGCAAAACTTGACAAAATTCAGTTTACGAGTGGCTTACCTAAAACCCGATCTGGTAAAATAATGAGACGTATCCTTCGAAAAATAGCGGAAGGTGATTTCTCTAATTTTGGAGATATCTCTACCCTACTCAATCCAGAAATAGTCGAAGAGATAAAAAATGGCAAGCAATAAAAAAGGCCTCCTTTTGGAAGCCTTTCAATTTTCAAGTTAATTTTTTATTTCTGAATAATTAATTTCTCTGACGATGTCTTTTCACCATTAGATATTGTCAAATTATAAATCCCATTTTTCAATTCACTCGTATTTATTGAATTCATTGCACCACTAAATTGCTGATTAATCAATAATTTACCAGTCATGTCAAAAATGGTGATATTCCCTTCAGACAACGTTGATTTAATATTAATCAAGTCATTAGCTGGATTTGGATAAACGGAAACACTCAAACCTTGTGTTTCTTCAATGCTGGCTATTGAAGGATCAAAATTCATTCGCACCATTACGTTTGAAGTCGTATAATACCAGGTTTGATCTGTATAGTCGTAG
>JBIJBD010000205.1:0-3951 GCA_044345395.1 Crocinitomicaceae bacterium | reverse complement strand
CATCGCCATATGAACCTACCATAGCCAAATAAGCCTCTCCGGAATTCAAAAGAGTGGGATTTGAGAGAGGTAGTGTGATTTTCTGTCCTAAATCTGTTTGAGAAACGATATATGGTGCTGATTCATCCTGAAAAATAAAATCACCTGTTGCAGGATCAATTGAATACAACTTTACAAATATCTCTGCACCAGGTTCTGACGAGGCATTTATAACAGCATCAATTCCATAAATTGTTGCCGATTGAAACATATCAAAAATATGTCCCACTTCATAACCTTGTCCTGAATTACTTATTCCGCCCAAGATTTGACCATTATCTCGTGCATAAATAAAGTCATTCACAGAAATATTAATATTTGGTAATGTATTGTTCGAAACATCTGGTTCTGTTTGGGCAGTAGTAGCTGCTACAGCAACTGAATAGTTTGCATTTGTGGAGGTTGGTGAAAATGTATTGGAGCACCAAACAGTATCTGTAGTGGCAGCAGATAAATTGATAGGTCCGCCATTTCCTGAATAAGTACCATTAATTGTAGCTGTAAATCCTGCATCTGTTAAATCCTGAACGCCAATGTTTTTCAAAACTCCTCCAAAGTTAATAGGTGCTACTTGGGTATTAGGAATTTGGAAATAAGCCAATCGCGCTCCAAAAGCCCCATCCGTACCAAAGGATGTCGTTTGCAATTTTAAATCGTATTGATCTGTTTCAATTATCTTCATGTCGTCAATAGCCCAATACCATCCCCAATTACCTTGGTAATTAATCTGAATTTTAACATTTGCTTGACCACCTGCTACAGACGATATATTAATTGAATAAACATCCGGATTTGGAGAATTCTGTGCAGTTGGCTCTGAACCATCCGTAACAATAAAGTCTGTCCAAGTAGTCCCACCATCATTACTAATTCGAATAATTCGCGTATCCAAATACGTTCTGTAAGACTGTTCGAATACAATACTCACATTTGAATATGCAGAACAATCAATAGTACCGGCATAGGTCATATTAGCGTTTTGAACGCCACTTTCTCCTTGCGCATCTGAATTGATAAATGCAAATCCGTTATTCACACTCGTAAAAACCGCAGGACTCAAGGTAGTAACAGGAATAGTGTCTGCGTTTGTGGTTATAGTCCAATCTAAAAAAGGCACTGATGTATTGTCATAAGTCCAATCGTTTCCATTGGAAAAATCATTTGACCAAATAACTACCCCTTTAGGCTGATTGGGGATGGATGGTTTTTCCTTGGGTTCATAGAAAGAATACTTATCTTTCATTGTTAACGCCTTGGGTATCATTTGTGCAATCATAAAATTGCAAAAACCAATACCTATAATTAGTAAAAAGTAATTTTTTCTCATAATTGTATTTCATTTAGATTTAGTAAATATAAAAAAAGGGTCGGAATTCCGACCCTTTAGCACTTAATAAAAAGTAAATTATTTTTTAACTACAACTTTTTCTGTAGAAGTAGATGTTCCATTGGAAACAGTAATGTAATAAACACCGTTATTTAATCCTGAAGTATTGAGAGATGTTGATAAACCGTTCAATTCAACAGTTTTAACCAATTTACCTGAAACGTCAGTTATTGTAATCATACCCTCAGACAAGCTAGAAGTTACAGTAATTACATCTGAAGCCGGATTTGGATAAACAGAAAGATTAGTAGCGTTAACTTCTTCTACGCTTGCAGGTGAGAAATTCATTCTTACCATTGGAGTTGAAGTTGTATAATACCATGTGTTGTCTGTTAAGTCTAAATAAAAAGAGGTTTGAGCTTCAGAAACTCCTGCTGTACCAACTACTAAATCGTTAGAAGCACCACCATCACCGTTTGAACCAGCTACTACCAAATAAGATTCGTTAGCATTTAATGTAACTGGAGAACTTAAAGGTAAAGAGATAGTTTGACCAAGGTTTGCAGCCGTTAATGTGTAAGGAGCAGATTCATCCACAAATACGAAATCTCCTGTTGCTGCATCAATTGAGTACAATTTTACATAGATTTCGGCACCTGCTACCGCTGCTGCGTTAACAAATAAATCAATTTTAGATAAATCTGCAGAAGCATACATATCGAAAATGTTTCCTACCTCAAATCCTTGACCTTGATTGTATGAACCAGAAGCAACAGTGCCTAAATCTCTTGCATAAATGTTATTGTTTACCGCTATTGTAGCAGCATTGTTAATTGCATTATTTCCTGGAGCAGCGTCTGTTGCAGATGAAGAAACAGATAAGTTAACTACGTGATTTGCCACTGTTGAAGGAGGCGTCAATTGTGTAGTAGCATCTAAGGTGTCAGTTGAACCATTCGTTAATGTGCCTGGGGCTGATGTGCCTGTATAAGCACCACTTGCTAATGCTGCTGTAAAAACAACATCATTTTGGGTGATTGCACCAAGATTTGATACAACTCCTGAGAAATCAATTGGTGCGATTTGCGCCAAAGGAATTTGATAATAAGGTAAACGAGCACCCCAGAATCCTGTAGATCCCCAATATGCAACAACGATTGCTAAATCATAATCATCTGGTGTCATTAATTTAACATCATCAACGGCCCAAAACCAGTCATACTGACCAGTATATTTGAATCCAATATGAACTGCAGCTTGACCACCAATTGCAGATGATAAATCAACTTGTACTTGCGCAGGATTCGTTGTATTCGTGTTAACCGTTTGATTTGCATTCACCTCTACTTCTCCCCAAGTTGCACCTCCGTCTAAGCTGTAAATTACATACGTAGACTCAGCGTATCTTCTGTGGGTTTGTTGGAATGTCATCACCACCTGTGGGTTTGCGGACAAATCAATTGGAGCAACCGTGTAAATGATTGCATTTTGACTTGATGTTGCACCAGCTGCATCAGAATCAATAATTGCATAGCCATTTGCAGCAGTAGTGTGTCCAGCTGGATTTAGAGCCGCAACGGGGGCTGCATTAACGTCTGTTACAATTGCCCAGTCACCAGCAGTGTGAGGAGGTGTTCCTGCTGGGTCGTTGTCTGTCGCCCAGTCAGCAGCATTTGAGAAATCATTTGACCAAATGGTAACACCTTTCAATTGGTCGAATTTGCCCTTAGGGGCTTTTTGTTGAATAAATGGATTTTTCTTACTGTCAAGAACAGTAGCACTCTTCTGAGCGTTTACTGCACCGATAGCAAATAATCCAACTAAGCATAAGTAAATCTTTTTCATGTTAATTAAATTTTAAGTGCACGAATTTAAGGATATAATTTTTAATAACCAATTGAAATTCTTATTGTTTTGTATAAAAATCAATGAATATCCTAATTGAATTTGATTAAGAAACCCTTTCAACGAGAAAGGAAGCAAAATCCTCGTATTGTTTTCGTTGATTAATTGGAAAAACGTCCAATGCCTCGATTGCTCTTTTGTAGTAACGTGACATACACTCTTCCACATATAATTTTGCGCCGCAGGTTTCAAACAATTCTTTCGACCTATTTATGCGTAATTTATCATCAGATTGACGAGATAATTCTGCCATGTCACAGCCAAATTCTTTTGCCTTAATACTAAGTAGTGTCTTTTTATCACTCAATACATCTCCTCCAATCTGTTTTCCAACCTGGGCCGATTCACCATATAAATCAAGTAAATCATCTTTGATTTGAAATGCAATACCAATGTATTGACCAAAGTCATACAGTGATTGCTGCATTTTTTCGTCTAATTCCGCTACGATAGCACCAAATTGTAAAGCACATCCCAGTAAAACACTTGTTTTCAGTCGAATCATCTCGATATATTCTACTTCAGTCACATGTTCGCGGCTTTCAAAATCCATATCGAGTTGTTGACCTTCACAAACCTCTGTTGCGGTTTTATTAAATAATTGAAGTAAAACAGGTAAATACTTCTGTTCACATTTTGCAAGCGACTCATACGCTTTTACAAATAACACATCACCCGAC
>JBIJBD010000097.1:0-9562 GCA_044345395.1 Crocinitomicaceae bacterium | reverse complement strand
ATGTGCGTATCCCATTTACTATGAACAGTTGCTTTGCCTCGTCTCACTGGGGCCTCGTCCATGATATCGTCATGAATAAGCGAAAAATTATGAAAGAGTTCTACTGCCATTGCAGCATGAAGGCCATTCAATCCTTGAGCACCAAAATTTTCTGCTGTCATTAACGTTAAAACAGGTCTTAATCTCTTACCGCCTAATCCAAAAAAATAGCGCAATGGATCGTATAGATTTTCAGGACCCATTGGAAGTGGATAAGCAATCAATTCTGCTTCAATTTGATTGATGTAATGTGTTAATGAGGTCATTTGCGTTTAATCAAATTGAGTAGATAAGAGCCATAACCACTTTTCACAAGCGGCTGAGCTATTTGCTTCAATTGATCTTTGGAGATGAACCCATTTCGATAAGCAACCTCTTCGATGCAACCGATTTTTAGTCCTTGACGTTCCTCAATCACTTGTACGAACTGACCCGCTTGCATTAAAGAAGTAAACGTTCCTGTATCTAACCATGCCGTACCCCTATCTAAAACAGCAACCTTAAGATTTCCTCGTCTAAGGTATTCCGCATTCACATCCGTGATTTCATATTCACCCCTTGCTGAAGGCTTTAAGTTTTTTGTAATTTCTACTACAGAGTTGTCGTAAAAATACAATCCAGGTACCGCAAAATTAGATTTTGGATACTTTGGTTTCTCTTCAATTGAAACTGCATTCATTTCCGCATCAAACTCAACAACACCATATCTTTCGGGATCACTCACGTGATAGGCATATACCACTCCTCCAATTGGATCATTATTTTCTTTCAATAAAGCATCCATTCCAACGCCATAGAAAATGTTGTCCCCTAAAATTAAAGCGACTTTTTCTTTTCCAATGAATTTTTCCCCAATGACAAACGCTTGAGCCAAGCCATTCGGAACTTCTTGTACTGCGTACGAAAATGTACAACCTACTTCAGCACCGTCACCAAGAAGCTTTTCAAAATTAGGCAAGTCGTGCGGCGTTGAAATTATAAGTATTTCTCGAATCCCAGCACTCATTAAAATGGAAAGAGGATAATAAATCATTGGTTTATCGTAAACCGGCATAAGCTGTTTACTTACTGCTAATGTGAGGGGATGTAGCCGAGTTCCAGACCCTCCTGCAAGTATAATTCCTTTCATGCTACTTATTTTCTTCCGTTTCTATTTCCCTATCTGTGCTTAATTGAAGTTCATTCCAATCAATGTCACTGTCTTCATCATAAGCATCAAAGTAAGGTTCTTTGAATGATTTAGTTGTTATCCATTTATTGAGCGTTAATAAAAGGGACGGAAGAATGACCAAATTACAAATCATTGCTGAAAGTAAGGTTAAAGAGATAAGGTATCCTAATGCCTGTGTTCCACCAAATTGTGAAAAGGTGAATACCGAAAAACCAAAGAATAAGACAATGGAGGTATAGAACATTCCTAAACCAGATTCACGAATCGCCATGAGCACACATTCCTTAGTATCCCATTTTTGGAGTTTTAATTCTTGGCGATATTTGGCCAAGTAGTGGATAGTGTCATCTACTGAAATACCAAAAGCAATGCTAAATACCAAAAGCGTTGAAGGTTTCAAGGGAATGCCTAAAAAGCCCATTACTCCTCCAGTGATAAATAACGGAACCAAATTTGGGATCATCGAAATAACCACCATTCGCCATGACCTGAAAAGTATGGCCATTAAAACAGCAATTGAAACAACGGCAAAGATTATACTGGAAATTAAATTATTCACCAGGTATTTCGTTCCTTCAGACGCAACCACTGAGGTACCTGTAATGTCAAATGCATAGAATTCTTGGTCAATTGCTTTCCTTAGCTTTTCTTGAACACCAGGTTTTCGAATTACCTCTCGAGCAAATTGGGGATCTTCTTCAAATTTCAATTTTAAGGCGTCATTATCTCCAAAATATAAATCACGGAAATTATTATAAATACTTGGGTAATATGTGTAAAAACTATCGATATAATTTACATTATTAGATATCTTGCTATAAAAACCTTCTAATTGATCTCTTTCCGGATTTAATATTCTTTCAATGGTGTCTTTAACCTGTATCACTTTATCGGAAACATCATATGAACCAATATCTTGAATTTGACAACGAATGCGTATTACGCGATTGTTCGTATCAATCAATTCCTTAATTGAATACTTCCCATTGTCGGCCCGCTTGCTAAAATCTTTGATGTAACGCAATAAATCTCGCTGGACTAACTTATTTCTACTGTTGTATAGTTGATATTGCGTTGAATCATTGTCGTAATAACACATATTGATCCATTTAATAATATCAACCGCAGATACTGATTTTGAAAATAGTGTATCCCTGGAGAGCGCCAATTGAACTTGGTCTATTTTATCTAATGTTTCTCGTTTCCACCATGATTTATTCGGGTAATAAACCATAATCTCAAAGGGAATAGATCCTCCAAAATTGGATTCTAAGAATTTTACATCCTGCAAAATGTTATCACTTTTGGGTAAATCTCCAGTTAAATTTCCGGTGGCAATAATCTTTGACATTCCATAGACACTCACAGCCACTATTGCAACGGTAACGATATAAATAACTGTTCTTCTTTTTTGGGTGATAAACAAAATAAAATTAATCATCCCAGTTGCAAATTTTCGATCTAAGTGTTTGAGATGACGGGTCTTTGGTGGTTTGAAGAAAGAAGATAAAATTGGCAAGATACACAAGGACAAGATGAACACCATCATAATGTTCATACTAGCAGCAAGTCCGAATTCAATTAATTTTTCAGAATTGGTGAATGCAAACGTTAGAAATCCTATAGCTGTTGTAAAGTTGGTTAAAAAGGTCGCAGTTCCAATTTTTTGGATCACCTGAGAAAGCGCTTTGGTTTTATTACCATGTTCTTTCACTTCCTGATGAAATTTTGTCATCAAGAAGATGCAATTTGGAATCCCAATGACAATCATTAGTGGAGGGATTAGTGCCATTAAGAAGGATAGTTTCCAACCAATAAACCCAATACTTCCCATCGCCCAAATAACAGCAATACCCACAACAGTTAAACAAATCCCAACTACGCGAAAAGATCTAAAGAAAATATAGAGTAGTATTGATGTTACCAGGATTGAGAATCCAATAAACAAGAACATCTCGCCTTGTATTCGCTTTGCAATAACCACGCGTATGTATGGTAATCCAGAAAAGTGCATCTTTCCAAGTTTTTGCTCATATCTCTTGGCAATTTGCTCGATATCCAATACCAACTTACAACTATCCTTGTCCGTTAAATACTCCTCTTCAAGTCCGATTAACATTAAGGAGACATTTTCCTTTTTATTATATAAAATGTCTTTGAAAAACGGATTATTTCTAATCTCGTTCCGGATTTTCTTGACGCCTTCACGCGTTTTTAACTTATCCTCCGTAACAATCGGTGTAGGTGGATACTCGAACTGCCGTTGGGCTTTATCATTTTTCAGCGTGACCAAAGTTGCTTCAGAAATAACTGAGTTAACTCCCAAGGATTTAGCTAAAATCTCTGAGCCCATGTCTCGCCATAGTTTGAGATTTTCTGGTGTGTACAAAGAATCTGATTCAAGCGCGATGATAAGTGTTCCACCGTCCTCACCGAACATTTTTTTGAATTTCTTGTAGTTCTCCGTTGTGGGAGAATCCTTTGGTAGCGCTAACCCGTATTTATTGTCTAGATTTAAGGAGGTAAATGCATGATAGCCCAAAAAAACTGTGATCAAGGTTATTGCACCAAGAATGATAAATCGATTTCTTAAAATAAAATTAGCAATCCACTGCCACATGTAGTCTTATTTGGTAAATCAAGCGACAAAGGTAATAAATTCCGTAAAATGAAAGATAAATGGATTATAACCAACGGAAAAGGTCATCGAACATGCGTCTACCCCACGGTTGACTACCATATTTTTTTTCGATATCTGCTTTAAGTTCTTTAATGGTTACAGCCTTATTCTTTCCTATATTGGCAAGTAGTTCTTCGTTTTTAGGCTGAATAAATTCTACTTTTTTCGCAAAATAAATAATACCTCCATCTTCCGTAGCAACACCTAAAATTGTCCCTGGCAACCCACAAAATCCTTCGGGGCCTACCGAAGGAACTAAGCTACTTGCATACCATGCATAAATTCTTGTACTGTCATTTTTTTGATAAATCGCTTTTCTACAATCATATCCTGCAATGTTTCGTGTATTTTCTGTAATTTTCCAATTGCGCTGGGGTAAACTATCGTTAATATACAAAAATTGACCAAACAACGAGAGAACCGTCAATTGCTGGTCCGCTTTTAAGTTTTGATAGTAAGCGTTCTTTGAAGTCATCCAACTAACCTCACTTGGATTATTGTCTTGAATAGGAACAAAAGCAGATGCCGTATCGTTAAAATAAAAAGTAAATACTTCATTTCTTATTTTGTTACTTTCATTAATCATACGCTTCATACGTTGATCTGTATATCGTTTTTCCAAATTTGTCCTTCGTTCGAACGTAATTTTTCCGAAGGTATAATGTTGGGCTATACCTTGTAAAACGAATGAGAAGAATATAAGACTAATAATTATTTTCATAGGTGTTTTTTTTCTATTAATGCCAACCTTTCCACTCATCTTCTTTCGTTTTATTGCTATTAAATTTGTATGTCAACCGCAATAAGAAATATCGTGAAATGATTTTAGTATAATTATCCGTCACAACATTTCCGTTGATTTGTCTTTGAAGATTTATATTTTGATTTAATAAATCATTACCCGCTAATGCAATCACAAGATTTTCTGTTTTTAAAAACGCCCTACTCAACTCTGTATTTATTACCAAAATATTTCTATTAAACCCATTTTCCCGTTGAGAATTTATCACATATTTAGCATCTGCCTTAAACTTGAAATGCGCAGGTAATTGCCACTCAACGTCCAATTTATAAGTCTGCATTACAAAAGGAGTATTAGAAGCTGATGCAAGTGAACTTACCGGACTTGTATAACTATAATCACCGCCAACAGTTATTTGTATGGAGTCTAATTTGAGTTCAAACTCGGTTCCTCCAGAAATACTTCGATTTTGCGTGATATTTTCTTGTTCGTTGATGAAATTAGTATAACGCATGTATGAAGCATTTATGTTGGGGTTAATCTCAAACTTTCTATTGAACAAAGGCAAACCAAATCCAGCGAATAAATTGGAAAATATATTTCCATCAACGTTGACAGTTTTTGACACTGTACGTCCAAAAGGATCGAATTGTGATGAATTAGCAAACGCATTGTCGGTTAGTGATGCATTGAATCCACTCCAAATATAACGTCCGGTCAATGCAGACCATGTGTTAAAATTCATACGGATATTGTGCACATAATTTGGTTTCAGGTCTGGATTTCCTTCTTGAATTCGGTTCGGATTTGAATTATCCGGAACTGGTTGCAAATCATTTATGCTGGGTTGTTGCGAATTCGTGGTGTAAAAGAAACTAAAACGCTTACTAATACTCGGTTTAAATTGATAGCTAAACTGAGGTAAGTAATTACTGATATTTTGTGGAATGACAGAATCTGTAATTAAATTTCTATTATCGATGTCAATATTTCTAAAGCCAATTCCACCTGTTAAGGTGTGTTTTCTGTCCTCATAAATTCCAATGAGTGTACCACGGTGCTGTTGGCGAATATTATCAAAATTATTCGAGAAAAATTCATTTTCAAGCGTATACATCCCGGTATTTACGTCAAAGTCGTACGTTCTTTTATCCTGTAATTGGTCGCCAAATTCGTATAAATACTCTGCTTGTAATTTTATACGTTTAGTAATGGGTTCTGTATAAGTCATTATAGTATAATGGTTAGTAGCAGCGTTACTATTTGTTTTATCTTGACGGAATGTATCGATAATCCCGCCCTGATCATAAACTGCGGAATTGTATAATTGGCCCGTTGTATTATTATTACTATAATTGAAGATATATTTTAATTCTAGTTCCCTTTTCGGACGTTGAAATTTTCTTCGAAGTAGTGCTTCAGAATTACTCGTGATCCCTGAAGATTCATTGATATTCTGTATGTCAGTTTTTAAAGATCGCACTTGAGATTTATCAATAAATTCAGAAATGCTCGTGTTATCTGTGGTAGCAGCGTCTAAATTGACATTCGGTTTAATTTCAATAAATGTTAATGAATCTATATTCATAGAAAAATTCAAGTTTATCCTATGTGAAGTATTTGTCGAACGATTGTTTGCAGAATCTTTTGTGTAGTAAGTTGTATCAGCAAGGAAATATTGTGAATAACTAGATCCGATGGCATCTAATCGCGTATCGTAATATGCGTAATTAAAACCAATTTTTCCTGTTTTCCCGATTTTGTCCGTGTAATAAATTCCCGCTTTAATTGTTCTAGGAATTCCATTGGTGTTATTTGTATTTCCTTGATTCCAATTAGACATTCCAGAATTATTGCGCTCATTCTCTAGTCCAAATTTATTCATATCCCCCCACTTGAAATTTGATTTTGGTGTATTCGACCCCAGTAAGAACACAGATATTTTTTGTTTACCTTGAAATTTATTGGCTAAAAGTTCGGTTTCGTAAAAAGGATTGTCTTCAAACAAACCAAAATCTGAAGCCGCTGATAACTTACCAAAATAACCTTTCTTCGCATTTTCCTTTAACTTTAAATCCAATACTTGAATTTTATCATCTTCTCCGGCTTTAGCATTTTCTTTATCTTTTTCATAAACCTGCACAGACTCAACACCTTTGGCCCCTAAATTTCGGGTCGCAATCGTTGGATCTGAGCCAAAAAATTCATCTCCATCAACCAAAACCTGACTAATTTGTTTTCCTTGAGAGGTAATTGTCCCATTTTCATCCACTTTTATTCCGGGTAGTTTTTTCAATAGATCTTCAACAACTGCATTTTCATTTACTTTGAATGAATCTGCAATATACACCAAGGTATCCCCTTTGAAATATATTGGGTTTTTATTTGCATAAACAATAACTTCTTTCAATTGCTTTGATTTACCACTTAAAGAAATTTTCGCAATGTTAATTTCGTCGTTGCTCTTACTTCCGAAAATAAAGAAGGATTTCGTGTCAAAATCAGGGTGTTCGATAAAAAGAGTAAACGTATCAACGGGAAAACCTGTCAAATTAAATTCTCCCTGTATGTTTGTACGTGTGTACTTCAATAAAAGTGAATCCTTCATCCGCACTGCCATTACACCTGCATTTGATAATGGCTTTACACCCGAGGTATCATAAACGGTCCCAAATACCCTCATTTGTTGTGCATTTGCAGCAATACATAGGAGAAAAAAAATAGTTAATGTAAAAAAATATTTCATAGTTGTTTAATGTTATACATAACGTGTAGCTCGAGTAAATGTTTACTTCGAAATGAATTTAACGTTTAATAATTTTTGGTATTCAATGTTGTCGTCTTTTGTATAAGTTGTAAACGAGACACTTAATTTCTTGCCCATATGTGCAGCAGGATTTTTTAACAGTTGAGCGAGATCTCCCTTAGCTTTTTTATCGATTTCAAGTGTAGAAGTAAACTCTTCTGTACCTACCACCATGAACGTTAATCCGTTAAAATCACTAAATCCCCTAAATAACGTTTGAAAAGGACCCTCTTGATTAACAAGTTGAATTACGCGATTTTTATCTTTCCGAATTTTTTCCACTTGTTGAAAGGGCATAAATTCTAATGAATCGAACTCACTATGTACTTTCGCACATGAATACACCTCTTGCTCTGAAGAGTCTAGAAAAGTTTTTGTAATTGAAAATTGAAAAGATTCTCCCGTTGTTTTCGTTTCTTCAGCTATCCAACAAAATAGTCCTCCTCCTCGAAAATAATATGAACACATTTCCGAAGACCCATTCTTACGTACATCTTGAACGACAACTTTTTTAATTGATTTTTGCGCATCAAAAAAAACTAGGGCACTTGTATGAGTTTCATCATTGCTCATATAGTGCAATGTAGGACCACTTGTAAATGCTGTTGAACTATCGATTTCATTTATATAATTCGTAAAAATTTCTTCTTCAGGAAAAGCCGATACCATTTTTTTTAATTTGGCTTTTGGCGGGTCTTTTTCTTTTAAATCTGTTTCAGATGAACAGGAAATGACTAGCCCCAATAGCAGAAATAAATGCAAGATTTTAAAAGAACGAAAGGCAAGTTTATTCATATCTAGCAACAAAGATAAAATTTTCAAGTTCAATACTATGAAGAGTGAATCGCATAATGTAATATTTGGTTAAAAATATCCATTTATCACTGTTGAATTGTAAATTTGAGGGATGCCAGAAATAATAGGAATAGATTTCGGACTGAAAAGAACAGGTATTGCCATTTCAGATTCGCAACAAATCATTGCAACACCATTTAAAACGGTTGATTCAAAAGAATTGATGGCAGAACTTTCAACACTAATAAATGTCAGGGGTATAAAAGAAATTGTCATTGGATTTCCCACTCAACTGAATGGTAATGACACCGATATCACACAAAACGTACGTCTATTAAAAGATGCAATTGAAAAGAATTTCAATTCAATTAAAGTGTACTTTCAGGATGAACGATTTACAAGTAAAATTGCGTCACAAACTATAGCTAAAATAGGGACTTCGAAACAAAGAAAAAACAAGGAGCTAATTGATCAAGTGAGTGCCACGGTCTTTTTACAAGATTTTTTGAATGGAAAAAATGCTTAAGACATAGTTTCACTACTTTTGTACAACGAAGTTTACTCATGATACTACCGATTGTTGCCTACGGAGATCCCGTCCTCAAGAAAGAAGCGCAGGAAATTGATGAAACCTATCCAGCGTTGGATCAATTAATCAAAGACATGTTTGAAACCATGTATGAAGCCAAAGGTGTTGGTCTAGCAGCTCCACAAATAGGACGAAGCATTCGACTTTTCATTGTTGATGGAGCGCCTTTTGCAGACGAAGAAGGTGAAGAACCGGATCCAAAAGCACATGGTATTGAAGCATTTAAAAAAGTCTTTATCAACCCAATTATCGAAGAGGAAAGTGGAAGCAAATGGTCTTTTCAAGAAGGTTGCTTAAGTATTCCAAAAATTCGAGAAAATGTTTCGCGACATGAAAAGCTTACCATTACCTATTTCGATGAGCATTGGAAATTTCATGAGGAACAATATGACGGATATGCCGCTCGAATCATCCAACATGAATACGATCACATTGAAGGCATATTATTCACTGATCACTTAAACGCACTTAAGAAGAAATTACTTCAAAAACGCTTAATAAATATTTCAAATGGCCTAATTGATGTTGATTACCGAATGAAATTTCCTAATAAAAAATAACATGAACAAACTTATTATTTTTCTTTACTTTTTCATGCTTTACGCTTGCAACAATTCTCAAGAAACAGCAGATTCAAGCAGTTCTGAAAGTCAACCAATTTCACAAGTAAAAAAGGATTTACCTAGCCTGTTATCACGTGTCACTCAATTAGAGGATTCAATTACCAAAGAAGTAACGAA
>JBIJBD010000062.1:0-13648 GCA_044345395.1 Crocinitomicaceae bacterium | reverse complement strand
TACACATGCGCCCGCTTTAACTAATTCCTCTATCATATATAGTGCAGGGGCTTCACGAATGTCATCTGTGTCCGGTTTAAATGCCAAGCCCCAAAGCGCAATTTTTTTCCCTGTTAAATTCCCCCTAAAGAAATTCTGAATTTTGGGAAACAATACAGTTTTTTGTTTCTCATTAACGCGCATTACGGCATCAAGAATTTCAAAGTCAAAGTGTTTTTCTTTTCCAGACTTTACCAAAGCTTGCACATCTTTTGGAAAGCAAGAGCCGCCATAACCGATTCCTGGGAAGAGAAATCGTTTACCAATCCTAGAATCGGAGCCAATCCCGATTCTTACCTTATCAACATCCGCACCTACAAGTTCACAGAAATTTGCAATTTCATTCATAAAGGTGATTTTTGTAGCCAAAAATGAATTCGCGGCATATTTGGTAAGTTCTGCAGATTTTTCATCCATGAAGTAAATAGGATTTCCTTGTCTGACAAATGGCTTATAAAGTGTTTCCATCACTTTTTTTGCTCGCTCATCAGAGGTTCCAATCACCACACGATCTGGTTTTAAAAAATCGCTCACTGCGAAACCCTCTCTTAAAAACTCAGGATTAGAAACAACAGCAAAGTCAGTTTTAGCGTGTTTCGCTATGGCTTGATGAACTTTTTCAGCGGTTCCAACAGGGACAGTGCTTTTATCGACAATTACCTTGTATTCATTCATTAATCTTCCGAGTTGTTCTGCAACACCTAATATATAGGATAAGTCGGCACTTCCATCTTCTCCTGGAGGAGTTGGTAAGGCGAGAAAAATAATTTCCGCTTCTAAGATTCCTTCTTCTAAAGAGGTTGTGAATGATAGGCGATTAGCTTTTACATTTCTGTGGAATAAGGTGTCTAATTCGGGTTCATATATCGGAACCATTCCATTGCGCATTTTTTCAACTTTTGATGCATCGATATCAATACATACTACTTGATTACCAGTTTCCGCAAAACATGTTCCAGTTACAAGTCCAACATACCCAGTTCCAACAACTGCAATTTTATTCATAAGGTTAGTTTAGTAGATGGTTAGTTTTATTTTCCGATATATTCTTCAACAGTTTTGGTAATAAACTCCAACTGTTCTTCTTGCATCTCTGTATGAATTGGCAAGGAGATTACACGTTCTGTAAGCCAATCGGTTACCGGCATATGTAAATCTGCTGAACCAAATGCTGCGAACATTTTTTGTTTGTGTGCGGGCACAGGGTAATAAATCATGCTTGGAATATCCCGTGAAGCTAAATGTTCATTCAGTCCATCTCGATTAGGACCGTCTAAAATTAAGGTATACTGATGAAAAACATGTTTCGAATCATGGGAACGAAATGGAATTTGTATCCCTTTCATTGGTCCGAAGAATGCATCGTAATATGCTGCAACTTCCCTTCGGGCATCTATATAGTTTTCAAGTTGTCGCAGTTTTATGCGCAACACAGCAGCCTGCACACTGTCCAATCGCGAGTTACATCCTACCACGTCATGATAGTATTTTTTACTTTGCCCATGATTCGCAATCATTTTAATTTTAGTGGCTAACTCATCGCTATTGGTATATAATGCGCCGCCATCTCCGTAGCATCCTAAATTTTTTGAAGGGAAAAAAGAAGTACAACCAATATCTCCAATAGTTCCTGTTTTCACAACCTTTCCATCGATCAGGTGGTAGTTTGATCCTATTGCCTGCGCATTATCTTCCACAACGTATAACTTGTGTTTTTTTGCAATTTCCATGATGGCATTCATGTTGGCGGCTTGCCCATATAAATGAACAGGTACAATTGCTTTCGTCTTGGAAGTAATTACTTTTTCTATTTCATTCTCATCGATGCAGAAGGTGTCTTTATTAACTTCTACAAAGACAGGTTTTAAGCCTAAAAGCGCTATCACCTCTGTTGTTGCAATGTAGGTAAATGAGGGTGTAATAACCTCATCGCCCGGTTCAAGACCAAGAGCCATCATTGCTATTTGAAGCGCATCGGTACCATTGGCACAAGGAATTACATGCTTCACTTGCAAGTATTGTTCTAGATCTTCTTTGAATCCTGTAACTTCCGGACCGTTGATGAAATGTGCATTTTGAATGACATTTAATATGGCTTCATCGATGGCTGGTTTAATCTTTTCGTATTGACTAACCAAATCCACCATTTGGATTTTCTTCATTGACAAACAATTAGGTTGCGAAGTTAAGGAATTATAACCCTTTCACCCAATTTTTTAGTCGCTAAATGCCGTGAAATTTTCAATCTCAATGAGTCATTTACAAAATTTGATTTCTTTCCTTTACCTTTGTTGCAATGAGAAGGTTGAGTGCAATGTTTTTTATTTTTTTGAGTTGTGGTGTTGTGGCACAATCATCACAAACTAGTTTCTCGCGCTTGTTTCATGTGCAATATGGGGCAAATTTGCCTGGGGGTGATTTGGCAAAACGCTACGGTTTTTTGAATCATATTGGTGGCGGTGTTACTTTTCGTAGCTCAAAAAATTTCCTGCTGGGAATAGAATCGTCCTTTATTTTTGGTAATCAATTCAAATCAGAATTTGACTCGGTTTTTTCCCATTTAACTGATGAAAAAGGTAATATCACTGATATTAACGGTGATATTGCCGTGGTTATGACATATGCGCGCGGCTTTCATGCCAATGCAACTATTGGAAAGTTAGTTCCCCTCTCGGCAAAAAAGAAAGCTTCGCACCTGCAAGTGCAAGTTGGGGTAGGTTATTTGCAGCACAGGTTTAGAATTGAAACAAATCGTCAAGTAGTTCCACAAATTGAAACAGCCTATCGAAAAGGGTATGATCGATTTACCACTGGACTCAATACGAGTCAATTTATTGGATACGCCTTCATTCCAGAGGAGGGGTTTTATCAATTCTATACCGGCTTTTATGCTCAACAAGGGTATACGTACAACCGAAGAACTATCAATTTCGATCAACCGAATGTGCCTGTTTCAAAAGAATTAAGATTCGATCTGCAAGTTGGTTTGAGGTTGGGATGGTATATTCCTTTTTACAAAGCAGAACCGCGCGACTATTATTTTGAATAATCATGTTTTACGAAGCACTGATTCGAATTTATGTTTTTGCAATTTTTATTGCCGCCAAATCGGGAAATGATAAGGCGAAAAAATGGTTGAAAGGAAGAAAAAATTGGCGAAATATACTAACTTCAATCCCAAAGAACGCGACACTTTTTCATTGTGCATCTCTTGGAGAATTCGATCAAGCAGTCCCCTTAATTCGCGAATGGACCTTGAAATTTCCTGAAAACAAAGTCATTGTTAGTTTTTACTCCCCATCGGGCATGGAACATTACCAGAAAAGAGGTGTACACGTGGATGCCGTATGTTACTTACCCCTAGATACAGCGCAAAATATGAAAGATTTTCTCTCAATTTTATCTCCTCAGCGACTGTTATTAATAAAGTATGAATTTTGGCCTAACCTCATTCGTGAGGCATCGTTAAAGAATATCCCTATATTTTCTGTAGCAACTATACTTCGTCCAAATCAAGTTTATTTCAAATGGTATGGTGCTTTTTTCCGAACGGAAATGAGAAAAATTGCGCGTTTTTTTACGCAAAACGAAGAAACTAATGAGCTTTTAAAAGGCATTGGTTGTGATCACGTATTGTGCGTGGGAGATACACGGTATGACATGGTTTTGTCACGGAAGTCTACCCGCATTTCAGATGTTAAACTTGATAATTTCATGAAAGGCAGGCGTGCTATAATTCTCGGGAGTTCCTGGGAGAAGGAAGAATTGATTTTAAAAACAAGTTTAAAATTTTTGAGAAATGAAACTATTATCATAGCTCCACACGAGGTGACTGAATTATCAATAGGGAGAATAAAAAAACTTTTTCCTGAGGCGATTTGTTACACAGAAGGAAATCTTGATAGTTCAAAAAATATTTTAATTCTTGACACCATTGGTCAATTGGCAAATGCTTATGCACATGGATTCATGGCTTTTATTGGTGGGGGCTTTCATGGAGGGCTACACAACATTTTAGAGCCAGCAGTTTACGGATTACCTGTTTGCTTTGGGCCCAAACACACAAAATTCCCTGAAGCAAAAGCGTTCATTACACATGGATTTTCGCAAGAGATTCACAGCGCTGAGGACCTGATTAACTTCATCAATTCGACAAAAAGTAATCAGGATAAAAAACAAGAAGAAATAAGCGCATATGTTCAGCGTCAGCAAGGTGCTGCTTTAAAAATAGTAAATCAATTTAGTTAATAGGCCCGCTCGTTTCGGTTTTCCATCCAGTTGATGAACGCTTTGTTGACTACCTTATTTCCTCCGGGGGTTGGGTAATCTCCCGTAAAGTACCAATCACCAAGGTGATTTGGACAAGCTTTATGAAGATTTTCAACGGTTTGGAAAATAATTTCTACTTCCGCACGAATACCTTTCGGTGTAAGCATGGTAGCGATTTGTCTCGAAATTTCTTCATTGCTGAATGATGCGTAAATATCTTTTACGACATTCTTCACTTGCTCTTTTGGAAGATTTTCTTGGGCTTTACATTTTTGATATACATCCTCAATCAGTTGTTGCCTATTTGTAGATTTAAGCAAGGAAATGGCCGCCTCAAAAGCAATGAAATCTCCCATTTTTGCCATGTCGATACCATAACAATCAGGAAATCTAATTTGAGGTGCGGAAGAAACCACGACAATTTTCTTGGGATTTAAGCGATCTAAGATACGCAGGATGCTCTGCTTCAAGGTAGTGCCTCGAACAATGCTGTCATCGATTACGATAAGGTTGTCTGTATGCGGTCGAACACTGCCATAGGTGATGTCGTAAACGTGTGCCACAAGGTCGTCTCTCGAGTCATCTTGTGTAATAAAGGTTCTTAGTTTCGCATCTTTGATCGCAATTTTTTCAATTCTTGCCCTACGATGCAAAATTTCAGCAATCTTCTCGTGGTTCTTGGTAGTGTCTAGTGCAATTATTTCAGCAATTTTTTGTTTGTTCAGGTGTTCCTCAAGGCCCTTGATAAGCCCATAAAATGAAACTTCTGCTGTATTTGGAATGAAAGAAAATACTGAATTGTCAAAATCAAATTTAATTGACTCAAGTACTTGGGGAACAATTAATCTACCTAGGGCTTTTCGCTCAGCATATATAGATGCATCAGATCCTCGTGAAAAATATATACGTTCAAATGAACATTTTTTGGAAGTTCTTGGAGAATTAATTAAAGTTTCTGATACTTGACCGTCTTTTTTAATAATGAGTGCATGGCCTGGCTGCAGTTCTTTGACTTGTTCAACTTTGAGATTGAACGCTGTTTGTATTACGGGTCTTTCTGAGGCTACCACACAAATCTCGTCGTCCTCATACCAAAATGCAGGACGAATACCGGAAGGATCTCGAAGCACGAACGCATCTCCGTGACCAAGTAATCCGGCCATTGCATATCCACCATCCCAATCTTCGGAGGCTTTTTTTAGGATTTTTGCTAAATCCAATTCTTTTGCAATTCTTGTGTAAATTTCTTTATTGTCGTAACCCAATGTTTTGTAATGACGATATAGTTCATCATTTTCGACATCGAGAAAGTGACCAATTTTTTCAAGAACAGTAACGGTATCCGACTGTTCTTTGGGATGTTGCCCAATTCTTACAAGCACGTCAAATAGTTCGTCCACATTGGTAAGGTTGAAATTTCCTGCCACTACTAGATTTCGTGTGATCCAATTGTTCTGACGTAAGAACGGGTGACAACTTTCAATGGAGTTTCTTCCAAATGTACCGTAACGCAGATGCCCAAGAAATAGCTCCCCAGTGAATCCTGCATTTTTTTTTAAGTATGAAACATCCTTGAGTAGATCATTATTCTCTTCAGCAATTTGTTGAAATCTGTTGTTGATTTGATCAAAGATGTCTTGAATCGGACTTTTAGCGATTGATCGGGTACGGGAAATATACCGTTCCCCAGGTTCCATGTCAAATTTGATATTGGCAACACCTGCACCGTCTTGTCCTCGGTTGTGTTGTTTTTCCATGAGCAGATGTAACTTGTTGACACCATAAAGCGCCGACCCATAGTTTTCTACGTAATACTGCATGGGTTTTTTAAGTCTGAGCAGGGCTATACCGCATTCATGTTTTATGGCATCACTCATGGAAAGAAATTTGTCGCGAATATAATGCTCTTTGATGGAACAGGAGGTACAAATTCGGTTATTTCAAGATCTTTAGTTATTTTCCTTTTTTTCATTCCGAGTAACGTATTCGTAATTCACCCGAACATCTGTTGGTTTTTCCTCTTCAAGTGCTTTTAGCCTTGCTTCTTCTTCACGAACTTTCTCCCAATATTGTCCTTCCAAGTCTGGAGGTTCAATTCCGAGTTCTTTTTCTATTTCGTATTGAAACTTTGGCCGTTGTGGACCTTGTTTTCGAAAGAAAAAAGCCAAAAAAACCCCTGCCAACATTCCAGAAAGGTGACCTTCCCAAGAAATTGGTTGGGCAGTAGGAAACACTCCCCAAATCATACTTCCATACAAAAAGACAACAATTAATGACAAAGCTTGAAGGGGAAGGTACTTTCTCAGCACACCACTTGTGAATAAAAAGCCAGCTAACCCATAGATTATTCCGCTCATACCAATGTGATAGGCGCCATTTTTTTCTGCTAGCAGCCAAACAAACATTCCAGAGAAAAACCACAGAATTCCAAAGACCCTAAAAGAGATCTGTTTGTAACTATAGAATAAGAGGCCTGAAAGCAAAAAAATAGGAATACTATTGCTTAAAATATGATTAATGTCTCGATTGTCATGAATCCATGGGGAAAAGATGATTCCTTTCACTCCTTTCCATTCACCAGGTAATATCCCAAAGACATAAAAATGCACTTTCGTCATCTTGTCTAACAAATAAATCAACCACATAAGCGCTGTTATCATAAAGGCGGGTGGAATAGCATTCCATAAGTGGTCGTCAAATTGTTGGTTTTTTGCCATTGTGACGAGTAAGGACAAACATAATGCCTCTAAGTTGGTTTATGACATACTGTCATGTAAACGCTTACCATTTCGGTAAATAGACTAAATTTGCAGGGCCATGGAAGAAATTCGGAATAAAGTAGAAGAGAGTGGGTTGATTCAATTAGATTTAGCCCAATTTAGACCGCAAGTTCAGCTACAAAGCATAGACATTGCCGAGCAACTTTGGCAAGGTCTTGTGATTAAGGAAAAAGAATTTCGGGTTTGGATTAAATCGAATGATTGGTCTATCTATCTCGGTAAGGCAGTTTGTATCTTTTGTAGTGCCGATGCAATTATTCCAACTTGGGCTTATATGCTCGTTGCTTCTCATCTAAATGGTATTGCTGTTCATGTGACAATTGGCAGTAAAGAGGCATTGGAGAAAGAACTAATTCAGTCAGCTATTGCTGAGATGGACACCTCAAAAATAGCTAATGGAAAGGTAATAATTAAAGGCTGTTCAGATATTTCAGATCCAGCGTTTGCGATGGTTTGTTTACTCAATAAAATTCAGCCTTTAGCGCAATCTATTATGTACGGAGAACCTTGTTCAACAGTGCCAATTTTTAAGAAATCAAAGGAAAAGAATGAAAATTAGTGCTTGGATTCGAGCGATGCGGCTCAGAACATTACCACTTTCCGTCTCGGGGATTTTAATAGGGGCAGGTCTCGCTAAGTTTCAGTTGGATTATCTAGAAATGACTCAAGAAAAGCGTTTCTGGCCAATTACAATTTTAGCGATACTAACAACACTTTCATTTCAGATCGTTTCCAATTTAGCGAACGATTTAGGAGATAGTGAAAAAGGCACTGATAATAAACATAGAATAGGGCCAATTCGTACCGTACAATCTGGTGAAATTTCCATGTCCTCTATGCGTGCAGCAGTGCGAATTGCTTCGGTCATAGCAATGATTTTTGCGATATCTCTAATTAACATGAGTTCGCCTAATCTCTCTGCGCAATCCAAATTTATTTACCTGGTACTTGCAGTTCTCTGTGTGGCGGCCGCGATAACCTACACGGTAGGTAAAAATGCATACGGATATAGAGGACTAGGTGATGTGATGGTATTTATTTTCTTCGGATTGGTTAGTGTAATTGGTTCTTACATGTTGTATGGGTTTGAATTTGAAAATCTCTTATTTTTCTTTGCCATTGCCATAGGATGTTGGAGCACTGCAGTGTTGAATTTGAATAATTTGCGAGATATTGAAAACGACCGAGCGAGTAAAAAGAACACGCTGGTGGTAAAGATGGGATTTAAACAAGGTAAATTTTATCACGCCTTTCTGGTTCTTTCTGGATTTTTGTTTTGGTCTATGGGGATCATGTATTTACTCGTTATTTCGTGGCATATTTTGTTGGTATTGGCAATTTTCCCCGGATTTATATTGCTTTTTCATTTGCACAAACTCATGTATATTAACGAACCTAAACAGATTGATCCCGAATTGAAAAAAGTTGCTTTAGCAACATTTGCGTGTGCTGTAGCTTTCGTTTTATTATTGAATAACCACTTATTTAATTAGGTGAGGCATAGCCTTTAAAAAGGTCATTTTACTCGCTTTAATTCTTGTTCTTCGAATACTTTTCTTACTTTTGTTTTCCTTATTATTTCGTAAGTTAGAATGGATAAAGTATCATACGTAGGCAATGCAGATGTGAATGCAATAGATCATCTCTACACACTATACAAACAAAACCCAGAAAGTGTCGATTTGGGATGGCAGAAATTCTTTGAAGGTTTCGATTTTGCACGAACAAATTTCGAGGATGGTGGAGAGATTCCTGAGAATTTCAAGAAAGAATTCAAGGTGTTAAACCTAATAAATGGTTATCGAACCAGAGGACATTTGTTTACGAAAACCAATCCGGTACGAGAACGTCGTCAATATTCACCAACCTTAGAGATTGAGAATTTTGGCTTGACCCAAGAAGATTTGGAAGAAGTATTCCAAGCAGGAACAGAAGTTGGTTTGGGAGCATGTGCCCTGAAAGAAATTATTCAGCATTTGGAATTGACGTATTGTCAATCAATTGGAATTGAATACGTGTACATGAGGGACCCAGAGCGCATAGACTGGTTAAAAAATAAAATAGAACTGAAAAACCGCCCACAGTTCGATAACAAAAGAAAAATTGACATTCTCAAAAAACTCAATCAAGCATCGGGTTTCGAAGCATTTTTAGGTAAAAAATTCGTTGGACAAAAGCGATTCTCTATTGAAGGTGGAGAGGCCTTAATACCAGCTTTAGATACCTTAGTCAACAAAGGATCATCAATCGGCGTGGAATATTTTGTGATGGGTATGGCTCACCGCGGAAGGTTAAATACCTTAACAAATATCTTTCAAAAACGTCCGCGAGATATTTTTTCAGAATTTGAAGGTAAAGAATTTGATTTTGAAATGACATTCGATGGCGATGTGAAATATCACCAAGGT
The DNA here is from genome assembly GCA_044345395.1 of Crocinitomicaceae bacterium. Taxonomy (GTDB): domain Bacteria; phylum Bacteroidota; class Bacteroidia; order Flavobacteriales_D; family Crocinitomicaceae; genus UBA952. Next base: position 4,152 of record JBIJBD010000062.1, on the reverse strand, counting down.
TTCACCTCGCACATAACCCTGGAAAACGGCAAAAAAATGGGCCTAACCTTAGCACCTAATCCTTCTCATTTGGAAGCGGTTAACACCGTGGTTGAGGGAATTGCACGAGCGAAAATAGACCATGTTTACCTTGATGAGAAAAAAGTTTGTCCAGTATTGATACATGGAGACGCAGCAGTTGCAGGCCAAGGAATTGTGTATGAAACGATTCAAATGGCGCAATTAGATGGCTACCGAGCGGGAGGTACTATTCATATGGTTGTAAATAACCAAGTAGGGTTCACTACAAATTACTTAGATGCAAGATCTTCGACCTATTGTACCGATGTAGCTAAAACGACACTTTGTCCTGTTTTTCATGTAAATGGAGACGACATCGAAGCTGTTGTACAAGCTGTGGAAATTGCTATCGAATATCGTCAACAGTTTAATCGAGATATTTTCATTGACCTTTTGTGTTACAGAAAATATGGTCACAATGAAGGCGATGAGCCAAAGTTTACGCAGCCGAAATTATACGACATTATTGCAAAGCATCCGAATCCAAAAGTGATTTATCAAAAGCAACTAGAAGCCGAAGGTGTTATTAGTGTCGCTGATGCAAAATCGATAGAAGCAGCATACAATAACTATTTGGAGAATGAATTTGAAGAATCTCGAAAAAGTGAAAAGGCGTTGGTTTATGACTTTCTCAGTTTAACATGGGAAGGATATCGTCATGGAGTTGAAAAGGATTTTGCACAATCGCCAAAAACAGGAATTGATAAGAAAAAATTGTACGAACTCGGTCTTAAAATGGCAACGCTACCGGAAGGAAGAAAGTACTTTCGAAAAATTGCAAAGATTTTTGAAGACCGTTTAAATGCGGTGAAAGACGATAAATTAGATTGGGGAACAGCAGAAATGTTAGCGTATGCGAGTCTTCTTGTTGAAGGCCATTCGGTTCGTATTTCTGGACAAGATGTTGAGCGTGGAACTTTTTCACACCGGCATGCAGTAGTTAAAACCGAAGATACCGAGGAAGAAATCGAAACACTGAATTTACTCGCCGAAAAACAAGCCCGTTTTGACGTATATAACTCCTTGTTGTCTGAATATGGTGTGCTAGGTTTCGAATATGGGTATTCTTTGGCGCATCCATCTGGCTTGACTATTTGGGAAGCACAGTTTGGAGATTTCTTCAATGGTGCTCAAATCATGATCGATCAATTTATTTCAGCTGGTGAAGATAAGTGGGCAACGCAAAGTGGGTTGGTTATGCTTTTACCTCATGGTTATGAAGGTCAAGGTGCCGAGCATTCGAGTGGTCGCATGGAGCGTTTCTTGCAACAATGTGCCGATTACAACATGCAAGTGGTTAACACTTCTACTCCTGCCAATCATTTTCATTTATTGAGAAGACAGATTGTCCGCGATTTCCGAAAACCGTTGGTGGTGTTTTCTCCAAAAATGCTCTTGCGTTATCCGGATGCGACATCTGCGCTTAGTGAATTAGCAACAGGGGCCTTCCAAGAAGTAATTGACGATGCACAAGCGAATCCAAAAGAGGTCGATACATTGGTGTTATGTTCCGGTAAGTTTTATTACGAAATGAAGCAAAAGGCGAAGGAATTGGGAGTAAATTCAATGGCGTTTGTGCGTGTAGAGCAATTGTATCCTTTGCCACTAAAACAATTGGAAGCCATTTTTGAAAAGTATAAAGCAAAAAATATCATCTGGGCACAGGAGGAACCCGCGAATATGGGAGCTTGGACATTTATGGCGATGAACTTGAGACATGTTCCGCTTATTGGTATCTGCCGACCAGCGAGTGCGGCTTCTGCTGAAGGTTCTAAAAAATTACACGAGAAACGCTTGGCAAAATTGTATAAAGAATTGTTCTCGTATGCAAAAGTGACTGTTTAATTTTAAGATAAAAGTATGTCAGTATTAGAAATGAAAGTCCCAAGTCCGGGAGAATCTATATCAGAAGTAGAAATAGCACAATGGCTAGTTAGTGATGGCGATTACGTGGAAAAAGATCAAGCCGTTGCTGAGGTCGATTCTGACAAGGCTACCTTAGAACTTCCTGCTGAACAAAGCGGCGTCATCACATTAAAAGCTCAGGAAGGTGACGTAGTTAAAGTTGGACAAGTAGTATGTTTAATCGATACTTCGGCTGCGCGACCTGAGGGTGCAGCTCCGAAAGTAGCGCAAAAAGTGGAAGAACCGAAAGCCGCTCCGGCAGCCGTGGCAGCACCCAATCCTGATCCGGTGAAAAAAGAAGTTTCCTATGCCGCTGGGACACCTTCTCCGGCTGCAGCCAAAATCATGAGTGAAAATGGTATTTCTACAAAAAATGTGGCTGGAACAGGTAAAGACGGTCGCATCACTAAGCAAGACGTAGTTAATGCAATGTCTGCAGGGTTTTCCACAGAATCAGCTCAAGGTTGGGGAGGAACGCGTAACCAAAACCGAGAAAAGATGTCCATGTTGCGTAGGAAAATTGCCGAGCGTTTGGTATCTGTTAAGAATGAAACAGCAATGTTGACGACATTCAATGAGGTGGATATGAAGCCGATTATGGATATTCGCGCGAAATACAAAGATAAATTTGCAAAGCACCACGAAGTGAATTTAGGTTTTATGTCTTTTTTCACCAAGGCGGTAACGGAAGCTTTAAAGTTATATCCAGCCGTGAACGCACAAATTGATGGGCAAGAAATGGTCTTTCACGATTATGCGGATGTAGGTATTGCGGTATCATCGCCTAAGGGGTTAATGGTTCCGGTGGTAAGAAATGCCGAACAAATGTCATTAGCGGAAATTGAACGTGAAATCAAACGTTTAGCAGTGAAGGCGCGCGATGGAAAAATCACACCTGACGACATGACGGGAGGAACATTCACCATTACAAATGGTGGAGTTTTTGGTTCTATGTTGTCGACACCGATTATAAATCCACCGCAATCTGCCATTTTAGGAATGCACAATGTTGTGGAGCGTCCTGTGGCGATTGATGGAAAAGTTGAAATTCGTCCGATCATGTATGTGGCACTTTCGTACGATCACCGCATCATTGATGGTAAAGAATCTGTGGGCTTTTTGGTGAAAGTAAAAGAAATGTTGGAAAATCCGGAACGCATGATTTTTGGAGCGAAAGACCCAATGGAGGTGTTGTTGGGCTTGTAACCAATTGGCAATTTGGCGTTATAGGTCGCTAATTCTTCAAATATAACCATGGATACTTTGCGCACACCGCGTGATTATTTCGATTTATTTGAGCCACAGCTGGCTTCTTCCACACCACAAGAATTGATCTACAAGTTCAATCAAGCGGTTGGCATCCGATCTTTTGGTATGGCCAGGTCTGGCTATCTTTGGGCATTACGCCATCACATCGAACGATCAGGAATTGACCTTGAGAGTATCACAACAGATGGTGTTTGGTCTTTTGCACACAAAGTGGAGTTAAAGAACGGGAAACTTTATAAAAAAAGCTAAATCCCAATTATCTTTTGCTACTGAGCCATCGTATTTAATTCCCCAAAAGCTGCACTTAGTTTCGCTTATCTAACTAACCTATGTTGTATATGCGTATATTAGTTGCGCTTATACGCTAGTTGTAAGCAAGCCTAAAGAACGACAGTACTCCGAAAAAACAGACATCTGAAAAACGAACTTTGACATCTTAACATAAACTTAAGTACTGACCTTGGCGATACACCACCCAACCCGAATGTTTTAAAAAAATTTCCCAAGGCACATTTTAAAAAATAATTTTAGCCAACCGTTCATTGGCACATTTGCAAAACCGCACAAGCCGACACACGATCCAAGTTTTGCAAAAGAGCCAATTTCCAACTCTGTTAATAACTTTTTTTCAGATTTTACTTGTCTGATTAAAGAAACTTCTCTAATTTTGGACATTATTTGTCAAGATATATTTATTCTATGCAAAATTTGGACAGTATCGGTACTCAAATCAGAAAGTTACGAGAAGAGGCAGAAATGCCTTTGCGTAAACTTGCTGCATTACTTGACATTGACCAATCTACTTTGAGTAAAATTGAGCGAGATGAACGCAGAGCAAATACTCAAATGATTGAACAAATTGCCAAGATTTTTAAGGCAGATAAAGAAAAGTTACTTATCGCATTTTATAGTGATGTT
>JBIJBD010000060.1:0-13760 GCA_044345395.1 Crocinitomicaceae bacterium | reverse complement strand
TTTCTTGCTTCTTTATCAGTGATTACACCTTTAGAAGTTGAAACAATCGCTACTCCAAGACCATTCAACACACGTGGCATTGAATCAGCACCACTGTATTTTCTGAGTCCCGGACGAGATGCTCTTTGCAATTTAGTAATCGCCGGCACTCTTGTGGATTGGTTGTATTTCAACGCAATTTTGATTATCCCTTGTTTTGAATCTTCTTCAAATTTATAATTCAAAATATATCCTTGGTCAAACAGAATTTGAGTCATCGCCTTCTTTGTATTTGACGCAGGAATTTCTACCATTTTTAACCCTGCTGAACTTGCGTTACGAATTCTGGTTAGGTAATCTGCTATTGGATCTGTATTCATTTCTTTATCTTGATTATTACCAACTACTTTTTCTAACTCCTGGTATCTTTCCCTCAAGGGCCATTTCTCTAAAAGTTACGCGAGAAATCCCAAAGTCCCTCATGTATCCTCTTGGTCTTCCAGTTAAACCACACCTATTGTGCTTTCTAATTTTTGCCGAATTTGCAGGTAATTGTTGCAATTTCATCATGGCCTCCCATTTTTGAGATTGAACATCCTCAGATGCATCTGTTGACTTTAGTATTTTTGTCAATTCTGCTCTTTTTTCCGCAAATCTATTTACTAACCTTTCTCTTTTACGCTCACGCGCTTTCATCGATTCTTTTGCCATTTCTATTTATTTTTAATGAATGGGAAACCAAATGCATCAAGTAATGCTTTTGCCTCTTCGTCATTTTGCGCCGAAGTGACAAACGTAATGTCCATTCCTAATATGCGATTAACTTTATCAATATCAATTTCAGGGAAAATTATATGTTCTTTAATTCCTAAATTGAAATTTCCTCTTCCATCAAATCCTTTCGGATTTATACCACGAAAGTCTCTAGTTCTTGGCAAGGCTACAGCTAGAAGTCTATCTAAGAAATCATACATTCTATCACCTCTAAGAGTTACCTTAGTTCCTATAGGCATTCCTTTTCTCAGTTTAAAATTAGAGATATCCTTTTTTGAAATCGTGGTAATTGCCTTTTGTCCTGCGATTCGGGAAAGATCTGCGGCAGCGCTCTCAATGAGCTTCTTGTCGGCAACAGCATCTCCCATGCCTTGACTCAAAACAATTTTTTGCAATTTCGGAACTCTCATTGAAGACTTGTAACCGAATCTTTCTGTCAACGACTTGATAATCTCTGCGTTGTACTTTTCTTTTAATCTTGGCGTGTAACTCATTATTTAACCACCTCCCCTGATTTCTTTGAATAACGTACTAATTTTCCTTTATCATTTGCTTTTCTACCCACTCTTGAAGCAATACCATTCACGACAACCATCAGATTTGAAATATGAATAGAACCTGGCTTTTCTTGAATTCCTCCTTGAGGATTGCTCGCACTAGGTTTTGTGTGTTTTTTTACTATATTCACTCCTTCAACGGTAGCACGCATTTTATTACGGTCCACTGAAAGCACTTTACCTTCTTGACCTTTTGACTCACCGCTAATTATCTTAACAGTGTCACCAATTTTTATGTGTAATTTCTTTTGCATCACTCACAATTATTATAACACCTCAGGTGCCAATGAAACAATTTTCATGTAGTTGTTTTCACGTAATTCCCTTGCCACTGGTCCGAAAATTCGTGTACCTCTCATTTCACCCGCCTGATTCAATATAACGCATGCGTTATCATCAAAACGAATATACGATCCATCTGGCCTACGAACTTCTTTTCGAGTTCTCACAACAACTGCCTTAGCAACTGATCCCTTTTTCACAGCCCCATTTGGCATTGCACTTTTTACAGCAACAACAATTTTATCTCCTACGGAAGCATATCTTTTTCTGGTACCGCCTAGAACGCGTATACACAATACTTCCTTAGCTCCTGAATTGTCTGCAACCGATAATCTAGATTCTGTTTGTATCATTTCTCCGGTTATTTAGCTCTTTCAACAATTTCAACTAATCTCCAATTTTTTGTCTTACTCAAAGGACGAGTTTCCATGATTTTAACAACATCTCCTATATGAGATTCATTTTTTTCATCATGGGCAACAAACTTGGTTGTTTTCTTAACGAATTTTCCATATTTCGGGTGTTTCACTTTTCGTTCAACAGCAACAACAATAGATTTTTCCATTTTATCGCTCGTTACTACACCGATTCTTTCTTTTCTTAAATTTCGCTTTTCCATAGTAAGCTTTTAATTTTAAGCCTAAGCTTGATTAGATCTTTTAGTTAATTCAGAACTCAATCGCGCAATTACCTTCCTCATTCCTCTTATTCTAAGTGGATTTTCAATAGGTGCCATTTTGTGCGTCAACTTCAAGTTCGCGTATTGCTTCTTAAAATCGATGAGTCTGTTTTTCAGATCTTCAACTGACAGTTTGTTAATTTCTTGCTGTTTCATAATCAAACGTTAAGCGGGTATAACATAATCGTTGCGAACAACGAATTTACATTTCACTGGTAATTTTTGAGCTGCTAATCGCATTGCTTCTTTAGCAATTTCGTACGGCACACCATCCGCTTCGAACATTATACGACCTGGTTTAATAACAGCCACCCAGTGACTTGGAGCACCTTTACCTTTACCCATCCTTACTTCAGCTGGTTTTGAGGTAACCGGCTTGTCAGGAAAGATACGGATCCACACCTTTCCTTCTCTCTTCATGTATCGAGTAACGGCAATACGAGAAGCTTCGATTTGTCTTGATGTAATCCATCCTGGCTCCAAAGATTTCAATCCAAAAGAACCAAAAGAGATAGTTGAACCACGATGCGCCAATCCTCTATTTCGTCCTTTTTGAACCCTTCTAAATTTTGTTCTTTTAGGTTGTAACATTTTTACTTATATTAATGTTATTTTACTTTTTCTTTCTTTTCAATCCCGTAGGCTTTCTATCACCTTGGTTATTGTTTCCTGCAGAGGTTGTTGACATACCGATATTAGGAGAAAGATCTCTTTTACCATAAACCTCTCCTCGGCATATCCAAACTTTAATTCCAAGTCGACCATACGTTGTGTGTGCTTCTGATACTGCATAGTCGATGTCCGCTCTGAAGGTGTGCAACGGTGTTCTACCATCTTTGTACATTTCGGAACGAGCCATTTCAGCACCATTCAAACGACCAGATATTTTGATTTTAATACCTTCAGCACCCATTCGCATTGTACCTGCTATGGCCATTTTAATCGCTCTTCTAAAAGAAATACGTGCTTCTAATTGACGAGCAACACCATCGGCAACCAATCGCGCATCAAGCTCAGGTCTTTTAACCTCAAAAATGTTTATTTGAATCTCCTTTTTAGTGATTTTCTTTAACTCTTCCTTAAGTTTATCTACTTCTTGTCCTCCTTTGCCGATAATTACTCCCGGTCTAGCCGTATTAATTGTCACCGTCACTAATTTCAGCGTGCGCTCAATAATAATCTTTGCAATGCTTGCTTTGGCTAATCTTGCATTTAAGTATTTGCGGATTTGATCGTCCTCAACAATTTTGTCGCGATAATCACTTCCTCCATACCAATTTGATTCCCATCCGTGAATGTAACCAAGTCTATTGCCAATTGGATTTGTTTTTTGTCCCATTTCCCTTACTTATTTTGCGCCATCGACTACGATGGTAACATGATTTGACCTTTTTCTTATTCTATGTGCTCTTCCTTGTGGTGCTGGTTGAATTCTTTTAAGCATCGTTCCTCCACCAACTTCTACCGAACGTACTACTAATATCTCTTGACTTATATCCGTACCTTCATTTTTTTGCTCCCAGTTAGCAATAGCTGATCTCAATAATTTCTCAAGGCTTATTGATGCGTCTTTACCATTAAAGTGAAGAATATTTAGAGCCTTGTTTACTTCTAAACCTCTGATTAAATCGGCCACCAATCTCATTTTTCGAGGAGAAATTGGAGAATTATTAAGCTTAGCTATAGCCAATGACTTCTTATTTTCTTTGAGCTTTTCAGCTCTTAAACGTTTTCTTGCTCCCATTACTTATTTCTTAACGTTTCTTATCTTTTTTATTTCCGGCGTGGCCTCTGAAATTTCTTGTTGGAGAAAATTCTCCCAATTTGTGACCAACCATATTTTCGGTAACAAAGACAGGTATAAACTTATTTCCATTGTGAACGGCAAACGTCAACCCTACAAACTCCGGTGTGATTGTGGATGCTCTCGACCATGTTTTTATAACTGCCTTACTATTTGAAGCCTGAGCCTCATCTACTCTTTTCATCAATTTATAGTGAACAAAAGGTGGTTTCTTTAACGAACGACTCATAACTTATTTTTTTCTTCTCTCAATTATTAAATTATTCGAATATTTGGTTTTAGATCTAGTCTTATAACCTTTCGCAGGTAAACCTTTTCTCGATCTTGGGTGTCCTCCGGCATTTCGTCCTTCACCACCACCCATAGGGTGATCGACAGGGTTCATTACCACACCCCGAACACGAGGTCTTCTTCCCAACCATCTGGAACGACCTGCCTTACCTGAAACCACAAGATTATGTTCAGCGTTAGAAACAGAACCTATAGTTGCCAAACAAGTTGTTAAAATCATTCGCGTCTCACCAGATGGCATTTTGATAATTGCATATCTTCCATCTCTTGCATTTAGTTGAGCATATGTTCCTGCACCACGAGCAATGATACCACCTTTTCCAGGAGTTAATTCAATGTTATGAATTACTGTTCCAAGAGGAACATCTGACAAATACATCGTATTTCCCACGTTTGGTGTTGCAGATTTGCCTGAAACCACTACATCACCTACCTTTAAACCTGTGGGTGCAATGATGTACCTCTTTTCACCATCCGTATAAAACAACAAAGCAATATTTGCCGTTCTATTTGGATCATACTCGATTCCTTTCACTGTAGCAGGAATATCGAACTTATCTCTTTTGAAATCGATTACACGATATTTTTGTTTGTGGCCTCCTCCGATGTAGCGCATTGTCATACGACCATCATTGTTACGACCACCAGACTTTTTCTTCGAAGCAAGCAAGCTCTTCTCTGGAGTCGATTTCGTAATATCACTCAAATCCATCGCCACTTTGTGACGCGTACCCGGAGTAATTGGTTTAAACTTTTTTAAACTCATGGTTAATCATTAATAATTGTTAAACAAATCAATGGTTTCACCATCTGCAACCGTCACCACCGCCTTTTTCCATTGTTTGCTTCTTTGCTCAACAATTCCCTTATTGGTGTATTTCACAGAGGATTTACCACCGCCATAATTTGATGTACGAACTTCTGTGACATGTACTCCATACATTTTCTCGACGGCATTTTTTATTTCTATTTTATTTGCCTTTCTATTTACTTCAAAAGTAAATCTATTCAACTTTTCACTCGCTGATGTTGCTTTTTCCGTAATCAAAGGCTTCTTAATAATCGTTTGCATCTTCAATTAATTAAGTATATTTTCAATTTTCTCAACAGCTTCTTTCACTAAGACAACCTTTTTTGCATTTAAAATGTCATATGTGTTGAATGAATCAGCTGTTACCACTTTCACTTTTCCAAGGTTTCTTGCAGCCAAATAAACATTATCAGTTGCTTCCGCAAGTATGAAAAGAACTTTTTCATTTTCTAATTTCAAGCTCTCTAAAACTGACTTAAAATTCTTGGTTTTAGCTTCTGACATATTAAAACTGTCTAAAACTATTAATCCATCCTGTTGTGCTTTATATGCAAAAGCAGACTTTCGTGCAAGACGCTTCAACTTTACGTTTAATTTAAAGTGATAGTTACGCGGGCGTGGACCAAAAATTCTACCACCACCTACACGTGTCCCCGACTTAGCGCTTCCTGCCCGTGCGCCCCCCGTACCTTTTTGTTTCTTGAGCTTTTTGGTAGAACCAGCAATCTCATTTCTTTCTTTTGATTTATGAGTTCCTTGTCTGCGATTTGCTAAATGCTGTTTAACATCTAAATAAATTGCATGATTATTTGGCTCTATTCCGAACACCTCATCAGCAAGTGTAACCGATGAAGAAGTTACTTTTCCTTTTACGTCAACTAATTTTACTTCCATCACTTTCTTATTGTAACTGTTGAACCATTAGCACCAGGAATAGAACCCTTTACGATTACAATATTCTTGTCTGCCATAACTTTTAATATTTGCAAGTTGGAAGCTAAACGACGCTTGTTACCCATTTGCCCGGCCATTCGCATTCCTTTAAATACTCTTGCGGGGTAAGAACATGCTCCAATTGATCCTGGTGCTCTTAACCTATTGTGCTGACCGTGAGTTGATTGACCTACACCACCGAATCCATGACGTCTAACAACACCTTGAAATCCTTTTCCTTTTGATGTACCGATAACATCTACAAATTCTCCTTCTTCAAAAATGGTAGCGTCAACAACATCCCCGACGCTCACACTGTTGAAACCTTTGAACTCAACCAATTTAGCTTTTGGGGTTGTATTTGCTTTTTTAAAATGACCCTTCAACGCGTTTGGAGTATTTTTCTCTTTTCTATCTCCATAACCCAATTGAACAGACTCGTAACCATCTCTGTCTTGTGTTTTAATTTGCGTAACGACACAAGGACCAGCTTCTATCACTGTGCATGGTAATGCCTTACCCTCGGCACTGTAGATGCTAGTCATTCCGACTTTTCGACCTATTATTCCTGGCATTTTTATTTAGTTTAATTAATTACACTTTAATTTCTACGTCTACTCCACTTGGCAATTCAAGTTTCATTAACGCATCAACAGTTTTAGAACTGCTACTGTAAATATCCATTAATCGCTTGTATGCACACAATTCAAATTGCTCACGCGCCTTTTTGTTGACGTGTGGAGAACGAAGAACAGTATAAATTCTTTTATGAGTCGGTAATGGAATTGGTCCACTTACAACAGCTCCTGTTGATTTAACCGTTTTCACAATTTTTTCTGCTGACTTATCAAGCAAGTTGTGATCGTATGACTTTAATTTAATTCTAATTTTCTGGCTCATTTTAATATCAATTAAGCTGTAATTTTACCATTTGCTTTTGCAACAACTTCATCAGAAATCTGTTTTGGTGCCTCTGCGTAATGAGAGAATTCCATTGATGAAGTTGCACGGCCCGATGTTATCGTTCTCAACTGCGTCACGTAACCAAACATTTCAGAAAGTGGAACGTCTGCTTTCAAAACTTTAGCCCCGTTTCTATCATCCATTCCTTTCATCATTCCTCTTCTTCTATTCAAATCTCCAACAACATCTCCCATGTTTTCCTCCGGCGTCACAACTTCAAGTTTCATGATTGGCTCAAGTAAAACTGGAGCACAAGATCTCAAGGCCGATCTGTAAGCCATTTTCGCACACAATTCAAACGACAAAGAATCAGAGTCAACGTTGTGATAAGAACCATCAACCAACTCAACACGCATTGCGTCAAGAGGGAATCCAGCCAAAACTCCATTTTTCATTGATTCTTTAAATCCTTTCTCAACCGACGGAATAAACTCTCGAGGAATGTTACCACCCTTAATACTGTTAACGAATTCTAAACCTGTTTTAGTTTCATCCGTCTGTGGACCGATTTTAACCAATATATCGGCAAACTTTCCACGACCACCTGTTTGTTTTTTGTATACTTCTCTGTGTTCTGTTGATCCATTGATATTTTCACGGTATGCAACTTGCGGTGCACCTTGATTAACTTCAACTTTAAATTCTCTCTTTAAACGATCAATAATAATTTCTAAGTGAAGCTCACCCATTCCAGATATTATAGTTTGACCCGTTTCCTCATCAGTTTTAACCCTAAATGTAGGATCCTCTTCCGCAAGTTTCGATAATCCTATGGATAGTCGGTCAGTATCAGCTTGTGTTTTAGGCTCGATAGCTAAACCAATAACCGGATCTGGGAACACCATTGATTCAAGGATAATTGGCGCGTTTTCCGCACACAGAGTATCTCCTGTTTTGATATCTTTGAATCCGACAACTGCACCAATATCTCCCGCACCCAATTCAGGGATTTGATTTTGCTTATTGGCATGCATTTGGAATATTCGAGAAATACGCTCTTTATTTTCTGAACGTGTATTCAAAACGTATGACCCTGCTTCTAACTTACCTGAATACGCACGTACGAAACACAAACGACCTACAAATGGATCGGTTGCAATTTTGAATGCTAGTGCTGCGAACGGCTCATCATATGAAGGCTTCCGAACTACCTCTTCATCTGTCTTAGGATTCGTACCCGTGATCCCTTCTATATCCAATGGCGAAGGTAATATCTCCATCACCATATCTAACATTGCCTGAACGCCTTTGTTTTTAAAAGACGAACCACACATCATCGGAACTACTTTTCCTGCAATGGTCGCCTGACGAAGGGCATTTAAAATTTCTCTTTCAGTTAATGAATTCTCATCTTCAAAGAATTTCTCCATCAACGACTCATCGAACTCAGCTACCGCTTCTAATAACTCGCTTCTTAATTGACGTGCATCGTCTATAATATCAGCAGGAATTTCAACCTCTTTATAAGTCATTCCATAATCGTCTTCATTCCAGACTATCCCTTTGAAGTTTATTAAATCAACTACACCTTTGAAATTATCTTCTTCTCCAATATTAATTTGTAATGGCAAGGCATGACTTCCCAACATATCTTTCACTTGTTGACAAACTTTCAAAAAGTCTGCACCTTGGCGATCCATTTTATTGACAAATCCAATTCTCGGAACGTTGTAATTATTTGCTAATCTCCAGTTGGTTTCTGATTGAGGTTCAACTCCATCAACTGCCGAAAACAAGAAAACCAAACCATCAAGTACCCTTAACGAACGATTTACCTCTACAGTAAAGTCAACGTGTCCAGGGGTATCAATAATGTTGATGTGGTATTTCTGGTCTCTGTAATTCCAATTCAGCGTGGTAGCGGCGGAGGTAATTGTAATACCCCTTTCTTGTTCTTGCTCCATCCAATCCATGGTTGCAGCACCATCATGAACCTCTCCAATTTTATGGTTTACACCACCGTAAAACAATATACGCTCGGTAGTAGTAGTCTTACCTGCATCAATGTGAGCAGCGATACCAATATTTCTTGTATACTTAAGATCTCTTGCCATTTCTTAAAATCTAAAATGTGAAAATGCTTTGTTAGCCTCAGCCATTCTTATTGTATCTTCTTTCTTTTTATATGCAGCACCCTCCTCTTTAGATGCAGCTATAATTTCAGAAGCTAGTTTTTGAGACATTGTTTTTTCATTGCGCTTTCTAGCATATCCGATTAACCACTTCATAGCAAGAGAAGCTTTTCTCTCCTCTCTAACCGGAGTTGGTATTTGAAAAGTTGCTCCACCTACACGTCGGCTTCTAACTTCAACACTTGGTGTAACATTCTCTAATGCTTTTCTCCAGACTTCTAATCCTTCTTGGTCTTCAATCTTTTTGTTTATGATTTCAATTGCATCATAAAAAATCTGAAATGCTAAACTCTTTTTACCAGAGTACATTAAATTATTGACAAACTTTGTCACTACCACATCATTAAATTTTGGATCTGGTAGAATCGCAATTTTTTTGGCTTTTCTTCTTCTCATCTTCTAAAGCTTTGATTATTTCTGCTTAGGTCTTTTTGTACCATATTTCGATCTACGCTGACTTCTCCCTTGAACACCAGCAGTGTCTTCCGCACCTCTCACTATGTGATAACGTACACCGGGAAGGTCTTTCACCCTTCCACCTCTTACTAATACTAAGGAGTGCTCTTGAAGATTATGTCCTTCACCGCCAATGTATGCATTGACTTCTTTTCCGTTCGTCAAACGAACACGCGCTACTTTACGCATAGCCGAATTTGGCTTCTTAGGTGTTGTCGTGTAAACACGAACACAAACACCTTTACGTTGTGGGCATGAATCAAGCGCAGCGGACTTACTTTTCTTTACCACCGCAGTTCTTCCTTTGCGAACTAACTGTTGAATAGTTGGCATAAAATACTCTTGTTTTTAATAAATAATTAATACCTCAAACGCACTTTGAGGGGTGCAAAGATACTATATTTATTTTATTTAACAAGCCTCCTTATGAAAAAAAACACTTTTTTTTACCTATTATGGCTAATCCATTGATTTTCTATAAAATAAAAAAAGGCCCCTTAAGGCCTTTCTTCAATTTTACGAGTTATTAATTCCTGTACATAACTGCCTTAACTGCGGCAACTACACGATCAACATTCGGTAAAGCGGCATCAATCAGTGTTGGGGAAAAAGCAAATGGCGTATCCGTTTGCATCACACGAATTACGGGTGAATCTAAATAATCAAATGCATAACGCTGTAAGTGATACGAAATTTCTGAAGCTATGGATGCAAGAGGCCATGATTCCTCTAAAACGACACAGCGATTTGTTTTCTTTATCGATTCGACGACCGTATTGTAATCAAATGCAACTTTGATTATTTTTCCAAAAGTAACAAGCGTCACATCAGTACCTTTTCGTTTTACATCAGCAACGCCAATGGGAATGATGTATTCACCTTCGGGAACTTCTCCTTTATCACCATACATTTTTTCAGATTCTAGGAATACTACTGGATCATTATCTCTGATGGCAGCTTTGAGTAATCCTTTTGCATCAGCAGGATTTGATGGTGTAATCACCTTCAAACCAGGCACATGAGCGTAAAATGCTTCAAAACTTTGAGAGTGTGTTGCCGCCAACTGGCCAGCTTGACCATTTCCCCCTCTAAAAACTATAGGGCAATTGTATTGACCTCCAGACATTTGAAGCATTTTTGCAGCTGAATTAATTATTTGATCAGCAGCGAGTATTGCAAAGTTCCAAGTCATAAACTCAACTATTGGACGCAATCCATTCATTGATGCACCCACGGCTATCCCAGCGAAACCCAATTCTGCAATTGGTGTGTCAATTATACGTTTAGGACCAAACTCGTCTAACATCCCTTGAGAAACCTTGTACGCACCGTTATATTCAGCAACTTCCTCTCCCATGAGTAAAACTGAAGGATCTCTTCTCATCTCTTCAGACATTGCCTCACGCAATGCTTCTCTAAATTGAATAACTTTCATTTTAAATATTTGAATCTACAAAATTACAATAACCCATTAGAATCAAAAAATGTTTAGGCCACTTTTAGCTGCGACAATTTTGACTTTTTAAATGCATTTTTTGCATAGGATATACTTACAGTGAAATCTTTTTCATTGTTGCCAGGAGTTAAATACATGGCATCAAGCAAAATAGCCTCACATATAGACCGTAACCCTCGTGCACCCAACTTGTATTCAATAGCCTTTTCAACGATGAAATCTAAGGTCTCTTTATCAAACTTCAATTGAACGCCATCTATTTCAAACAACCGTTTATACTGTTTTACAAGCGCATTCTTTGGCTCAGTTAATATACGTTTAAGTGCTTTTTCATCTAGCGGGTCCAAATAAGTAAGCACAGGAAATCTACCGATTAGCTCAGGGATTAAACCGAAAGTTCTAATATCCGTTGGAGTGATGTGCTTTAGTAAACTTTCGTCTTGAATTGCTTCCTCTTCGGAATTACTAAAACCAATAGCTTGTCTATTGACGCGGCTTGAAATAATTCTTTCAATACCATCGAATGCTCCTCCACAAATAAACAAAATATTTCGCGTGTCAATTTGAATCATTTTTTGCTCCGGATGTTTTCTCCCTCCTTGAGGAGGTACATTCACCACAGCTCCTTCCAATAATTTTAATAAAGCCTGTTGGACACCTTCACCTGACACATCACGAGTAATGGAAGGATTATCACTTTTTCTTGCTATTTTATCTATCTCATCGATAAAAACAATTCCCCGCTGTGCTAATTCAACCTGATAATCAGATGCTTGTAAAAGCCTAGATAAGATACTTTCCACATCCTCTCCCACATATCCTGCTTCAGTTAGTACGGTTGCATCTGCAATACAAAATGGTACTTCTAGTAATTTAGCAATTGTTTTTGCCAACAATGTTTTACCAGTCCCAGTTCTTCCTACCAAAATAACATTTGACTTTTCGATTTCGATATCGTCAATCACTTCTTGATTCAATCTTTTGTAGTGATTGTATACGGCAACGGCAAGAACCTTTTTGGCATCCTCTTGACCTATAACAAATTCATCAAGTTTTTCTTTTATTTTAGTCGGGTTTGGCAAAGATAGCTTTGTGTTCATTACTTGTTTTTCTGGCATCTGGATATGCTGTTTTTCTTCCTGAACAATCTTACTTGCTTGCTCTGCACAATTATCACAAATATGCCCTGAAACTCCAGCAATCAACATACCTACCGATTGACGATTAGAGCCACAAAAAGAACAAACTGCTTCTTTTTTAGACACCTTATCTTGGGTTTCTAATCAACACTTCATCTACCATACCATAAGCCTTCGCTTCTTCAGAAGTCATCCAATAATCTCTGTCGGAATCCGCCCATACCTTCTCATATTCTTGTTTAGAATGTGTGGCAATGATATCATAAAGTTCTTTTTTCAATTTTTGTATTTCACGGGCCGTTATTTCTATGTCAGAAGCTTGGCCTTGCGCACCACCCAGTGGTTGATGAATCATAACCCGAGAATGCTTCAAAGCACTTCTTTTTCCATCCGCTCCTGCACACAGAAGCACAGCACCCATTGAAGCTGCCATTCCTGTACAAATTGTTGCAACATCGGGACGAATATACTGCATGGTGTCATATATCCCCAAGCCAGCATAAACAGAACCACCTGGAGAATTTAGGTAAATTTGAATATCTTTTTTTGCATCAACAGACTCCAAAAAGAGCAATTGAGCATTGATGATATTAGCAACTTGATCGTTTATTCCTGTTCCTAAAAATATAATTCGATCCATCATCAATCTGGAAAAAACATCCATTTGCGTCATGTTCAAAGGACGCTCTTCTATGATGTATGGTGTTAATGACGATTCAATAAAATGGTCGACAAACATGCTGTTTATCCCCATATGTTTTGTAGCATATTTTCTAAATTCTTTTCCGTCCATAGTATATTATAATTAAGTGCCTAAAATTAGATATTCTAAATGAATCTTGGGATTTTTTTTAACTAATTTTAGAGTCGGTATCATGCGATTAACAGAAATCCTAGGAAAAAAAATACTTCTTTCTCCATTGAATTGGGGAATGGGGCATGTATCAAGATGTATTGCTCTGATTGAAAAACTGAAGTATAACAATTTCATAATTGTGGCGTGTAACACGCAGCAACGTGAAATTTTGGAACAATACCACAGTGAAATAGAATTTGTCGAGTTATCAGGATACCCCTTTCAATTTAACGAACGACAGAGTTTCGCGTATAGCCTTCTAAAGAATTACAATCATCTGGCTAAACATATGAAATATGATCAAGTTCAGTGTGAAATAATTTGTAAGAAGAAGTTAGTTGACTTAGTAATTTCAGATCATCGCTACGGATTTTATAGCCTGAAAACCCCTTCTGTTTTTTTAACACATCAAGTAAATTTACCCTTACCAAGGTATTTGCAATTTATAAATAGTTATCACTTAAAACTCGTAAGAAAATTTGATGAGATTTGGGTTGTAGATGAACCCATATTAAATTTAGAAGGAAAACTTAGTTCCCATAATGAAACATTGAATTGTTACAACATTGGCTTACTTTCTAGATTTGAGAATCAAAATCCTTTAGAAATTAAGAACGGCCATTATTTAATTCTTAGCGGCCCAAGTGC
>JBIJBD010000135.1:0-6305 GCA_044345395.1 Crocinitomicaceae bacterium | reverse complement strand
ATTTTGTTTGTTGTCTGAAACACCAGATTCTCCGTTATTGTTTTTCCGGCATACAACGAAATTTCTTCTCTAATTTTATCTGCCTCTCTTCTGTTGATACCTTTGAACTTGAATTTAGATAACTTTGGCCTGGGTGATAATTCAATAATAAGGTAAAGCACGCCTGCTATTTCTTTCTCCGCATAAATTGTAACATTAGAAAAGATTCCCTCTGCCCATAAATTTTTAATAGCGTTGGTTACTGCTTGTCCAGGAACCATAATTTTTTGGCCCTGCCGGAGGCCAGCAATTAATTTGATTGCTTGATGGTCATAGTTTTCTGCTCCCACTACACGTATTGGGCCTAATTCAAATTCTTTAGGCGCATCATAGCCAAAGTCAAGACCTACTAAATTTTTAGGGCCGTTTTGTGCGTGAAAAAACGCGCAAGTAAAAAAACAAATAATATAGAGGTAGTATTGTCTCATTTCGATAGTTGTTCGGAGACCATACCAAATCGTCTCTCGCGTGATTGATAAGAAATTATTGCCGCCTTTAATTCCTCCTTGCCAAAGTCTGGCCAATGAATGTCAGTAAAATAAAATTCTGCGTAAGCTAATTGCCAAAGTAAAAAATTGCTGATACGGTGTTCACCACTAGTCCTAATTAATAATTCTGGGTCTGGTACCTCCTTTGTTGTTAAATGACAGGAAATGAGATCTGGAGTTATTTCATTAATATCAAGGTCTTTTTTCGCAACTTTCAATGAAATTTCACGAACACATTGTGTAATTTCCCACTTCGCACTGTAATTCAAGGCTAAAATTAAGGTTATTTCCTTATTGTTTTTTGTTGATGCCATTCCTTGTGCTAAACTCAACTGGCAATTTTCAGGAAGTCCTTTTAAATCGCCAATGACTAATAATTTTACCCCTTGATTTTGTAATTCTGGTAATTCATTAGTTATAGAGTCTACTAAAAGATTCATCAGTCCATTCACTTCTTCCTGTGGTCTATTCCAATTTTCAGTGGAAAATGCATAAAGCGTCAAGAACTCTACCCCAAAAGATTTAGCAGCTTTCAAAACTTCACGCACCGCATCAACACCTTTCGTGTGGCCGAAAAGTCTATGTTCTCCTCTTTGCTTTGCCCAACGTCCATTTCCGTCCATAATCAAAGCGATATGGCGCGGAATATTGGTTGTATTCAGTTCTGTCTTTTCTAGACTCATTTTAGCGTAAGGTAACGAAGGTAATTATTCTATATTGCACTATCAAATTCTCAATCTGTTTAGTTAACATGTATTAACACAAAAAAAGGGATTAGTAACCCAATCCCTTCTCAATTTTTAGTTTTCTATTAGTCTGCCAAGACAATAAGTTTGTTATTCATCAACTCAGCAACCCCTCCTTTAATAATTACTTCAATGGTTGAACCATTATTCTTTATTGCAGGATGATTTGTATCTACTTCTCCAACAGGGTCCACAATAACTACACCTTCTTTTAGTGAAGAAATAATTGGCGCATGGTTATTTAGCACTTGAAAAATTCCGTCTGTTCCCGGAAGAGAAACCGAAATAACTTCACCAGAAAAAACAGCTGATTCAGGGGTAATAATTTCTAATTTCATCGTTTAAGCTTCTGCTAACATTTTCTCACCCGCGGCGATTACGTCCTCAATCCCTCCTTTGAGGTTAAACGCAGCCTCTGGATATTTGTCGTACTTACCGTCTAAAATATCATTAAACGCCTTGATTGTGTCCTGAATATCCACCAAAACACCCGGTATGCCTGTAAATTGCTCAGCCACATGGAAAGGTTGCGATAAAAATCGTTGAACGCGTCTAGCGCGGTGAACCACCAACTTATCCTCCTCGGATAATTCATCCATACCTAAAATTGCGATTATATCCTGTAATTCTTTGTATCGTTGCAAAGTGATTTTAACTCGCTGGGCACAATTATAATGTTCTTCTCCTACTATTTCAGGTGTAAGAATTCTTGAGGTTGAATCTAAAGGGTCAACCGCTGGATAGATTCCAAGTTCCGCAATTTTTCTTGAAAGTACCGTTGTTGCATCAAGGTGAGCAAACGTGTTTGCTGGAGCAGGATCTGTTAAGTCATCCGCAGGAACATAAACAGCCTGAACAGAGGTAATGGATCCGTTTTTAGTAGAGGTAATTCTCTCTTGCATGGCACCCATTTCCGTAGCCAATGTCGGTTGATATCCTACAGCAGAAGGCATACGACCTAACAGGGCCGACACTTCAGAACCCGCCTGTGTAAACCTAAAAATATTATCAACGAAAAACAGAATATCTTTTCCTTGTCCTTCTCCATCACCATCCCTAAAATATTCTGCAATGGTTAACCCCGAAAGCGCAACACGGGCGCGAGCACCTGGGGGCTCATTCATTTGCCCAAATACAAACGTAGCTTTAGACTCTTTCATCTCCTCAAGATCAACTTTAGAAAGGTCCCAACCACCCTCTTCCATTGAGTGCATGAATTCTTTACCATATTTAATGATTCCTGACTCTAACATCTCTCGAAGTAAGTCATTTCCTTCGCGGGTACGTTCGCCTACACCAGCAAAAACAGAAAGACCTCCATGCCCTTTTGCAATATTATTTATTAATTCTTGGATCAACACTGTTTTTCCAACACCTGCACCACCAAATAATCCGATTTTTCCTCCTTTCGCATAAGGCTCGATCAAGTCAATAACCTTAATACCCGTGAAAAGAATTTCTGTTGAGGTTGACAACATATCAAAACTTGGTGCCTCTCTGTGAATTGGTAGGCCTCCTTCATTGTCAACAACATTTATTCCATCTATTGCCTCTCCCACTACATTAAATAATCGACCTTTAATTTTATCACCCGTTGGAACCTTTATTGCAGTACCGGTTGCTACTACTTCTAACCCCCTCATGAATCCATCTGTGGAGTCCATTGATATTGCTCGAACTGAGTTTTCTCCAACATGGGATTGAACCTCAAGAACAACCCTCGATCCATCAGATTTTTTCACTTCTAGAGCATCGTAAATACTAGGAAGCGCTACGCCTCTCTCGAATCTTACGTCAACTACAGGACCAATAACCTGAGAAATTTTACCTTTAATAACAGACATTTTTATGCTTTAAATTTGGGCGCAAATATACAACTTTTATCTGATATAGACGGTTAAATAGATTTTATAGCGCCCTAGAAATTATTTTTATGGTGCCCCAAGAAAATAAGAAGCCTAATGCTATTACCATAAATACTACGAAAATAAAATCCTGCCATGCAAAAACAATAGGAAACCCTTCATTTGCGCCCCCCATCGAAATTAAGCCTGTCCATTGCTGCACTAGACATATTCCATATCCTAAAAACAGCCCAAGTAGTAACCCAGCAACTGAAATTAGTAATCCATTAAAAATAAACACGCGTTGCACATCCGCTTTTTTAAACCCCAATGCCAACAAAGAACTAACATCTTTTTGTTTTTCTATGTATTGAATTGTCAAAGAAGCAATAAGGTTTATGGCTGCAAAAACAAAAACAAAAACCAGAATAATCACCACCATTAAGCGTTCAGACTTACTTGTTTTATATATCATCTCATTTTTTTCAAAATTTGTCTGAACCTTGAAGCTTTTTCCAAGTTTTTCTTGGAGGGTTCTTTTAAATTCCTCATGATCTACGCCTTCCTTCAGCCGAATATAAACATGTGTTATTTCATTCTCATAACCTAAAAGTTCTTGCGCTCTTTCCAGCGACCAAATAACAACCTCTTCATTTACCTCCCTATTAAAATTAAAGACACTGGCACATTGGACGATTGTTTTTTTGAACATGTCCTGTCCTTGTCGTATTTTCATTTCTCTTTTCCCTGCTAAAATGGAAAACTCTGTTTGGTTAGGCCTAATTTCTAGTTTGTCAACCAAGCCAGGTGCTAAAAAAACGTCTTGGCCTTTTAATAGATTAAACAAACATGCGTGGTTTTCATTGCAAGCTGACGCTTCTAATAACGTATTATTTGGGTAGTCTACTAATGCCAGAAAATTTTGTTCAATCCCCATTATTTTAGCATTAGTCCATTTTTTATCGTGTTGCAAAACCACAAGCTCTTCCACGCCTCTGGAAAAAGATTGAATGTTTTCGTTTTGCAGGGCTTTTTCATCGAAAGTAGAAGTTAAAAATGATTTCCTTGTGTTGTGAGTGACAATGATGTCTGCATCAAACTTCCCATACATTTTTTTGATTACAGATTCAATACCATTAAATGCAGACAAAAGAATTATTAAGGCCGCGCAAACAACAGCCATGCCGAGCCAAGAAATCCTGGTTAAAATTGCTACGGTATTCGTGTCTTTTTTTGAAAAAAAGTAACGTCTTGCTATGTAAAAAGATACTTTAATGTGTTATTTTTTTTTCAATAGTTCCTCTATTTGCATGGCGTAATCCAACGAATCATCTATATAGAATGTAAGGCCTGGGGTTTTACGCATGTTTTTCAATCTTGCAGCCACCTCTGATTTTATTTTTCCTTTATTGAGGTTGATATTTTCAAGCACGCTTTGTTTATCCTCCGCATTATAAATACTTAGATAACAACGGGCTAATGATAAATCTGAAGTAATTCTCACGTTAGTTACTGTAACCATGCTTCCTAAGCAAATTTCAGTGCTCCTGCGCAAGAAAAAGGTAGCTAATTCAGATCGAATTGCTGATTCAATCTTTTGCTGACGAATTGATGACATAATGACCAAAGGTACTAAATCTATAGATTGTTCTTTAAAAAAGAAGGTTGTTTAATGTATATTTGCCCATGAGTTCATGGAAAGACGTATATAAATACGCTTTTAAATATCGCCGGTTAGCTTTTATCACCATTGTGGGTAACTTGCTTTTCACAATTTTCAACCTTTTATCACTCGTTCTTTTTATTCCTTTTTTGCAATTAATATTTCGAGTTAATGACTTTAAAGAAGCAGTTGAAGAACCTCAATATTCTGGTAATTTAACTGAACTCGGTGCTTATATTGCAGATTATTACACTTATTACATGCACAAGATGGTATCCGAGGACCCACGTCAGGCACTGATGTTTGTCTGTATTTCGGTGTTTGTTGCTTTTTTACTTAAAAATGCTTCGCGATACTTGGCCGTGTGGTATCAATCAGAATTGCGAATGGCAGTAGTTCGGGATGTTCGAAACGAATTATTCAAAAAATCTATGGAGCTCCCTTTATCGTTTCATTCACAAGAAAGAAAAGGAGACTTAATGGCACGATTAAATAGTGATGTTGGAGAAATTGAAAACGGAGTGGTTGGCTTTTTAGAGCTTGTATTCCGAGATCCTATAGCAATTATAATTCATGTTTTTTCATTGTTTTACATCAGTCCAAGTTTAACGCTGGTCTCTTTTTTCCTGCTGCCAATTACCGCTTTTGTTGTTTCTAGAATTGGTAAAAGCTTAAAAAAAACAGTTAGGAACAGTCAGGAACAATTAGGCCTACTTTATTCAATTATGGATGAAAGCTTGAATGGTGTTCGTATTATCAAAGCATTCAACGCTACCGAATTTATTACTAAGCAATTTAGATTAACCAATTTAGCACACCAAAAATTAGTAACCAAAACATTTCGTAAAAAAGACGTTTCTCCACTAATAAGCGAAACGTTGGGTGCCGGCGTAATGATGTGTTTAGTTTGGTTTGGAGGAAATTTGATTTTAAATGGCTCCGCATCAGAGGGGGGGTTAACGGGGGAGTTATTTATTACATTTATCATTGTTTTTTCACAGCTTTTAAGGCCTATACAATCGGTTGCTAATCAAGTTGCCGTTCTTCAAAAGGCGAAAGTAAGCCTAGAAAGAGTGCAAGAAATTCTTTCGATAAAAGAACAAATAGAAGAGGCTAAAACACCTGTTTCGATTAATCGTTTTTCTACATCTATTGAATATAGAAACGTTTCATTTAAGTATGGAGAGGAATTAGTGATTAAAAAAGTTTCGTTTTCTATTCCAAAAGGTCACACAGTGGCCTTAGTGGGTGAGTCTGGAAGCGGAAAGTCCACACTTACAGACTTGTTGCCAAGATTTTATGATGTGCTTAATGGAGAAATTACGATCGATGGTAACAACATTAAATCTTTTAGACTATTTGATTTAAGAAGTAAAATTGGTATCGTTTCTCAAGATTCTATTCTATTTAATGGCTCCGTCTTAGAAAATATTGCTTTTGGAGATGAGCACCCCTCCATAGAAAAAGCGATTGAGGCAGCAAAAACAGCAAATGCCCATGACTTTGTTTCAACCTTGGAGGAAGG
>JBIJBD010000160.1:0-5116 GCA_044345395.1 Crocinitomicaceae bacterium | reverse complement strand
TTCAAATTCGTGTACATCAAGACAAACCCCTTTAATTTTTTCCTCCTTTAAACCAACTACTAAATCTTTTGTGTTGACTAATCTGCCTCTTGATAGGTTCATGAGAATAAAAGGTTTTAACATTTTTCCTATAAAAGATGCGTTAAATATATACTTTGTTTCTACGTTAAGTGGAATGTGAAAAGAAACAATATCCGCCTGTGCTTGTAGAGCACTTAGGGTACACTCATGGACAAAATGATCGCCATAACCAGATTTGTACTTATCATAAGCCATAACTTTAATGTCAAATCCTCTCAGTTTTTTGGCAAATGCAGCACCATTATTACCATATCCAATAATACCTACAACTTTACCGTCTAATTCTTCTCCTCTATTTGACTCGCGCTGCCAAATACCATTTCGCAATTGTAAATCAGCAATATGGATTTTGTTCATTAAAGCTAATAACATCCCTAAGGCGTGTTCCGCGACCGCATTTCTATTTCCTTCAGGTGAATTATAACAAATAATATTTCTTGATTGGCAATAAGATGTATCAATATTCTCAAGGCCTGAACCCGACCGTGCAATAAACTGAAGATCTTTACATTGGGCTAATATGTTCTCATTTAATGTGATTTTAGATCGAATTACAATTCCATACGCGTCTGTAATCATCCCGGGTATATTCTCATTATCCACCCCAGTGAGATCGATACAGTTAAAACTATTATGTTCTAAACGCTCTTTTAATACCGGGTGAACAGTATCAATAAAATACACTTTCCTGTTAGTCACAAGCTAAAATTACATTATTTCATCTTCCTAAATGTACCAATAATACGGAAATATCGCTTGGTGAAACGCCTGAAATCCGAGTGGCCTGACCTATTGTGGCGGGTGTGATTTGCTTGAGTTTTTCTTTAGCCTCTGAGCTTAGGTTTTTAATGTCTTGATAATCAATGTTTTGTGGTATTTTAACTTCCTCTAATCTCATAACTTTTGAGGCGTGTTCTTGTTCTCGTTCGATGTATCCTTCGTACTTTAGTTGAATTTCAGCCTGCTCTATTATAGCAGGATCAATTTCTCTCCACAAGGAACATGCACTATTCAATTCGTTTGATAAGGGTAATAAATCGTCTAAAGAAATATTAGGTCTAGTCAAAACATTTGCAACTTTAACTTGCTGTGATACCGGTGAAGAATTTTTTTCGATAAGCATTGGATTCAAAACATCTGGAGCTATACCCGTCTTTTTTAATACGCTGTGTATCTCTTGAACCCCCTTTTGTTTTTGGTTAATTCGTTCTAGGGCTGCGTCGTTTTGTAAGCCCAACATATGGGCAAGAGGAGTTAATCGAAGGTCTGCATTATCTTGTCTTAATAATATTCTGAACTCTGCGCGACTTGTAAACATTCGGTAAGGTTCTTTAGTGCCTTTTGTAATTAAATCGTCAATTAACACACCGATATAGGCTTCATTTCTAGATAATACAAAAGGTTCTTTATAATTAATTCTTAAGTGCGCATTGATTCCAGCAATTAATCCCTGACATGCAGCTTCTTCATAACCCGTAGTTCCATTAATTTGACCAGCAAAATACAAATTTTCAACACGTTTTGTTTCCAAGGTGTGGTGTAATTGTGTCGGTGGAAAATAATCATATTCAATTGCATAACCAGGTCTAAACATTTTTGCTTGTTCGAATCCCTGTATTGTTCTCATAGCCTTAAGTTGAACTTCTTCTGGCAATGAGGTACTGAATCCATTCACATAAATTTCTACGGTATTCCAACCTTCTGGTTCAACGAATATTTGATGTCGATCTCTCTCAGAAAACCGATTAATTTTATCTTCAATACTCGGGCAATATCTTGGTCCGCTGCTTTTTATAGCGCCATTAAACATAGGTGAACGATCAAAACCTGTTCTCAATATGTCATGCGTGTGTGTGTTTGTATAAGTAATATAACAAGATCGCTGTATACATAGTGGGCTAGTTTCACCAAAACTAAATTTCGAAGGCGTTTCATCGCCTTTTTGCTCCTCCATTTTTGAATAATCCAAAGAGCGCCCATCTACCCTTGGGGGGGTTCCTGTTTTCATTCTTCCCGCCTCAAAACCTAATAATTGTAACTCTTCGGTTATTCCAACAGCCGCTTTCTCTGCAGCCCTTCCTCCTCCAAATTGTTTTTCACCAAGGTGTATAAGCCCATTTAAAAAGGTGCCATTAGTGAGAACAACGGCTTTTGCTTTAATATTGATTCCTAAGGCTGTTTTAACAGCTACCACTTTGTTTTTTTCAACCACAAGACCCGTACACATGTCCTGCCAAAAATCAACGTTTTTATTGTTTTCTAACAAAAACCTCCACTCTGTTGCAAAGAGCATTCGGTCATTTTGTGTTCTAGGCGACCACATAGCTGGGCCTTTCGATAAATTAAGCATTCGAAACTGTATGGCGCTTTTATCACTAACTATACCTGAACCACCACCTAAAGCATCAATCTCCCGAACAATTTGACCTTTCGCAACACCGCCCATTGCGGGATTGCAGCTCATCTGGGCAATTGTATTCATGTTCATAGTTATCAACAAAACGCGGCTACCCATTTTGGCAGCAGCATTCGCGGCTTCACACCCCGCATGGCCCGCACCCACAACTATCACATCGTATTCAGCTAACATAAACTTATGGTTTCACGTGAAACATAATTTTTAACACCGTCTTGTTTCACGTGAAACAAAAAGACTTAAATACTCATCCTCTTTTCTTGACATAATAGATTTCTCTAGGGTTTCTTTGTCATTATAGCCTAATAAATGTAAAACACCGTGGAACACCACCCTTGACAATTCATAACCATATGACACTTGATATAAACTACAATTGTCTTGTACACGCTCATAAGAAACAAACAAATCACCACTAACTAATTGATTGTCAGAATAATCGAAAGTAATGATGTCTGTAAAATAGTCGTGATTCAAGTATGTTTTGTTCATTTCTAATAAATAGTTATCCGAACAAAATATAATATTAATATCGCCACACACCTTTTTTTCTAATTCAATTATTTTTGGAATTACAGAAATGAAAAATTCCGGGTTGTTCTCCGGAATTTCAATATTTTCATCGTAATACTCTATACTTATCATTTAGTAAAGTACATATTTACACTATTGCCTGGCGCATCAAAAACCACCTCATCTGCAAGATTTTTCATTAAAAATATACCTCTTCCGTTCTCTTTTAATAAATTCTCTGGCGACGTTGGATCTGGCAGATTCATAAAATCAAATCCTTTACCTTGATCTTTAACGTGAAAACAAAAACTCTCTTTCTCGTCCCCTACCGCCACATCCACTAATAAATCATTATTCATTGCGTTACCATGTTCTATAGCATTGTTTACCGCTTCAGTTACAGCAATCAAAACATTTCCATATGCATCATCAACAACACCTAAATTCTCACATACTTTACCAACTAAAGATTCTATATCTACCAACGCGTTATAATTTGTTGGTAACTGTAAACGTTCAATAATTCGATAGCCTTCTTTCATCGTATAACGCTATTAATTTTTATTGAAATATTCACTTGCTTTGACCTTATAATATTTATTATACATAGGGTCAACTGCACGTATTATTTCTACTTGTTTCAATTTTTGCTTATTATACTCTTCAAATCTGATTTGGTTACTAGAAAAGCCAACTTTTCCTGATTTCGATTCCCTTTTTTCTTCGAAACCTCTTTCCATCACTGCTTTATCGCTTTCTAACAACCGTGTCAAAATTTGCTTTTGACGATTAATTAGTTCATTTCCAAAACGTTTATTAATCAAATCTTTCTCTTGCTTTTCTAATTCGTTTATTAAAGGGTTTAATTTATTACCTTGACCTTTTCCTTCTTTGTTTAACTCATTTCTTAATTGTTCAAGTTTTTGTCTAATTGCTGTTTGTTCTGCTGCCATTTTTGCAATTTGCTTATTTCCTAAACCTAACATACCCTGCCCTCCTTCAGAAGGCTTATTCCCCGGCTGATCACCCGGTTTTGATCCTCCTGGATTCATTCCTTTCTGTAGTTGCTCAAGTTGTTGTTTTATCATTTCCTTCATATCACCGGGAGAAGATGGTCCAGGTTTTGGCCTACCTCCACCAGGATTACTACATTGACCCGAACCTTCCATTTGACTTTGCATTTGACTTTGCATACTTTGCAAA
This sequence comes from Crocinitomicaceae bacterium, assembly GCA_044345395.1. Lineage (GTDB taxonomy): Bacteria > Bacteroidota > Bacteroidia > Flavobacteriales_D > Crocinitomicaceae > UBA952. Next base: position 903 of record JBIJBD010000160.1, on the reverse strand, counting down.
GCTTCATTTAATAGTAAAGCTAAATTATTGTATGCTGTCATTACAGCTTGTTGATTTCTATTAATTCCTCCCTTATTGTGATTATCTATATTATCTACTACTTGTAAATGATTTAAGGCAAGGGTGTTTAATTCTTTATCTATAAATGTTGCTATTGGAGCTTGTCTTTTTGCTAATGCTAATAAACTATCGCTTACTATTTTCGTATCGTCAATAATTCTCCTTTGTCTTCTTCCGTATTTAATGTAGGCGGGATCTTTTGAGCTAACCCTACCAAAATCATACATTACCTGTTCTTGATCAAAACTTAACGTCATTAAACTCTCAAGTAATGTCCTAATCGCGTCCATATCCTCGCTTTGTTGCTTCTTATTTGCCTGTTGTTGTTTTTGGTCTAAACTCATAGCTAACTGCTCCATTTCTTCTGCAGCAGATTTTTGGTTTTCCCCCGCTTTTTTATCCTTACCATCCTTCAATTTACTTACTGCTTCTTTCAGATCTTCTGAAATTTTATTTTTCTTTTCTTCGTTATTTCCAAGATCTAGAGGTTTTATTAACTCCTTATTAAGTTTTTCTAATTCGTTAATATCTTCTTTAATATCTTCAAATTTTTCGTTAATGTCATTTTGTTTTTCCTCAGCTTGTTCTTTTGAAATATTCTTCTTTTCAATTTCACTTTTCAAGTTCTTCTGTTCTTCAGCTAAATTTTTCAGTTCTTTTTCTATATCATCAATTTTTTCATTTAATTGCAATTTTTTTAACATTTCTAAACTTCTATCCAACTGTTTTTTCATGTCATCTGTAGACTGATTTATTTGTTCCATCTTTTCTTTCAGACCTTCTTTATTATTTTCTTCTAACAGTTTTTCCAACTCTTCTAATAATTTCTTTAATTCTTCATCC
>JBIJBD010000057.1:0-13922 GCA_044345395.1 Crocinitomicaceae bacterium | reverse complement strand
ACACCTCCCACAGAAACAGTCCAGTTATTTGGAGAGGAGTAACTTGTCTGCAATAGCGAAACATAAGACGGTGCATATTGTTGACAAAAGGCAATAACATAATCCTTTTCTGAATACATTCGGACATTCTGTGGAAAATTGGTTTGTTCTTTCACCGTAACTAAGGGCAACGCGTTATGCTCTACACATTCTGTCACCCGGCGCTCCGAAACTTGGGAAAATAACTGATTAGAAAAAAATAACAACGAAACGAAAATCACTTTTGAATTCATAACAAGAAAATTTAAGTAGTCGTTTTGTCATTAACCTAAAATGTATCTTAAAAAATTGGTTACATTTTAATTTAGCAAAATTCCATTTTGAAAACGCTATCTAAAGAAAAGAGGCTGTCTCAAAATACTGAGCAGCCTCTTTTTATTGACAAAATTTAATAAGTCATCTTTTAATTTTTCAAATTTTAAACCTATGAAAAGAACTAAGTTAATTGATATATTTTTGGTAGATGGCTGTGAGAAATGTAATGACTATAAAACTCCTGCTTGTAACGTTCACAAATGGCCTGAATAACTTAACTATTTAAGTGAAATCTAAGCAAACTTCGAGGTGTTTATAAAGGAAGGGTTCACGGTTCCAAAGAGGATCTTAGAACTTTTCTCTCCAAACCCAAAATCGCAAAAACAATTGACTACTTAAAAAAGGGTTATAAAGCTTCTGAAATCTCCAGGATTGTGGGTATTCATGTGAATACGATAACGAAAGTTAAAAAACTAATTTTTTAAGATCAATCACAGAAATTCACTAACTAGATTAAATTAGAAAATGTCTCTTTTGTAAAAATATAAGCCTTAAAACTTTATGAAAGTTAATTAATTACCTTTGGTAAGTTGATCAAGAATTGGAAAACCAGTATTTAATCGATATTCCGGCATAGTAAAATTTTCCTTATTGTTTATTAAAAAATTACAAGGTCCAAATTTGGACATTACAACTCGGTTTTCAGAAAGTTTATCATATAATATTGTTTCTTGTTTTATACATTGTTTTCCTTTAGCTTTTCGGTAATAATTATCGTTACAAATTTTAAGAGTCTCTCCCGTTTTTGTATAGTACTCAAAAATTGGGTTTACCTGTTTTTTTCATTCTAATTTATTTAATCCTTTACACAACGAACAGAGAACCCGCTCTTCTTAACGCCGTAGTACCTGCCCACAAAGCCATTGTCGTAAAACAGGAAGCGGCACCAGGCATTGCCCGTATCGTCCTCCGTAGAACTCCACCAGACACCGGTCTCTCCAATTAAGTTGAACTCCCCGCTGTCCAGGCCACCGCCCGGAAGACCGAAGAAACCGCTTTCGTTGGTGCCGTTACCATTTTCTGCCCAACCGTTGGTACTTTTCATTTTGTCACCAGCTGCATTTTCTCCGAGGATGTAATTTATATCTATTGATTTTGATACGTCTATGGTATCATCTAGTTCTAAATAATCTGTAAGTTTTGTCCATTCTGCATCCGTAGATACGTGGTAACCGCTTGGTGCCAAACCTCTTGAATCATTTACCGCATACCAATTATACAACTTACCGTATTTCGCACCATTCGCTATGTCATTTTCGTAATAACACCAAGCTGGCTGTTCATTTTTTCCTGCTTCCATCCATTCTTCTATAGTTTTCGCTTGAGGTATGGGGTCACCGTTTCTAAAGGTTGCAACATCCAAATTCTTGGTCATCCATACTTGAGTTCCAATGGTTACGGTTTGGGAAAAGATTGCACTACCTGTTCCGATAAGCACAAATAAGAAAAGTGTTAACGTAGCTTTCATACTAATGTTTTACCAAATTTATTGAAATTATTTAACTTCCCACCAATTCTTTTTAGGTGCTTCAGGTTCGCCCAATGTATGTTTTACGCTTTCGGTTTTGGGCAATACATACGGCATAAGTTTGCAAAGTATGTTCAGCCGTTGCGCGGGGTCAAGTTCTTTTCATAAATCGCTTTATAAAGTATGCTCAATTTGTTCAAATCCTCCAAAAAGGGGTTCGAAAAAATGTCAGATAAGACCACTCTGATAAAAGCACTTTTCATAGAAAGGTGCTTTTTTAATTTTCAGAATGAACGAAGCTTGCTTTAGTGAAATTCGGAAATTAAAAAAATATGAACGAAGTGAAAACGTGCTTTTATAAAGCTCCCTTCCTTCCCTACCTGCCGACGGATTGGCAAGTAGGGAAGAATCTTCAATACTTTTAAAGAGGATTTAGGTAGCTTAATGATCTTGCAAATTCATTTTTTCGCAGACAATTAGTTTTAGGAACTATTCTCACATTTGCTGGCACAATCCATTTCACCCTAATTTCTAAATCACAGCATTATTTTCGAATAAGCTTGGGAAAGTCTTCAAGAGTTTTTGCTGTAATTCATCGCTATCGTTGATATCTTCGTAAAACGTTGCCAATGAAGAAATAAAACTTGGCTCTAAGCAATTTCCGGGGTCGGAAGATGAAGGTTCGAAAATAAATTTGGTGTGATAAATTTCCATTTTATAAAACAAAACATAGAGCATCAGTGCCAGCAAATTGGGGTGATCTGAAAGCGAACAACGCTCATCGGAATGGGCATCTCTAAAAAAAGTGGTCTGCACATAATCGAATGTGGGTATGTAGTCATCCATCACATCTTGCATCCCATCCCCAGCGGTATGCAAGTGAAGCGCAAATACATTGTTGTATTCATGTGTGGTTATGTAAATATCTGTTTTTATAACCACATAATTCTGTAACATCATATCGTTGAATACATGATGTAAAGTACCAAGTCTTACAGCGAAGTCGGATAACTTTTCTCTGGCTCCCATGAAGGAAGGCAGCATGTCGTAAGAGGACAACACAAAACAGTTGGGATAAACTTCTTCTGAAAAATGATCCAATAAGTTATCCAAGGATTGATCCTCAGGCAATCGTTCCTTACTCGCCTTTCCATGTCCTATGCGCATCATGTGGCCTCCAAATCGGGAAAATAAATAGTTCATTGCATTTCTTATTAAAAATTAAACATTTCATGACTCATGGTAAGTATCCGTAATTCTGTTCGTTTACGGTGAAATAATAGGTTTCCTCTCGTCGGTGGTGAAACAGGTAGATGTCGTAATTACCTTTCTCGTTCTCAACAACAGCCATTGTTTTTACCTCTCTTGACGTCTCCCAACTTTGGAAGAAAGGTACAGGACTTTTGGAGTCGAATATCATCGTATCTAAAAGGTAGTTGTTGTTAGTTAGAACTATAGTTAAAATTACTCTTATGCGTTGTTTTGAATAGTTTCGCATTACACGCGTGTGCTCGTTAACTTTCTTGAAGTTTTTATTGTCTACCGACCATTGCGCATCGGCAACGAACGGAGCGGTCATCATAGCGACCGTCAAAATAATCGATTTAACCATTTTTTTTAGTTTTAAATTAACAATTGGTAAATTGGGCTGCTGCTACTGAAAATTCCTACTCCACGTTATATCCATAGTCTTGACCATTCAAAGTGAAATAAAAAGTATCCTCTCGTCGGTGGTGAAATAGGTAGATGTCGTATCTGTTTTCTTCATTCTTCACTACAGCCATTGTTTTGACATCGCTTGGTGTCTCCCATGCATGGTAGAATAATACAGGGCCTTTAGAGTCGAATATCATCGTGTCAGGCAGATAATTGTTATTGTCTAAAACTATCATAATCATTCCTCTGACATACTTGTAAGAGAAATTTTTTGATACACGCGTGTGCTCGTTAACCTTCTTGAAGTTCTTTTTGTTTGCTATCCATTGTCCATGGGCTGTTCCAAAAGCGAGGAAGATGGAAATAGCGATTAACATTTTTTTCATGGCAATACGTTTTAAATGAAACATTCACCATCAGAATTTTGAAAAAAGGGATTGCGCAATTGTTTTTAGGTGCGAACCTCTCATCGTTGGTCCACCGTGCCCTGCTCAGGATCGGTTGGCATTCCGTTTTCCGGAAACTCTGAATGATTTACTAGCAAAACGCCGGTGAAGAAAAAAAGTAACAAGTTAATTTGATTTATTTTCAAAATAGAATTCGTAAAGTTTGAAATTAGGGTAAGTAGGGGAAAGTAAATTGGTTGAAGCTTAATTTTATTTTGGCTTTTTTATTCGAATACTGTTAGTTATCATACCAGTAAAATAAAAGTCCTTCAGGAATGAAAATTTTTATTTTCAAAACCTTTACGTTAATTTCGCACGAATGGAAGAAGAGGTCCAAGAAAAGAAAAAAACAAAACGTTGGAAAGTGTGGCTCAAATACACTTATTTGACTGTGCTCTATCTTCTTGCAGCCTTGGGAGGTTTTATTGTTTGTTTGTATATTGCCGTAGAGTTTAAACTTACGAATGTAGAAGGAGCAATAGACATTAAAAATCGCTATTTCTCTGAAATCGCTGATAAATACGGCGATGAACTCATAAAGGATGGCGCATCAAATCCAAAGGAAGAAATACTCGTTTTTCAAAAAATAGGCGTTATAGCAAAATATAGACCTGCGAATGCAAAGTCCATAATGGAGGCATACTTGGCAGATAGAAATTTAGTAACGGCGAATCGTATGATCGATGCATTTGCCTTAATGTTAAAGGATAATCAGAATTTTACGAGTGAACTTTCAAAGGTGGGTTCTCAAACCGAATACAACACAGAATCTGTTTATGAGTGGTCCAATTATACCGTTTGGAAGCAGTTCAGTCAAGCATTGGTAAAAGACAAAAAGGCTATAGATTCTGTATCGCGATTAACAGGTGTCGAATCGCGAACAATTATTGTTTGTGTCATTGCTGAACAATTGCGCATGTTCAATTCAGGAAGAGAAAAATTCAAAGAATACGTTTACCCATTTGCCAACTTGATCTTACCCACCAACAGAGGTTATGGTGTATCTGGAATACTTGAACACACGGCCTTGCGCATCGAACGCACCTTACTCCAACCAAAAAATGAATTTTATCCCGGCGATTACTTCCAACATGTTGTGAATTTCAAGGATTCATTTCCTGATCGAGTAAACGATACCATCGCCGCACACAAGCACAAGACCATTCAGCGTTTAATAAAGGGTGGTGATCATTTCTATTCGTATTTGTACACAGCACTACTTCTTCGTCAATATCAATCGCAATGGGAGCGCGCAGGATACTCACTTTCAAATCGTCCTGATGTTCTTGGAACCCTCTTTAATTTGGGTTATGAAAAAAGTAAACCTAAAAAAGACCCTCAAGTTGGAGGATCCTTGTTCGTAATTGGAGAAAAAGAATATACTTTTGGTGGTATCTGTTTTGAATTTTATTACTCAGGTGAATTACAAAAAGAATTCCCCATTACAGGTAGAGGTTTTATCCCCGTGAAAGAGTTGGAAGAAAACAACAAAGAATTCCTCGCCAATAAAAAGAAACGAGAAGTTGAGGAGAAAAAAGCGAAAGAAAAAGCTAAAAAGGAAGCCGCAATCTAATTCGGAATCTTAAGAATCTGACCAATTTGAATCGTATTGGAACGGAGATTATTTGTTTTTTTCAAGTGCGAAATTGAAACATGATATTTAGCAGCAATTTCTGATAACGTATCTCCCGATTTTACTTTATAGGTTTTATACCTTGGCTTCGTAACTGTTTTTACTTGTATTTTTTGTTGTGTAGTTATAATTTCAGGAGCAACTATTTTATTTACAGATGTTTGTGAAGAATTAACAACTACACTTTCAATTTTAGAAACATCATAAGTGCCGTACTTATAAAAATGCTGTCGAATATTCACAGCCCCTTTAAAATCGCACAATTGATTGCCGTTCCAATCGTAATACACTTTAACATTTTCATTAAACTCTAAAAATTTATGAGCACTTAACCCATCGTAAATTCGATGCATTCGTGGCAATTGCTTTGTTACTGCGGGAAGACCTCCACCTGCTGAACCGCGACTGTCAACGCGCACATAAGATTTACCATCTGTGCTAGGACCTAAAACGGCAAACCAATACACTTTTAAGGTAACAGGGTTGATTTGGATGTGCAGTTCCTTTATGTCTGATGGAAATCCCTTATTTCTAATTTCTTCTAGTCCTTTATTAATTTTTACATTCAAATACCCCCCAAACCGATCCATTCTACGTGCATTAAATGAATGAAGTGCATCGTATGTATAGGGTATCCCCTGTGCACAAAACGAGTCACAAACCAATATGTCGTTAATTTCCAAACTGATCGTGTCACGGTTTATTTTATTGAAGCGAAACGAATAAATTTCAGGTGTCTTCGTGCTATCATTCAATTCTGCTTCATCCTTGTAGCTCAACTGGGAAAGTACTTGATTTGAAGACAAATAAATCAGCGCGAACAACAAAATCATGAAAGTAGAAACTCTTATCATTTTTTAATCTGGATACATTCAAAAATACTATTGAATCAGCTTTTCACAATGTTTAATTTCAATTTTAACTTAATTTTTAACGTTTAATAGTAATTCAGTTTCAGATAATTTAACCTGTAACCAATAGAATTAATTTGCGTTAGTCAACGCGTCATCAAGATTTTTTTAATTAAACATTAAAAATGCCAACCGATCTGTCAAGGCACGGTGGAAAAAAGATGCGAAGCATTAGCTTAAAATAATATGGCTTCACTCCTATTTTCTTGATGCAATTGGTATAAGTAAATATTTTTGCATGATGAATAACACATTTAAGAACAGCGTAGAGGTAATTGAACCGGAAGTTAAAATTGAAGTTAAGCAAGAAATCCAAGAAGAAAAACAGGTAATCGTTCATTGTTCAATGAGTTGCAATCCCGGCATGTTAGTCCGCATTTGGAAATCCACCTATCTGCTTACAGAGGAAGGAGAACGTATTCCTCTACTCTATTGGGATGGAATCTCCTTGTTTCCGCAATGGACCCCAATTTACCATCATGGAACCTTTAATTTCACCTTAATATTTGCTGGTTTATCCTCCAATTGTAAAGTCTTTTCACTCATCGAAGAAATAAATCAACCAGGAGGTTTCTGTGTAGAAAATATTCGCAGAAATAGAACGGATGTTTACCGAATCATTGTTTAAGAATTTTCTAATTCCACTCGTGCGATTTGACAGTAAATTGATTTTTTGTTTACCTTTCAAATACATCGAGTAGTTTTGTGGATTCATCCGTCGATGTTACCCAATAGCATTCGAATCTGTTGGCCGGATGAAAGGGCGTCTTTGCAACCAGGGCTTTAGCGTTAACCTACGGAGGATTGGCTTGAGCATGAAGCTTAATAGCCTGTTTTCAATCTTTAAATACACAAATGATTTGACTGGATATGCACCAAAATTACTTTTGTATTCGTTTGCCGTTCGGCCAAGAATCAAACGTTCTTTTTTACACTTTATCGCTGCATCAATGTTTTCTACCAAAATACGTCCGTAAATTGGAAAGGACTTATTGAGCGTTTTATCGAATCCAACAAAATAGGAATACAGATTTTCTTCATGTGGTATGACCGAAGAAAATCCAACCAGTTTATTTGCTATGAAATAACCATCAACCCGCATTATTCCTTGCTCAACAAATGAGCGAAATGCCCTTGTGTTAAATGCTGGACCTTTGAACCGTGAGGCACTAGCCACTTGATCAAATAATGCTTGAATTGACACGGCGTAACGGTCCAATTCATCAATATCTAACCCTCTAATTTCTAGGTTTTTTGTTTGAAACAAGATGGATTTCACCTTATTTCGGTACTTTTTCTTTAAATCGCATTGGTAATCACCTAGGCTATTCCATGACGGATGAATTTCCAAAACCATTTCTTCTTCAACTTCTATTTTTGTATACTGCCCCTCTTCAACCTCTAGTTTTTCATAAAGAAAATCGGGAATTACAACCATCGAATACTTGTTGTGAATACCTTGTAATAATTCTTTGAGCCGAAAAGGGTTCGCACTGATGAAAGCAGGCACATTTGTTAGAAAGGCATTAGTCATGTACAAAACCTTGAAATTCAGAAGGCCTATTAAGAAGGAAAGCACGGGATTTCCTCGTAAATAGTTTGACGTCTTATTAAAGGAAAGTTGGAAAATATGCGCGTACAATCGAAGATTCTCACTCATCACAAATAGGTGCTTAACTTGAGGATGCATTTCGTAATATACCTGCAAAAAGTTTATATTTAAAAAGATAGGTGCCCTAAGTTCTCCCCACTGCGCCCTAACTTCCTCTATGTTTGTGAATGCCCTCAATTACTTATTTTCCATTTTTAGCGCGCTCGCTGATTTATTTTTTTGAATTCAATTATTTATTCTAAGACAAATACCAGCAACACTTTGTTTCAATGACTTGGTAGAGTTCCATTTCAAGATTCAACATGATACCTTACATTTTGCTAATATCCATAAGATGCACCCGAAATATTGAGCGGCCTGAACTGCAAAATTATTGATATAATTCGTTTAATTTCTTTTTAACTTTAGTGCCATCGTATAAAACGCTACTTTTGAATCAACAAGATAAGGAATCAATTTCGCACGCAAGACAACAGCAAGAGTCGATCAATAAGACTTTTCGTAAATGGAAACAGACGAAACCAAAAGACCTCGACCAGAAATTTCATGAGGCTCACGAGCAAGAATTTAAAAAAATGGATTGCTTAACTTGTGCCAATTGTTGCAAAACGACGAGTCCCATTTTTAGGGATGCTGACATTCGGAGAATTGCAAAACACCTGCGGATGAAAGAAGCGCAATTTATTTCGTCACATTTAAAATTAGATGAGGAAAACGATTACGTGTTACAACAATCACCTTGTTATTTTTTAGGTGAGGATAATACTTGTGGAATTTATGAAGTACGCCCATTAGCTTGTAGGGAATATCCACATACAGATAGAAAAAACATGCACCAAATATTGACGTTAACGGCAAAAAACACCCTGATATGTCCGGCGGTTTCGCGAATTGTCAAACAGCTCCTATGATTGCCTTCCATCCTAATTATGTACATCCTTTACCAGAAAATCATCGATTTCCGATGGAAAAGTACGAGTTATTGCCAAGGCAATTACTGCACGAGGGAACTGTTAATGAAAAAGACTTTTTCGAGCCCAACCAGTTGTGCGAAGAATATCTTCAGAAAATACATTGTCCGACTTATTGGAAGCGATTAAAAAACATCGAATTAAGCCAACGAGAACAACGTATTTCTGGCTTTCAGCATTCTGTTGAACTAATACAACGGGAACTTACCATCATGGAAGGCACTCGAAGAGCAGCAGAATTGGCCATGAAAACAAAAATCGCCTTCAATATTGCTGGTGGCACACACCATGCATTTTTCGACAGAGGGGAAGGTTTCTGCTTACTAAATGACCAAGTAATTTCCTCCTACTGGTTGTTAGAAAATACACCTACGGAACGTATTTTAATTATCGATCTAGATGTCCATCAGGGAAATGGAACAGCTGCAATGCTTAGAGATGAAAAACAAGTAGTTACATTTAGCATGCATGGGCAAAACAATTACCCCATACAGAAAGAGCAATCTGATGTAGATGTTCCCTTGCGCGATGGACTTAATGACAAAGAATACCTTTTTCTACTTGAAAAAAATTTGGATTCAATTCTGAGTGAGTTCATACCAGATTTTATATTCTATCAATGCGGTGTAGACATTTTAGCCACAGATAAGCTTGGAAAACTTGCCATCAGCACAGAGGGTTGTAGAAGCAGAGACAAGTTAGTTTTTCAGTTCGCGAAACAGCTTAATTGCCCTGTTGCATGTAGCATGGGTGGTGGATATAGTCCACAACTTAAAGATATTGTGGAAGCACATGCCAATACGTTTCGTACAGGATTGTTTATCATGACCTAGGTTGGAGAATTTAAAACAGGCACTTCAAAAACAGCATTAAGGTAGAAAATGAACTAATTATTCCATTCCCATTCTGTACCCATATTGTTGTCGGTTATTTCAGGGAGATGTCCAAACTTTTTGAGAAGATATTCCCTAGAATTAACGTCATTATCGAAAGTGTTTAGAATCTCAGCGAGTTTCAGTTTCTTTTCTGAAGACAAGGTGTCAATTACATTTTTACCGTCTATTTTCCATCTTAATAGATTCTTCTTCCAAAATTCTTTGTCCAAGGTAAACGCGTAGTCGCTACAAATTACATTGTTATGATAGCTCACCGCGTAATTAAAATTCTTAGCACCCGTTAAGAAAGCCCTTTCTGAATAAGTTGTGTTGTACTGATAAATTCCACCTTGATTTAAATGGCTTTTTATTATTTCCATAAATTCTACAGACAATAAGTTACTCGCCATTAACCGATAGTGATAAGTCGTATTTGCTATAATTACATCAAATTTTTCCTGTGGATTCTTATTCAACCACCGCCGTCCATCATCGGTAATTAGTTTAAATTTTGGATTTGAAGCCAATGATTGTACAGTTGGGAAATGCTTAAGTAATTGTTCATAGCCATCATTAATTTCGACACATATAACCTCTTCTACATCAGGATGATTGACCACAACTTGCGACCACGAACCTGAACCTAACCCAATAAGCAAAATTCTTTTTGGATTTTTATGAATTCCTCCAAAGGCGAATGCTCTTCTAAGTATATTTTTATCATCCAGTAAATTGAGATTGTATCTCCCATCATAAATTCCTCCACCGTAGATAATACCATCATGGGTAACCGTAATAACCCCATGTTTATTTTCCAACACATATTTAAACTTGTTAGTCTCTGAATATTCCTTTTTAAAAGACAATTTACTATAAAGTTCGTAAAAGATCTCATTACTGAATCCGTATACTGAAAAGAAGAAAAGTGAAACAAAACCGGCATTGTAAATAAGCCATTTTTTCTCTAAAATAAAAAACCCAACAATGAGTAGAAGAAGGGTATTTAGCAGGAGTATTATCAATGAAATCTGCTCGGTTGTAAAAAAATCCATCAATACGAACCCAGTAATAAAACTACCTAGTGAAGAGCCTATAATATTGGATAAATAAAAGTATGAAATTTTTTCCCCAATATCTTGTGTCGCTTGAATCCCATAGTGAGTGATCATTGGAAAAGTCATCCCCATAAACAAGGTAGCTAAACATACCAGATAAAGCATATATTGTGACTCGAGTTCAGTAGCTAAAATCAACCCACCAGGTATTACTAAAAATGATATCACTGAGGTTAAAACTAGTGTTAACATTAATATTTTTTTTCCTCTCTCGTAATCCGGAGAATCGGGCACGAAACAAAATCGACGAGAATAGTATGAGCCAAAGGCAATTCCAAGCAAATAAAATCCTATAAGTTTTCCAAAAGACTGCGCTGATCCACTTTCTGAGTACAAATAAACGCGAAACCACAACATCTCGTATGACAAAGCAATGAAACCAGATATTGCCGCAAGAATACACCAAATTAAAAATCTACTTACTTTCATTTCTATTCTTTTTTGAATGCATTAATAATACACCAATTGCTGCAATACAATTTAACGCAACAGAAAAATAAACAGTTCCATCCATGTGAAAAAGTTTAAAAATGTATTCAGTTGCCAATAACGCACCAATTGCAGACCCCAACGTATTAACAAAATAAAACTTACCTAAGGTTTCACCGACGTTATTATTGGAATGAATGTAATATTGAACAAGCAGAGGGAGCGTTGAACCCATCAAAACCGTAGGAATAATGACCAAACCTAAAGAAATAAAGCTTGTTTCCATAAAACCTAATCCCATGGTTATTTTTCCAACAAAATCGAAGATTTGAAGAGAAAAGATTCCAAATAAACCAATCATGAATTCAACGAAAGCAAATATTAATAATAAATTTTGTGTATTTATTTTAGATACCTTTCCTCCAAGCAGACTTCCTACCCCAAGACCGAACATGAAGGCAGAAACAATAATGGTCGTTGACTCTATGTTGCTTCCGAAAATAGTAAACAAATAACGCTGCCAAATAAGTTGGTATAGAATTGCTGCGCAACCTGAAACGAAAAAAATGAAGTATATCGAAAATTGCCGATTGATGATATTACTTTTAAAAAAATCTTTCATAGTATAATTCTTCGTATAACTAATCGACTAAATTAGGGTATATTTTTGAGTCATTCGACCTTTTGAATCTATTCGATGGGAATATTATGTAAATTAAGCCATTCAAATGTGTAGTTTTCAATTTTAGACAATTTTTCATGTTTGGTTGTGTGGCATAACAATTGAACCATAGAAACATTATTCAATTTATCGCAATTTACTTTAAAAAATAAGTGAAAGACTGACAAATTGACGTTAAAAATCAACTTATGAGCGAACTTTTTGATTCCGTTTTTTTCAATGTACACAATATGGATGCTGATGCTGAATTCATCCCCTTGATAACCGCAGAGGAAGAAGAAAATATTAATAAACAGGATTTTCCAACAGAATTGCCAATATTACCACTTCGGAACAACGTTTTATTTCCTGGGGTTGTTATTCCAATTACCGTGGGTCGAGATAAATCAATTAAATTAATTCAAGAAGCCAATAAAGGAAATAAAATTATAGGTGTGGTTTCACAACGCGACCAAGAGCAAGAATCCCCAGAATTTAATGACTTGCATGAAATTGGCACAGTTGCGCAAATCATTCGACTCCTGAAGATGCCTGATGGCAGTTCAACAGTTATTATACAAGGTAAAAGACGATTCCGAATTGCTCAGCCTTTACAAACGGAACCATACATGCGTGCGGTTGTTTCCATTTTGAAAGAAGCCGCTGTAAACAAAAAGGATAAAGAGCTTGAGGTTATGTTTAAAACAATAAAGGACCTCGCCTTGCAAATAATTCGTGAAAGTCCAAATATCCCTTCTGAAGCACAATTTGCCATAGGAAATATTGACAGCCCTACTTTTCTTGTAAATTTCATTTCGTCCAATATGAACGCTGACGTTTCTAAAAAACAACAAATGTTAGAAGAAATGGATATGAAAAAACGTGTCCTCATGGTAATGGAGCACCTCACCATGGAGGTCCAATTACTTGAAATGCGTAATGAAATTCATAACAAGGTAAAAAAAGACCTGGACAAGCAGCAACGTGAGTACTTTCTTCATCAACAAATGCGCACCATTCAAGATGAACTTGGTGATAACCCACAAACTCAAGATGTTCGTGAACTTGAAGAGCGCGCAAAAAATAAAAAATGGTCTGAAGCCGTTGAAAAATCCTTTCGTAAGGAATTAGAAAAATTGCAGCGCATGAATCCACAAGGTGCTGAATACACCGTTCAACTCAATTATTTGGACCTGTTACTTGACTTACCATGGTCAGATTTTACCAAAGATAATTTAGACTTAAACAGAGCGAAACGTATTCTGGCTCGTGATCATTTTGGCTTAGAGAAAGTGAAAGAACGCATCTTGGAATATCTCGCCGTATTAAAACTAAAGGGAAACATGAAATCACCAATTTTATGCTTCTATGGCCCTCCTGGTGTGGGAAAAACGTCTTTAGGAAAATCAATTGCGGAAGCATTGGGAAGAAAGTATGTCCGAATGTCATTGGGCGGAGTTCATGACGAAGCAGAAATTCGTGGACACAGAAAAACCTACATTGGTGCTATGCCTGGACGCATCATGCAAAATCTAAAGAAAGCTGCTTCCGCAAATCCAGTATTTGTGTTAGACGAAATAGACAAACTCGGACGCAGTAATCACGGCGATCCGTCATCCGCACTGCTTGAAGTTTTAGACCCTGAACAAAACCATTCATTTTATGATAATTACGTGGAATCTGAATTTGACCTTTCCAAGGTGATGTTTATCGCCACCGCTAATAGTTTAAGTGAAATTCAAGGTCCGCTGAGAGACCGCATGGAAATCATCGAGGTGAATGGGTATACCA
>JBIJBD010000056.1:0-13961 GCA_044345395.1 Crocinitomicaceae bacterium | reverse complement strand
GCGTATTTGGGTGAAACAAAGTTTTTCTCCCTCATCAAGTAATTATGGAAGAGTTTATTTGACAGCTGACAACTCAGACCTAACCTTAGTGCAAAATGGCTATTATTTGCAATTTGGTGAAGCAAATGCGATTGATGCCATTCGGTTGTTTAAACTTGAAGCAGGAATTGCAACTCAATTGTGCGCGGGAGTTGATGGTCAAATTGCTAATAGTTTCACTGTCAATGTCAAAGTTAAAAGAGACGCATCTGGAAATTGGAGTTTGTTTGCTGACATAACTGGTGGACAGAATTTCGTTTTACAGGGAACGGCTGTTGATCCTAGTTTATTAATAGGGACTCATTTTGGAATTATAGACGTTTACACTTCAAGCAACGCTAATAAATTCTTCTACGACAACATCTACATTGGAAATGAAATTTTAGACTTATCTCCTCCAGTTTTATCGGGTGCAAATGTAATTTCCACCAATCAAGTCGATGCGGTTTTTAATGAAGCTGTTACAGCTTTATCAGCTGAGAATATTGGTAATTATTCAATCAGTTCCGGTATTTCAATTGCTTCTGCAACCTTGGATGCCATAAATCCAAGTCTGGTTCATTTGGCTTTGGTAAACAACCTGGCAAATGGCAATAGCTATAACTTAACAACCAATAATATCTCAGATTTAGCTGGGAATGTATCTGGAAATCAATCGTTAAATTTCCAATATCTTGTTCCTGATTCTGTGGTAAAAGGGGACGTCATGATTACAGAATTTTTCCCTGATCCATCACCCGTTGTAGGATTACCGGAAGTGGAGTTCGTTGAAATCTATAACGCTAGCAATAAAATTTTCAATCTAAACGGTTGGAAAATTGGTGATGCTTCTGCTGATGGCACTATTGGTTCTGCTTGGTTGCTACCTGGAGAATACAAAGTTCTTTCTGCTAATGCCAATGATTCATTATTCACGATGACTGATGCTGCTGGTGTGACAAGTTTTCCTAGCTTGAATAATGCGGGTGACGACCTTGTTTTGAAAGATTCTTTTGGAAATATTCTTGATAAATTAACTTACACAGATAGTTGGTATCAAGATGAAGTTAAAAAATCTGGAGGTTTTACACTTGAATTAATCAATCCTAATGATCCTTGTTCGGATGCGAGTAACTGGATTGTAAGCGTTTCCAATACAGGTGGAACTCCCGGATTTCAGAATTCTGTTTTTGATGTTTCGTCAGATGTAACGGCTCCCCAGGTGACACTTTGGTTGGCGCTAGCTCCAAATTTTTTAGAAGTTCATTTTTCAGAAGGAATGGATTCGAGTTCTTTGGCTAATGCAATTTTTAATTTTTCTCCGACCCTTACCATTCAAAATAAATTTATTCAAGGCGCTAACCCAAATAAACTGATTTTGCAATTCAATGAAATTCTGGTTCCTTCCTTAATTTATAATGTTAGCTTGACAAATATCGGAGATTGCTGGTTAAATTATGCAAATGAATCTGGGCAATTTGCTCTTGCAGACGTTCCGTCTAAAGGGGATGTTGTGATCAATGAAATACTTCAAAATCCATTGAATGGCGGCCAAGATTGGATAGAATTGTATAATAACTCAGATAAAATATTCAATTTAAAAGATTGGCAATTTGCAAATTTTGACAACGACACCATCGATAATCTCAAATCAATTTCTTCAAATTTTCTTCTTCTGCCCAATGAATATGTTGTGCTAGGTAAAGATTCTACTTTTGTTAAACAGAATTACCCCTTTTCGGTTTCAGGAAAATTCTTATTTGCTGAATTACCAAGCTATAATAACGATTCAGGTACCGTATATCTAATTTATAATGCAGAAATTATTGATAAAGTTTCCTATCTCGATGAATGGCATTTTGATTTATTAGACAATACAGATGGCGTTTCACTTGAGCGAATTGACCCAAATGGTTTGTCCGATAGTGAATTCAATTGGCATTCCGCTGCGGAAGATTATGGATTTGGAACGCCTGGTAGAAAGAACTCACAATATTCACCGATAATTTCAAACGGAATTATTACCCTCACTGGTGAAGTTTTTTCTCCGGATAATGATGGATTTGAAGATGTTATGCAGGTGTCTTACGTACTTTCAGAAGCGGGAATGCTTGGAAAGGCTCAAATTTTTGATGAACAGGGTAGATTGATTCGAACGATTTTTTCCAACGAATATTTAGGTACAGCAGGTGTTTTTTATTGGGATGGAACTAGAGATAATCAGACGAAGGCGAGTATTGGAATTTACATTTTACGTGTTGAAGTGTTTTCAACAAATGGAGGTGTATTTTTTACTTCAAAAAAAGCGATAACCTTGGCAGGTAAACTTTAATTTTGAAAGAAAATACGTTTATGAAAAAGTTATTGGTTGCTTCTTTCTTATTAATGGGTTTTATCAATACGTCATGGTCGCAGCAATATACAACGGCCGTTGGAATAAAGGGTGGGTATCCGTCTCTTGGAGGACTTGACATTAAGCACTTTCTAGGACCAGGTTTTGCAATAGAAGGAACTCTAGGAGGGTTTTCAGGTACCATGTTAATTTCTGCATTGGCAGAAGTGCAAAAATCACTTCCTGAACCAACTGGATTAGATTGGTATGTTGGTGTTGGACCAACATTAGGAATATCATCCGGTACTTTTCTCTTCGCTGCAAATGGAGTTATTGGTGTGGACTATACGTTTCAAGATTTCCCGTTGAATTTATCTTTAGATACTGGGCCAGTTATTTCATTAAGTCCAATTGGCTTTGGATGGGGAGGGGGATTAGCTATCCGATATGCCTTTAAGTAACGCAAAAATTTCACCAGGTTCGAAAAATTGGATTGCCAAATACTTTGAACTAGCTGACAATGAGATAATTTCACTTGCTCTTAACGATAACAATGATGACTTAGAGGATTTACTCGAATTGGTATCTTCTAAAACTGGGCTAATTTTTGGTGTTTCTAACTCCTTCATCTTTTCAAATCATTTAGATACTACCCATTATACTAGTGATGAATCCTTAAAAGTTTTGTTGTTTGAATCATTAATGCTCGCGTATTTGCAACAAAGCAAGAATGATTTCAAAAAAGATTCATTTATCCAATCCTTGGGTCAATTTTATCAAATTTGGAAAGAAGATAAATGGATGGATAAATGGTTCAAAGGAGACCAAATAAATGAATTGGAAAAGATTTTGGCGACAAGGGTAAAAGTCAACACATCTATTTTTGGTACTAATTATTGGATCAATCACCTTTCAAACGCCTTAACATTTATTGATGTTCTTCTATACATTGAGTTTCTAGAGGATAACTCGATGTTATTTGACCATAAAAGAATTGATTACACATTCTCCGTCCTGAAAGGTGTTGTGGCAGCTGCGTTGGCGGATGGATTAATCGAACCGAAAGAACAGCGCATCATAGACCATTTGTTGGCATCTGCTGATTTGCCGCGAAAATACGAAAAGGAATTAGCGCGCTACATGGAAAAGTCGAGCACCATAAGTAGTTTTGAATTTTACAACAAGCAATTAGCAAAAATTACATTCAAATTGGCGCTTTTTTTAACTGAAGGAACACATCAAGCCACCGAAACGGAAGTACATAAAATACATCTTCTCGGACAACAATTTGGTTTGAATGCAGAAGATATTGCAGAATGTCACCTGATTTGTGAGGCTTTTATTTTTGATAGGAATGTTCAATTAAACCAAATTAAAGAAGATAATCAGGTTAAATTGGTTTACAAAGGTTTTTCAACTAGATGGATTAGAATTCTTGGAAGAAATAAAGAGAAGTTTGTCAACGAACTAAAAGAAAGCAAAGAATTAATAGCCTTGATCAAAAAATCTACTCAGCATGAGCTTTCAAAAGAAGAAAAAGAAAAGGTAAAAACTCAATTTTTGGATGTCTTAAAATCAGTACCCTCCATTGGTATTTTTTTACTCCCAGGGGGTGCTATTTTGCTACCACTTATATTGAAAATTGTCCCAGATTTAATCCCTTCAGCCTTTAAGGAAAACGAAATAAAGAAAAAATGAAATGTATAGTACGGGTATACCTCCTAAATGAATTATTTTCTCAGGAATTTGCTAATGAGTATCACAACGGAAAAGAGAGTGCAGACAATAAAAAGTACCTATGGGAAGATGAGTTAAGCATTAATTCTGAAGTTACTCATGCTGAGGAAAAAAATAATGCAGTATACAGCATTAAAGGTACCTTGCCAAATGGCACCAGTTTTTCTGAGGATGTAGAATCGATGCGGATCGTAAAAATACTCTCTGAAAATGCTCCTCCATGTGAAATCGGTGTCTCAGAATCAATATTAGATTCCTTGAGTATCCTATCGAAGGAAAAAGAAATCATCATCGACATATTTATTAAGGATAACGAACCATTGGCAAATCCTGTCCCCGGAATTTATATTGCAAGTAAGGAATTTCCAAAAAACTTGATTTTCTAATGCTACAAATCAGAAATATTTCCTTAACGTTCGATCGACCGATTTTGAGAAACTTGAATTTGTCTGTTAAAAGAGGAGAATTACTCGGATTGGTTGGTAAAAGTGGAGCTGGTAAATCTTCGCTTTTGAAGATAATGGCGGGAATGTTGTCACCAATTAATGGAAAAATAAGTTGGAATGAACAAGAAATGCCGCTCGCTAATGATTTGCTTATTCCCGGGTATAAAAACATTTCCATTGTTAATCAAGATTTTAAATTAGATAGTTACCATACAACAGAGGAAAATATACGAGAAGCAATTCTAGGATTACCTTATGCAAAAAGGGAAAGAAGAATAAAAGAGCTAATTCAACTTTTTCAGTTGCAAAAAGTGTCTCAAACAAAAGCTGCATTGCTATCAGGGGGTGAAAAACAGCGATTGGCAATAGCAAGAGCAATTGCTCACGCTCCGGATGTATTATTGTTGGATGAACCTTTTGGACATCTCGATACCGTATTGAAAATTAAACTTTCAGAAGTCATTTTAAAATTAAAACAGATAGAAAATCTTGCTATTGTGTTAGTTTCTCATGACCCACAGGATATTCTAGGTTTATGCGATCATGTGACCTTTCTTCGTAATGGTAAACTTTCCAAAAAGAGAAAACCAGATGAGATTTATTACCAATTAGTGAATAAGGAAATTGCACTTTTGTTTGGACCTGTTAATACCTATAATTCGGCAAGCGAAGTTCTTCATTTTAGACCAGATGAATTTGAGATTTCTAAAAAAGAAGGAATTCCTGTAACATTTTCTCATTCTCTTTTTTTCGGTGGATTTTATCAATCTTATATGAAAAGTGGAGAAGATAATTTTATCCTGTATGCTTCGCGACCACTAATTGACATACGTTTCATCACCATTAAACGAAAGTTAACGGTATGAAGTTATTCACGGAATATTTTGAAGTTATTACGGGATACTTAAAAAATCAATTTAATCACGCAGCGGCCTTGGCATATTATAGTTTGTTTGCAATTATACCTTTAGCATTTGTCAGTTTTTCAATTTTTGGAAGAATCATTGGTCAAGCAACTGTGGAAGAGATGATGCAAAAATTTTTGACAAACCAAGTAGGCTTGAAAGACACCTCTGAAATAATGGAGTTTATTATTAATTCTCAGTTTGCCAAACCGAATATTTGGATGGAAATATTGAGTGTTTTGGCAATATTAATAAGTACTTCTGCCATGACATCCTCCGTGAAAAGAGGGATAAATGACATACTTAAGGTGCCAATGAAAAAAAGAAAAAGTGTAGATTTTATCAAGTCTGTTATTCAATTTAGAGTATTCTCCCTGTTGGCTATTGCCGTATTTATGATGACCATGATTGTATTGTATTTTAGCCAAATTGTCCTTGTTTCTTTTTTGGACATCTACTTTAGCGATGAAAGTTTTCTTTTTCAACTAGTACTTTTTTTATTGAGTACAGGGGTTTCTGGTCTTTCTTATTTTTTAGTTTTTTATGGGGTATATAATTTTGGCCATGATACAAAGATAGAAACCAAAAAAGTATTGAATGCGGCCTTATTTTCTTCAATGATTCTTCTTTCTAGTCAATTCGCGATAAAATATTATTTACAACATTTTTTTGTTTTTAAAGATGCTGGACTAACAGGTGCAATTTTAGTCTTGTTGACATGGATTTACTTTACCTCGCATATTCTTTTCATGGGGGCATACTCAATTCACCTGAAAGAAAAACTTGCTGTTTCAAATTAAATTAGTTAACTTTTAAAAAAACTTTTTAGCTATGAAAATTTTCTTTCTTTTTCTTGTTTCATATATTTTTCTGGCATGTTCGCCAAAATCATTGAAAAAACCAATTTATAATACTACAGTGTTTCGTGGAGAAAGAGGAAAAAAAGAGGTAAATGCATATAATAAAAATCGTGCAGATAGAGAAAAAGATATGGCAGAGGCCATTGAAAAAGCAGATGCTGCGAAAAAGGCAATTGAAGAACAAAAAAAACAATTAGCAAGCATTGATTCTGTCGAACGAATTTCAGTTTTGGATTTAAAATTACAGCAAGTATTTAAACGCACCCAAGAAATTATTAATGAATTAAACAGTGTTTCACCGTATACATCAAGTGGTCATGAAAAAGCATTGAAGCTTTCAGCAGAATTAAATGATCTGATGTATAATCAAATCAATCCGCTCGCAGAAATGATTGAATCGAATAAAGATGTTGTAAGATTGAGTTCAGATATTTCATTTGAAACGGGTAGTGCTACCCTATCAAAAGAGGGTAAGAAACAAGTTTCAGTTATGATTCAAAAAATAGAAAAAGATATTATAGAATGGAAAGGATATTTGAATCATCACAATGAAAATATTTTCAGTAATAGCGATTTTCGGACAATTCTCGTAATTAATGGTTATGCAGATGCACAAGGTAGTAACGACGAATCTCAGCGAAAAGAATTCAACGTAAAACTTTCAACCGAAAGAGCAAAAGCGGTAGCTAAGGAATTTGAATTGCAAATGAAAAATATAAATGATAAATACAAGGTTGATGTTCAGCTAGAAATAAATGGTAGAGGTGAGGATACACCACCAAATTATAAACCTGGTAAAAAACTCGACGATGGAAGTAGGAGAATCTGTAATATCAACCTAGTTGTCGGACCAAAAATGCTCATGTACAATGAAAAGTAATTAAAGAAAAACAGGAGGTTTGCGAAAATCAAACTTTGCATCTTTAAATAAATTCGAAGTATTACGTATACTAAGCAGAAAACTTTTATTACCTCCAATGGGCACCCAATAAAAACTTAGCGCCCAACAATGTAAATTTCTGTTTAACGTAAAAAAAGCATTCGTTATGGTTCTGTCCATAAGATTGAAATTAACATTTCCACTTAAATTCCAGGTTTTAGTGAAGCTCACATCGCCATTGCATGAAATCGTTTGCACTTGATTGTAGGCATTGTTATTACTCGTTGTAATTGACTGATTCGCTTGAAGAGAATAAATATGAGAGAAAGTAACTTTCCAGGGGATATCGAAGAAAATAGCTTGTTCTGGATGTAGTGAAAAATACGCGTAGGCACTGTTCCATTGTTGATTAATAGTTTCTTTTTTGTCTTCGAGCGCTTTCCTACTTTTCTTTGAGGCTACTAGCAAGGTGCTAGTGAAGTTTCCCGTTAAAAATCTTCCCAATCCTTGTCCGTTACTCCAAGCGTACGTTCCCAAGTTGGCACCCGAAGCACTCCATCCGTAAGGACTAAAGGATGCATTGGATACAAAATTTAGCCAATCTTTTGGGCTTATTCTTAAGTTTAAGCCGATCATTGATAGTTGCATTGAATCCTTAAGAAAATCATAATTACCATTTATTGAAAATTGATCGATCAAACGTATTTTTTTAAAGCCTGTCATGGTATCTGTATCAGATTTTAATTTTAACTCAAGGGTATTATTAAATCCGAAGGTTAGAAATGATGCCCCAACGGCATTACCTACGGAATAAATACTTCTCTCATATGGGGAATATTGAATTAACGATTGATTAACTCCGACACTGTCTGCTATAAGTTCGTTTAATTTTGGCACAAATCGGTAACCAATTGAAGGTGTCATCAAATGCCTTAATTTAGCCTTAGACTTTCCAATAAATTCATAATAACTATAAACAACAGTGGTGGCAGTAACATTCAAATTTAACTCATGGGCCATTCCAAGTTTTTGTATAGTATCTGAATCTGTTGAGTTAGTGACAAAATCAAATGATTTTCTTGTTTGTTGAAAATTCAACTTATTCCCGTAATTAAGTACCGGATTAATTTTAATGGTGTTTGAAAATAAACCAATCGATGTTTGAAGCGACATAGATTGAGCTAGTCCATTTAAAAAATGTTGTGAAATACCTTGAAAATTAGCTTGACTGAGAAGAGAATCAGCAAAAGTTGACCTATTCTGTCCTTCAAAATTATAGGTCAACCCAATGCGACTAATCGATTTTGTAAGTTCGTTCTTTGGGAAGGGTAAAAGGCGCTTAAAGGGAAAAACTCGTGTAAGGTTGGCATTAATCACCGGACTAATTAATGAAATGTTTTTGGCAACAGAATTTTGCCGTAAAGACCATTTCAATCCCATGCTGAAAGGTTTATTAGGGAATAACCTGCTGATATTGATGTCGGAGTTAAAGCTATTGCTAAAATATTCGGGATTAATTGGGTCTAAATTATTTTTTGAATTATTATCAGAAATTAAATTTACACTTGAAGAGAAATTCCAGAAAGGGGAAGCTTTTGGATCTTGTCTATGAGACCAAAGAAGACTGAATTTGTTTTGATTCGTATTCGTTGGAAAACCCAAGCGAAATTGCTGAAATCCTATGGATAATTTCCCTGTAAAACCATATCTTTTTGCATAATCTAAGTCATTGCGTAGCCCCCAACTTCCTCGATTGTAAAGATTGGCATAAAGCGTAGTTTGCAAGTTGTTTGAGATTGGTATGTAGTAGCCCAAATTTTGCACGCCAAAACCATATGCTGATAGTGGGACAAATTCAGGAAAAAGTAAGCCTTTAACACGCTCTTTTTGCTTAGTGGGAATTAATGCAAATGGCAATCCTAAAGGCGTAGGAATACCATTAATATGTAAATTTAGTGGGCCTGTAACAATTCGCTCATCAGGAACTATAACGCCTTTGGCTAACTGAAAATGGTAGTGTGGATCAGGTAAATCACAAGTTGAAAGCTTTCCTTGGCGAAGGTGAAGCTCGTCGTTTTCTTGTTTTTTTGCTCGTTCCATTCTGAAATAAAGTTCTTCTTGTTTAAGAGAAAGCTCTTCAAGAAATCCTTTTTTCGTTTTAGTATTGTATTTTAGGGAAACGCATTCAATGGTTTCATTACCTTCTGTGAAAACAGGAAATTCAACCTTATTGCTGTCCTTATCATACGAATATCGAGCGCTTAATTCGTTTTTGTCTAGGTCAATACATATGTAACCTGCATTCATTTCGATGCCATCCATTTGTACCTTTGCTTGTCCGTAAAGGTGTACCTGTTTTTTTTTGATGTCTTTGAATATCGAGTCTCGAGCACTGTATTTAATGATTGAATTCAAAGATTCGTCATTAACAACTATGGTTTTATTAATATCTTGCTGTGCAGTAACCTTGCCTATATTTTGCATTATTAACAATGCTACGAAGAAAAGTACAGGATAAGGACGCAAGACAATCAAACCTTTGGAACTAATTTTGTAATGTGTTGCAAAACTACCAAATTTAAGCAAGTTAATGAAGAACGTTAAATTCTTTCAAATATTGGATATTCGAGTAAACCTACTCCTTATTTTTCTTTTTTTCACGAGCTTGATAACGGCACAGCTAAACCCCATTAAAACGGTAGTAATCGATGCAGGACACGGAGGTAAAGATCCAGGTTGTCATGGTTCATACTCTAATGAAAAAGAAGTGTGCTTATCCATGGCGCTAAAGCTCGGAGCATTAATAAAAGAAAAATACCCATCAATAAAAATAGTATATACCAGAGATAAGGATGTCTTTGTGGAATTGTTAGAGCGTGCAAACATAGCGAATAGAGTCAAGGCTGATTTATTTATTTGTATTCACGCAAATGCAGGAAGTAATGTAGCTTATGGTTCAGAGACGTATGTATTGGGTTTACACAGAACGGAAGCTCAACAAAAGGTTATGGAACGAGAGAATTCCATTATTGAATTAGAGGATGATAAAGGGGCTAAATATAAGAACTTTGATATGTCTCCAGAGGCTATAATTGCCTTGCAGCTTCAAGGTGCTGTGTACAGAGATTATTCAATTCGATTTGCTGAACAATTACAAAAGGAATTTAAACGAATGGGTCGATTTGATCGAGGCGTAAAAGAAGCCGGTTTTTATGTTTTGTATAAAACGGCCATGCCAAGCGTACTTATAGAAACAGGATTTCTCACAAATCCGAACGAAGAAAAGTTGCTTGCCGATGCAAATGGACAGAGGGAAATGGCTGCGGCGATGTTCAAAGCTTTTGAGCGCTATTACAACCAATTATCTGGTAAAGAATCCAACGAAAACCTGCAGATAAACCCAGCGCAACAAGACCAACAGAAACCAATCAAGAATACGCAACCACCCTTACTTGAATCGAAGGATAGTACAGGATTGATTTTTCGTATACAAATTGAAACATCCGACAAAAAAATCCCATTGAATTCCTCACGATTTAAAAATTTAGAGGTGTCTGAATACTATCAAGATAAACTCTACAAATATTGTACAGGTGAATTCAAAAATGACATCCAGGGAGCAAGACAACGAAAAATCGAATTAATAGAACAAGGATTTAATAATGCTTTTGTTGCTGCTTTTTTAAACGGAGAGCGCATTAGTATTGAAAAAGCTATTAAATTAGCGGAAAAGAAATCAGATTGAGATTTTCTAAAGAAATAAAAGCTGCAGTAGTTGCCATTTTGGCTATAGTTTTACTCGTTTTGGGAGTTAATTTTCTCAAGGGGAATAGCATTTTTGGCGGAGATAGAGAGTTCTATGCTTATTTTCCAAATTCTGGACAGTTAACAGTTTCGAGTAATGTTACACTCAATGGCGTAACGGTAGGTAAAGTCAAGGATATTGAATACGTTCCTGGTAATCCTGCTGATAAAAAGGTTAGAATTACCTTCAGTATTCAAAACGAAGATGTTGAGATTCCAATAGGGAGTATTATAGAAATCGGGAATATCGACTTACTTACTAAAGGGTTGTTAATTATTATGCCTAATGATATTTCTAAAGGTAATTACACAGCTGAATCTGATATACCTGGTCGCATTTCCAAGGATATGGTTTCTCAAGTAAAAGCGTTTACGGACCCTATTACTAATAAACTTCAAACAATGATGGCTTCTGTGGATAAGATGGTTTCTTCGTTGTCATCTTTTTGGGATTCAACTGCAACTTCAGAAATAGAAGGTAGCTTAAAACAAGTTAAAATAACTATCCAAAAACTAGGAAGTGTTGCAGATGAACTACAATTATTTGTTGCAGAAGAGAAACTTCAATTTTCACGAATTATGGGAAATGTTGAAAACATTACAAATAATTTGAAAAAGTCCAATGATCAAGTTACTGCTATCATTGGGAATTCGAGAAAAGTCTCCGATGACTTAGTCAATGCCAATTTTAAATCAGTAATTTTAGATGCACAAACTACGATTAAAAAATTAAATTTAGTTCTAGAAGACGTTGAAAAAGGCAATGGCTCTTTAGGAAAATTAGTGCACGACGAGAAACTATACCTAGAATTGGTCGAATCAAATAATGAGCTACAAAATTTAGTTTCTGATTTTCAGCTACATCCTGAACGATATATTAATTTCTCCTTATTTGGTGCAAGGACCAAAGGAGTACCTATTACTAAAAAAGAGGAGAAAAAACTTCGTTTGATTTTGGATAGTATCCCCGATTAAGAAATGTCGTCATGATTGAAATACTTATTTTTAGCGTTCTACTTATCCTCGGATTCGGTTGGTTCGCCTTCAACATTAGCAAAGTACGTTATAATATTCTCCTAGGTAAGGATATTCATCGTTCGGATAATAAGGGTGCTCGATGGAAAACAATGTTTTTGGTGGCTTTTGGTCAAAAAAAAATGTTTACAAGACCAATTGCAGCAATTTTACATTTAACCCTATATATCGCATTTGTTATCACTCAAATAGAGCTAATAGAAATAATTGCGGATGGAGTTACAGGAGAACATAGAATTTTTCGAATAGTATTGGGTGGTTTTTACACCTTCATGATTAGCTTCATAGAGGTATTATCACTTTTGGCGTTCATCGGTACTGTTGCATTTTTGGCTCGAAGGAATTTACTGAAGCTACCTCGATTTACAATGTCTGAATTGAAGGGTTGGCCAATGAAAGATGCTAACTTAATTTTGATAATGGAAATCGTTTTAATCCTTTGTATTTTCACAATGAACGGAGCAGATGAAGCACTTCAAAAAGAATCTTACGGTTTTCTAATCTCCTCATATCTTGGCGCAACTATGTTTAAAGGGATGAGTTATGATACATTACACTTGCTAGAATCTATTGGATGGTGGGGGCATTTTCTAATGGTATTAGCATTCATGAATTATCTCCCGTATTCAAAGCATTTTCACATTTTCTTGGCTTTTCCCAATACATATTTTTCAAATCTTGAAAATAAAGGAAAGTTCACAAATATGGAATCTGTCACTAACGAAGTGAAACTCATGCTTGATCCAACTACTGATCCTTTTTCTGCAACGGCAATAGATTCTGCACCTTCTCGGTTTGGTGCCAAAGATGTCACGGATTTAACATGGAAGAATTTACTTGATGCCTATACGTGCACAGAATGTGGTAGATGTACCTCCTCCTGTCCGGCCAATATCACCGGAAAAAAGCTTTCCCCGCGTAAAATCATGATGGATACTAGGGATAGATTGGAAGAAATCGGAGATCTTAAGCGCAAGAACGGAAGGGATTATGAAGATGGAAAAAGCCTAATTGGAAATTATATTTCAGAAGAAGAAATATGGGCTTGTACCTCTTGCAATGCATGTGTTCAGGAATGCCCTGTCAATATAGACCCTCTTTCGATCATTGTTGATTTAAGGCGATACCTAGTAATGGAAGAATCTAAAATGCCAACTGAATTAACCGGAATGCTCACAAATATAGAGAACAACGGTGCACCTTGGCAATTTTCACCAGCTGATAGATTAAATTGGGCGAATGAAGACTAAAGCTGAAGTAGTTCTTAATGAAATTAAAGCAGATGGGAAACGATTGTCACCAGTCCTTCCAGCTGAGGTTAAAAACTACCTCATTGATATTGATGGGACAATTTGTGATGACATTCCGAATGAAGAGCCGGAACGAATGGAAACGGCTGTACTTTATTCAGATGCACTTGAAACAATTAATAATTGGTATGTAGAAGGCCATATAATTACGTTTTTCACCTCGCGTTTGGAAGAACATCGTATGGTAACAGAAAAATGGTTAGATACTCATGGTTTTAAATACCACGGCCTGTTGATGGGGAAACCAAGAGGTGGTAACTACCATTGGATTGATAACCATATCGTTCGTGCAACTAGATATACCGGAAAATTTACACAGCTTAAAGAAAAAACAACGAATATTCAAGTTTTTGAGGATTAAATTATGAGCATGCACGTACCCACTATGGCCACGTTGATGGCAGAAGGAAAATCACCCGATATTTTATTTTGGGTAGGTTGTTCTGGTAGTTTTGATGACCGCGCAAAGAAAATAACTAAGGCACTGGTAAAGATTTTGAATCATTGTAAGGTTAACTTTGCAGTACTTGGAACGGAGGAAAATTGTAGCGGTGATCCTGCCAAAAGAGCAGGGAATGAGTTTACTTTTCAAATGCAGGCATTGATGAATATCCAGGTATTGAATGGATATGAA
>JBIJBD010000055.1:0-14055 GCA_044345395.1 Crocinitomicaceae bacterium | reverse complement strand
TGATAACGCTATTTTTAGTTCAGATAATAAAAAAATAGTCTCAGCTTCCAAAAATAAGTTGCAAGTTTGGGATATTAAAACTGGTAAAGAATTAAAAAAAGTAGATTTAGTAGGACATTCAAGCTTCATTACAAATATTATTTTTAGTAATGATGGTAAAACAGCTGTATCTTGTTCAAATGATAAAACAGTTCGAACTTGGGACGTTAATACAGGAATTCCTCAATTAACTTTCTTAGGAAATAGTGAAAATAAATTGGTTGCCTTATCTCCGAGTGGTAAAAAAATTATTACATATGGTGAGGATAAAAAGCTTATACAATGGGATTTAATTTCAGGGTTACGAGAAAACGTTTTTGAGGTAAATTCTAATGTTCAATCGATAAATTTTTCTTATAAAAACAACGAATTTATAGTAACTAAATCATGGGAGCCAGCAACTATTTATTCTTTAAATGGAGTTGAAAAGGAACATGAAATAGGAAATGAATTATTTGGTGTTCATAACGCAATATTTGATTCAATTAATGATCGTGTAATTAACTTTTTTAGAGATGATTCTCCAGTTACATGGGATTTATTTTCAGGGAAAAATAATGAAACTCTTTTTTCCAAGAAATATGATTTTAGTGATTATAATGAACTAATTGATTCGTTCAAGCTTACCAAAACATATAAAAATTTAAAAATTGAAATTTTAAATAACAAAATCACAAAACTCTTGGAAAATTTTTCCGGAAGAAACTTTTTTGAAAGAATTCAAATAGATGAAAATAATTGGTTAGCCTATGACGAACACTACCGTTTTGACGGAACCCCAGGAGCTATTGAAAAACTCTATTTCGTTTGTGGACTTGAGGTCGTTGAACTCAACCAAGTAAAAGATTCTTTATACGTTCCCAACTTGGTGCAGCGCATTATGAACGGAGAAAACCTGGATCGTTTGCCAAAATTGAGCGATTTGAACATTTGTGGCGTAACGCCGGTCGTTGAACCTATTGACAAAGGAGATGGAGGGTACCGTTACGAAATAACGCCACGAACGGGTGGGGTAGGAGACATTGAAATTTACCTCAATGGAGTGATACGTCAAACGGAGAGTGCCAAGCGCTTAAAACTCAAAAAGGGCAAATATTCCATTCAAGTAGATCCGAAATTAATTGCGCGTTATCAAATTCCGGGAGAGGCCTTGCAGGTGAAAATAATTGCCAAAACGGCCAATAATAGCATCAGTTCACGCGGAGTTGTACTTAATCACAAATCTGATGATAAGCCAACGTATAGAAAACCTTCCTTGCATGCCGTGATGATTGGCGTGGATGATTACAAAGATGATAAGTTGGATTTGAACTACGCTGCTAAAGATGCAAATGATCTCCATCAAGCACTAGAACAAGCTTCGAAAAAGTTCTTCAACGTGGACGATACCAATCGTGTGTTTTTCTACAATCTGACCATAAACCGAGAGGGAAAATTAGGAACGGATAAAATCAAGGGCAAAACGCCTGCAAAGGTAAATATCATCCAAACGCTGGAAGAAATTGAGAAGAAAAGCAAGCCCGAAGACATTCTTTTGGTGTTCTTTGCCGGACATGGCGAAATTGTGGACAAAGATCAATTAAAATTGCTAACGGTAGAAGCAACAAGTGCCAATTTTGAAGGCATTCGCATGCGAGAACTGCTCGAGCAACTGAATAAAATCCCAGCAGGAAAACGTGTATTAATTCTAGATGCTTGCCATTCCGGTGCTGCCATAAAAAGTCTGGAAATAACAAAATTATCTCAAAAGGACGATAAAACACGCGATGTGAAAGATGCTGAGCGCCAATCGCAGCGTTTGAAAGAATTGGATAAACTGGCGAGTAAATCAGGTTTTGCCATTATTACGGCTTCCAGTTCGGATCAAAAAGCGTTAGAATTGCCACAGTACGAGCACGGTTTGATGACCTACGCCTTACTCAACGCAATGTTGAACAACAAAAGTTCCCTTGATGAAAACAATCAACTCCAGCTTGACAAATGGTTGATGGCCACCGAGGAAGAAGTGAAGAAACTCAACCAAAACCAAAGTGCCGAGCGCATGGTTCCTGTAACGTTCACTTTGGGAAAAATCGACGATGAGGTGCGCTCAAGTATTGTATTGAAAGAAATTCCGACGGTTTATGTGGATAATGTATTGAATAAGAACACCTTTAAAGACAACTTGAATATCAAATCAATGCTTTCAGCTGCATTCCAAGAATTGAGCAGAGGAAGTTCTTCTCAAATTATGGTTGCTGATTTCCCAAATGCGGTTAAGGTAAACATACTTTACGAAGAAAAAGGCGATGAAGTGAAAGCGAGTATCATTCTCTACAAAGAAAACTTTGAACAGAAATTTGAGCTCACAGGCAATAAAGCCAATATTTCAGTATTTGTGCAAGATTTAATGAACCAAATACGAACGAAAATTCAGAAGTGAAATGAATTGAATTGAGGTGAATTAGCTCGCGAAGCAAGATGTAAAATCCCAAACTTAAAACCCCGCAAGCGTCGCTTTAATCGGGGTTTTAATTATTGTACTAAAAATGATTACCTCACGGTTTGGATAGTATTAGCCATTCTTTTTCAATTATTTCATGTTAATTGAGTTCAAAATTGATAGGCATAGTGAAAGAAGATCGAACTGTCATACCTTTGCTTCTACCTGGTTTCCATTCAGGCATAGCGCGGATTACTCTTTTAGCTTCGTTATCTAAGTCTCTTGAAACACCTTTGATTACTTCAACATTTGAGATAGTTCCATCTTTTTCAACAATAAACCTTAGGTAAACTTTACCTTGTTCACCCATTTCCATGGACATTTCAGGGTATACTAAGTTTCGTTGCATCCATTTTTGCATTGCCGATTCCCCACCTGTAAATTCTGCTTCCACGTCTGGGAAACCTACTACAGGCTCCATAATACGTAAATTGTTTATGAAATCATCAGAAATATTATTGAAAGCAAAGTCTGACACGATAAGATTGAAGTAGCCGTATGGAATAGACTCGGCCTCGGCAGGATTACTAACACCTATTTTTGGGATTGATTTTAAATCCATGAATAGTAATGAAGAATCCATATCTTTTATAAATTGTCCCGAAGTGCTTATCAATTTATCTTCTTCGAAAGATAAGATCGCTTTTTTTCTTCCAATTTCATCATAATATTCCCATTTTCCCGTACGTCGACCTTTCAAAAATTCACCTTCTATCTCAATATTACCATTTCTGAAAAAACCCTTAAATTGACCAAATTTTTCACCATTCAACTTGTTAAAAGAATACCTTTTAATTTGTTCATTTTCGTAAAAATCTGTGGTCTTAACAAGTATGTCACCAGAGTTGTCCTCTAGGAATAAGCGAATATCTTCAATTTCCGATCGAATTCTCCAAAATTTTTGGTCGATTCGTACGTTTTGATGAATATGTATTTCTTTCTCTTTTTCATCGTAACAATCTCTGTAAGTAAGTTTTTTTTCTAATCGCGAGAATATCATTTTTTCGGCGTGATTCAATTTTACATGGTTAAGGTGAAAGTTGCTCTTATTCAAATGAAAGATTTCTATTCGTCCGTGATTAAGGGTATAAATAATCTTGGCATTTTTTCCAAAAGTTCTGTAAATGCGATTGTTTATGAGTTTAACCATTGGCTGATTAGACTTATAAGTTTGTATAATTTCTTTTGATTTGAGTGCGTCAAATGTTGCCAAACGATTTTCCAAATTTATATCGCAATAGTCGGAATATTCAATTTTCAAAGCTTCCATTTTTTTGGATAAAGTATTGTTTGAGATTAATTCCGTTTTACTGAGCAGTCCTTTCGGGCCAAATTTTTCTTCAACAAAGAAAATATTTAGGTTCTGAATACTCATTAGTTTTGACTCAAGTTTATTAAGATTTTCGGCATCAATAGAATGCATCAATTCTGCGTCAATAACTAAATTTCCATTGTTGATACCTTCTTTCAATAAATCATTATTAAGGTATACTTTTCTTTTTACGTATCCTTGTTCAGAAAATTCAACAAAAGCAAATGGAAGTCCCTTCAGGTAAATCAATTTTCTGAATAAATTACCATTTGGATACTTTTGAATGGAAAAACCTGTGAAGCGTTGAAGACCAAAACCACTGTTAACGAATGCTACGTCTTTCTCATTGGAGTACATGTAACTAATTCCTTTGTTATCTAAAAGTTCTGGAAACGCAATATATTCTGCCTCTCGTATGGTAAGCGCAAAGCTAAAATGACAGAAGTTGCATACAATTACTGTCAAAACTGTAGAAAAGATTTTTTTCATGATTTCTATATTTTAGTTCGTGAATGGCAAGTCAACTTCAAGTCCAAGGTACCAGCTTTTTCTAATGGAAACATCTCCAACATCTCCCTCAAGAATTGTGGGAACTAAAAACATAGTGAAACCATACTTTTTAGACATTCCCATGGTTAACATTGGACGAAAAGAACGAACATCCACTTCATCACTTGAGTTAAGTGGGAAAACGAAGAATTGAGCACCGCCACCAACGAAAATTCCTCTTTCTTTTCCAAGCGGATAAAATTGTGTTCGTAGTTCAGGGGCTAAACCCGTGTAGCTTACATTTGACGAGTTTCTGCCGTCATCAAATTTTGAATTCAGGTAATGAAAACCAAATCCACCACTTGCTTCCATCATATCGGTACTAAAAGTGTAGCGCATTAAGTTCAGCGCCAATCCGTGTGATTGAGACTTATACAATACCTCGTTATTTGATTTAATATTCACATTTGAAAACGAGTACGAAGGAGAGAAGAACGTGAATTTATCTGCTCTTTCTTGCGCTGACAGAAACGATAGACCGCATCCCACCAGCAGTGTTAACATAGTTTTTTTCATGATGATTTGAGTTTAAATAGTTAACCAGAACAACGAACTATTTTTGTCAATCTAACTTAAGAAAGAATATTTTAATAAATTTTTAACAAATTCTAGAATTAAATCGGTTTATTATCGAATTCTAAAAAACACACGTAATCGTACGTGAAAAATTAATGATTCTAAAGTTTAATTATCAATTATTTAGCTAAATTGATAGCTGAAAAAAAACAATTACTTAAAATCCAAATCAATTATTACAGGGAAAATGGCATTGGATAATTCGTTGATGTCGTAGCTGATCGATTTGCCATCATTTGAGGGCTGTAGATACCCATCCAAGTAATTAATTTTCTTTCCAAATACCTCGTGTGTAAATACCCTGAGGTTTGCATATTTTTCTTTTAAATATGGGGTTATTTCATTGACATCTAATTTATCACTACTCATTAAAATCAATATTTTAGAACTGTTTACACGGTCGTATCCTTGTGATTCAATGGCTAACGAATGGTTCAAGAATTTTTTAGTGTCATCAGGAATACGGTTTGTTCTTGGACTGTTAATTTTCTTAGATATTTTGTTGTCGTCTTCATTTTTTGTGGGGTACATAAGTTCGATTTCGTTATTTACCAATTCACGGAAAACATAGGCATAAAGTGTTCGATTTGCACTGGCTTGAATGGTGTAATTCATCGTCCGTGTTCGTTGTTTTTTGCGGTCTTTTGCAATCATTTCTGCCGAAATCTCGGTATTGTCAAAAAGCACAGGTACGTAGAATTCAGAGACTGGGTAAGGGATTTTTTTGTTTTCAAATGTGCTCATTACCACCTCGCCTGAGGATGATTGAATTGACAGTTTAAATGTTGTGTTTTTCATGTAGACACCATCTAAAGTATCTGAATTTCCGCGTTCCATCACGTATGCCACCTCGAGGCATTTGTACAAATCCTCGTAGCGTACGAACATGTTCCCATTGGCTCCCCAATCATCTCCCCAGCTGTTAATAAGTTGAAAGGAACCACCAAATAAGGTATCGTTGTACCCTACAACATTCATAGCATGACCTCCCAATTCTCCATCAAGGATTCCATTCCAAGGAGCAAAACTATTAATCATAGATTTCTGGAAACGCACGCCCACAACGACGGCTTTATTTTGATTAAGCGCCTGCTTGGCTTTTTCCTCAAAATTGGTGGTTCCAAGGTCGTGATAATCTCCAATTCGGTATTGTGCTGCTATTTTTCTAAGTCTCAAATAGGTTGATTGATTTTGTAATGAAATTTTATTTAGGCCGAGCGTTGGTTTTTCGGTTTGCAAACACATGGCCGGATAATTCTGTAGTGGTACCATGCCTATGTTTTTCGAAAAATCAAGTGCAGATCGAATATAAAGTCCCGTTTTACATTCTTTATCAAATGGGTTTTTTAACACATTGTAGACGAAAAACGGTGAAAAATACTGTTCAATTTCGGTGGCAGAGGTGTCTTTAAATAAGTAAGACCCACCGTAATATGCAGTTGCCCATCCAACACAATTTGAGAAAGATTTTTGATTTCCAATTTCCGTCACATACTTTGAATTGGAATACGAAATTGGAAGAGATTCTCCTCTAGTTTTGGTGTATTTCCATAACTTTATTTTTTTTGGGTCACCAAATTCGGCTCCAAAACTTGGTTCAAACGATTGAGCAAGAATTTGATTAAATAGCAAGGAAAAGAACGCAAAAAAATACCCTAATTTATAAGTAAGTACTGAGGTTATTTTGTTCATATTGTAAATTTTAAGGAAAGATAGTGAAAATATTGAAAATTGAATGTGTGAATTTTGATGTTGTTTTTAGTAGTGATTTTTTTACTCCTGAACTTTCATAAATTAGCCGACCTAAGCCAAATGAATGAAAAAAGCAATTTTTGTAAATTCGATGTTGAATTATTATTTTTACCATCAAATCAAATTATTGTGAGGTTATTTCTTGCTGTTTTTTTCGTTTTACAATTAAGTTTATCCTCTGTCTATTATGGGCAGGCCGATACAATTTTTGATGGTACGAAAAAAGAATACTGGACAAATCTTACTTCGAGAACAGACAAGGACACTAAATTCTCTGGGAACAGAGGGTCTATGCCTACGTTCAAACTTTTACAAACCTATGGGTCTGGTAATAGTTTTTTAGAAATTAAATCAGGTGATGACATTTTTCTCAAACCAATAAAATTAACAGCAAAACAAAGTAATTTAGATTTTTCACACACGGATTCATTAAATGTTACCATAGAATTTGCAAATCTTCAATTATCTGCTGATACCTCTTTGGTTGAATTTAAATTTAGTGATTATCACTCATTGGTTTTAAAAAAAACGGATGATGAACATAAGATCTTTTTAAAAGATCAATTTTTTTATTATCCTATATTCCCTATGGGAATACCTAATATAGTTACTAAATTACGGATAGAAATAAAATACCAAAATAATGCATTTCCCGATGTGAAACTATTTGATGGAAGAAATAATGAAGAAATTTCAACTTCTATTGGACTTGCATTCAAAACAAATCAAAATTTACACTGTGAAGAGGTTCAAGATAATAAGTCAAAAGTTAATTTTAAAAATTGGCAGCTTAAAGATATATTTAAAAGCTTACAGCTTCAAGATATAGTTACTACTCCAAGTTTTATTAGTTCTGGAGGTAATGTAATTTCAGTGACGAAGTTTGAAATCAAAAAAATAAGGAGTAACATATCGCCACAGCATAAAACTTATCCTCCCGCACAGACTAATCGCTTTGGAAATGAAAAATACCTGGCCTTACTAATTGGGTCAAATAAGTATGGAGGAGACCCTCGTGGTTTAACGGATTTATATGGGGTACAAGAAGATTACGAAAAAATAAAACAAAAATTAATTCAACTAAAATATGAATTAACTGAATTAAAACCATTAGATCTAAACAATAAAGATATTCTTTCTGGACATAAAAAATCAGATGTTCTTAGGGTTATTAAACAATTCGAAAAAAAATTAGACAGCATTAAAGAGCCTACAAAAGTTGTAGTTTATTTCGTAGGGCACGGATATATGAAATCTACTGGGGAAATTCAATGTTTTGCTTTGGATAATGACAAACAAAACTCAGAAGGATGGGATTTACTTAATCAAAATGATTTTCTAAATATTGCAAAAAAATGTACAGAATTTATTTTGATTTCTGATGCATGTAGACCGGTAACTAGAGGCGAACCAATCAATATTTCCAAACACAAAAGTGAAACAGCTAAAACTAGTGAAAAGCCAAATAATTCAATTTCTAAGAAAAAAGCAGTTTTATTATTGGCCGCTCTTGATGATGCATTCACTACAGATATTACAAATGTAGAAAATAATATTTATACTTTATCCCATTCAATTTCCGAATTTTTAGATAAAGAGATTAGTCTTCTAGATTTAAGAAATGAAATAAAATTCAAAAAAAGAGTTTGTAGAATTCAACTTTTTAGTGAAA
Source organism: Crocinitomicaceae bacterium (assembly GCA_044345395.1). Classification (GTDB taxonomy): domain Bacteria; phylum Bacteroidota; class Bacteroidia; order Flavobacteriales_D; family Crocinitomicaceae; genus UBA952. The sequence goes on along the minus strand of JBIJBD010000055.1, from coordinate 5,673 downwards.
ATACATATAAAGATCAAGAAGACTGGAGCGATTTTTATTTTAATAAACTTTCAAATTCAAATAAATAACATGAGATTACTATATTTTTTATCTTTTATTTTCACACTATTCGGTGCTCCGGTTACAGTTTTTTCACAAGCAAAAGAAACAGTTGAATATTATAGGTCCTGTAAAAATTTTCTGGAACCATTAGAATTAAAACTTGAGTATCGTTTACAATTTGATAATAATAAGAATGAAAAGACCAGAGGGCATTATTACCAAGTTTCGTATACTGAAAACGGTAATGTTAAGCAAGTAACCTTTATGTTTAATGGCAAACCAACAGCGTTTCATCACACGACATTAGATTTCGATTTGCCTTATTTTTTTGAGAATAATTATCATTACCTACAAAAGCTTAGAAATGTCTCCAAGTTAATTTACAGTGAAGCAAATCATATCGAATATTCTTGGAATAAAGAAAGTATTGCTATTTCTTACTTCAAGAAGGATTCTAACGAAAATAAAACGGAAAAAAACAATGCCTTAGGAATTCATAAGTTAGAATTTATAAAACTTAATAATAACACTAACAATTATGTACTTCGCCTTTATCAATTTACTGACGACGGATCTCAATTAATCAAAGGTTTGCCTTTATTCTGGAAAAATATTGAAGGGAAAAATATTGAATCTCCTCAGCCTCCATATGAATTTGAATTTTATGCCAATTTGAAACTAAAAAAATACAAAAGTCCTTTTGCTTTATTCTACTGGGAATTCGAAGAAAGAAATCGGAATAAAAAGAGAGTATTTACTGTTCAAGGAGAACAATCCAATCACATCAAATATATTTCTGTTGAAAACAGTCCAAAAGTTTACAAAGAAACCAAATTGAATGAAAAAGAATTAAAATTAGGTTACGATTGCATAGAGGAACATATTTCTACCAAAAATTCAAATAAACTGGATTCTCTTGTCGTAGCCTTTAAAGATGCGAACGGTAAATATTCAATCAAAGAGCGTTTCGATTTTTACGTAAATCCCTTGTTGAAAATTAAAATGAGTAACGTTTCAAAAATTGTGTTAACTGAGCGGTTTAATTCGGAAACAAAAGCGAGTGAAACTTACATTTACGAATATAAATCCAATCCTCAAAGGGCATCGTTTTATCACAAAATAATTTTTGACTTTGATAATGAAAATTCTTGTTATCAATATACAATTTCAACGTATTTCTCTGAAACATTTAGAGGAGAAACTCTTGATGAAAAAATTGTAAAAATTAATTCAGGTGTTAATTACGGAAAAATAAGAACAGTTGATGTTAAAAGTAATAAGTTAAATCATGTATATAATTACAAAGATGGGACTACAATACGTATTGTAAATAAAAGCGACACGCTCATAGTAATAACCGACAAGCATGGTCAATTTTTAGAAGCAAGTACGAAGGACGGTAGTGATTTTAATATACCTATTCTTGAGGAAAACACAACCAATAGAAATGATACACTCTATAGGTACAACAAAAATATAAAAAACCATGATGTTTTAATATTCAATACGAATGCGGAAAGTATTAGTTATAAATATGTGAAAGCTTTCAATGAAAAAGTAACCGAAACAAGTAGAAAATTTAACCCTCAAACTGGAAGACTTTGGGAGAAAATTAGTCAGAGGGAAACAATGCAAAATGAGTACGATAAACTACAAAATATTTCTGACAGCTTGATTTTTGATGATATTCATCTTCAGATTAAAAGAGATAAAAATGCAGTTATTGAATATTATTATGAAAAACAGAAAAAGGTTAAATTTCCTGGAGAGGATTTTTCAAGCCGAACTTTTGAATACAAATACGATAATAGCGAAGGCGGATATATGGTTTATGAATCTTTTTCTCATGACAATGAAGCTGTAAAAGGGAGTTCTTGTAATTGTCACATGATTGGTAGTAAATACAATAACTTAAATCAGCTAGTCGAAAAAACATTTTTGATAAGTAAAGAAAAGATCGATACGACCATAAAAAATATGCCCATTAAATTTAACTACTATTACGATCGAGATGGGAAATTGACACATACTGAATCATACAACTTTTCAATAATGGATAAGATCAAAAAGAATTCGCCAATATATAAAAAGAACAAATTAGTTTGGAAAGAGAGGAAAACTGTTTATGATAAAAACTACAAAGAAATAAGTTTGTCAAGCAAGAGTTTGGATGACAACTCGGATACTATTAGGGTAAATGAAAATGGAATTCACCGAACAGTTTCACGAATAGAAATACCATCAGTAAAAACCCTGATCGAATTTTACCGTGATGCTCAAGGAAATGGAGTGAAAGCCGGAGTCTATAATCAATGTGCTTATCAATATGAATTTATTGGAGATACCATTGAAGTTGTGAGGTTTTATGATATCCATTCGAAAGAAGCGGATGAAAAATGCTTAAAACAAATCGACGATAGTTCGCGTGTGGCGCAACTCTGGAAAGTGTATGATAAAAAGAAGAGACTAATAAAGGAATACAGAGTTTCAGGTGATACAACAAAATTAATTGCCAAAGATTGGAATGGTGAATTTTCTTTCATGTGTAAAAAAATAGAATATGCGGCTGACTCAGGTAATTTAGCTAATTATGTTAAAAAAATATCTTTTTGGAAAGACATAAAATGTACAATTAAAGACGAATATGAGGGATTTCATTCAAAAGAGCAATCGTGGGAATGGCAGTTTTCACAAGAAATAGCTGTAGAAACAAAATTAAAATATGAAAAAGCAAATGGAAATGTCTTTATTCCAGAAGATACGGCATGTAATTGTTACAAAGAAACTAGTTATTCTGGCCCAAAAACAACTATTGAATTCAAGGATAGACAAGATAAACCAACGAATAGTAAAACGTGGGGCGCCTCAGAATTAGAATTTGATTATAATGAAGAAAATAATTTAGTGAGATTTACAAAATCGACAACAGAAATTGTGAAATCAAAAATCTATTCTTTTGAATACAAGGAAAATAATATATTGTCTCAAATTGATTTAGAATATAAGGACGGAAAATATCATGTTGCCATTCTTTTTGACGTTGATAATGTGACACCTATTGGTTATAAATACACAAAATCTAGAAACGAAAATGGAAAGTTGTTTCAACCAAGTGATCGGCAATTTATGTGCTGCATCAACGGAATCTATTACGATAAAGATATGCAAAATGTCACAAAAGAAATAAAAGATAAACGCGATACAGATTTAGAATTCATTTTAAGAGACTTGGGTGTAATCAATTAAAATCCCAAACTTAAAACCCCGCAAGCGTCGCTTTAATCGAGGTTTTAATTATTTTACTAAAAATGTTTACCTCACGATTTGGATAGTATTAGCCATTCTTCTTCAATTATTTCATTTTAGTTGAGTTCAAACTTTATCCCGAATGAAAAATTAGAAGAGACGAGAATCTAATTGTTTTTTCCTTCAATATATATATTTCTTAAATTTTATGAATAGTTTAAACTTTTGTTAACTAATCGTTTACTTTTTTTTTAAATGTAAATTTTTTGGTGGCATAATTTGAAATTTATATATTAGCTTTCCATAATTTTATGCACAAGCGAATCTATTTGTTATTATTCTTTTTTATCCTTTTTGAATCGTTGCTTTTCGGACAAAAAAATGAATGTAAAGAGCTTACAGAACTAATGCAATCAATGGAGCAAGAATTAACAAATCCGAAAGATGAACTAGCAAAACAATTAGTACAATCGAGAATTTATGAAGTATCAAGTAAGTTGCGTAGGACAAATTGCGACGGAGAACTTCTTATTATTGAAAAAACGAATGATAAGGTATTACCAGCAATAGACAGCTTACGAACACGAGGTGATTCTCCTGACTTATATTCTAATTATAGTTCTTATTTAGAAGCTGTAGCCTCAGATGAATGTTGCAAAAGTTTGAAATACTGGGATTATGAATATTATAAATATCCGTATGAAGAGTTTAGTAAAATGAAATTTCTAAAAAAGAGATTCAATTTTAAAAAAATTAATTATCCTATATTACAAGCCGCAATTATTTACAAGGTCAACGAGTACAGAAGGGAGAACAATGTTCCATTACTTTACTTCAACAGGTCTTTAGAAGCTGCTTCTGTGGAGCATGCATTAGATATTGAAAAAACAGGTGTTTTGAGTCACACAAGTGGATATCCAGGACGTGAAACCCCGCTCAGAAGGGCAAAGGCTGCAGGATACACGCGTTCAAAGGTAGCAGAGAATCTGAGTCAAGATCCGGCTATCGAATATGATCCAGAGTCGTTAGTAACGATATATACTCCTGATATCAATGGTGATTATTTTAGCTATAAACCTAAGGGAAAACCAATCAAACCAAGAACATACATGGGGATGGCTGAAAGAGTTCTCAGATCTTGGAAAAATAATGAAGCATTGAAGAAAGTAGTTTTAACTCCAGATTATCTGGATGTTGGGGTAGGGATTGTTCATTTTAAGGATAATCGTTTTTTTGGAATGGATCAGTTTTATGTGGTTCAGTTATTTGGTGGTAATTAATAATGTATTTAAATATGAGGAGAAATTTAGGATTGTTTTTGGTTAGTTTGTTTGTTTTGACGACGACTACTTTTGCTCAGCGGAAAGGACTAACCGGAGCTAGAAAAGATACGGTAGTGTTAGTGCCAGAAAAATTCCCGGTTACAAGAGGTGAACTACCTGGTTCACATACCTTGATTGACTTTATGCCTAAAATTAAAAGCCAAGGTGGAATAGGGTCATGTGTTTCTTGGTCCTCAGTTTATGGTGCTATGTCAATTGCAAAACGAATTGAAAATGGAGATTTTGAAGAAACTCCTTTTTCGCCAATTCGTGCACACTCCGCCTATAAATTATATTACGATTCAGTTTGTAGTTATTATCAAAGAACTAAGGGGCCAGATTATTATTACACAAAAATAGCCTGCGAATTAAAAGAATGTTCGGATGGAGCCTTCACATACGAGTATTTGAATCAGATAAAAAAATATGGTTGTAGTAAGATGGAATTAGATGAAAATATGTATCGATGTAATGTACTCCCCCCATATTATACTCATTTTCCTGATAAAATATATGATTTCACCTATATAGATGCAAGTAAAGTTGAAGATTTGAAAAAGGCTCTACTTCAAAATTCACCAATTGTAATAATAATAGATTATTATGCACAACGTTGTTGGGCAGACGATCAATATTTTAAAAATGGCGTTTGGGATGGAAAAAACGAAGGTCCATACAGTGGAAGTCACGCCATGCTCTTAGTTGGTTATGATGATAAAAAAGAAGGTGGTGCTTTTCATATTGTCAACAGTTGGGGAGATGATTTTGGGCAAAATGGAACTTTTTGGATAAAATATGCGGATGCAGGAAAAATCGACAGAGCTTATAGAATAATTTTAGATCCATCTAAGAATAAGGATATTAAAAATGTTAGTTACCCTAGTGGACAAATTAACGGAAGTGAATTAAAAGCTGGAGAATACGACGCATTATTTTCTTCTAAAAACAATTTCGCATTTATAACGGGCTCAGGAGGTTCTTCACAGTTATTAGATGTTGTCAATAAAAAAACTATCGATCTTGCAGGATTGACAAATATAAATTTTTCAAAAGATAAGCGTTG
>JBIJBD010000204.1:0-4007 GCA_044345395.1 Crocinitomicaceae bacterium | reverse complement strand
TTGTATCATTCCGTCCACAGGATTTTACGAATGGCATACAATAGGTAAGGAAAAGATTCCATATTTTATTCGTCCAAAAAACGAAAAATTATTCAGTATGATTGGATTGTTTGATGAAAATCTAGATAAACAAACAGGTGTGATTACACATTCTTTTACCATAATAACAACTATGGCCAATAAATTAATGAGTAATATTCATAACATAAAAAAACGAATGCCATTAATTATAGCAAGAGAACTTGAAGAAGAATGGTTGAATGGAGAATCGGAACGGATTCTGGGCTTTAGTTTCCCATCTTCGGGTATGATTGCTTATCCAGTAAAAAAATCGAATATTTTAAACGCAATAAATTCACCGGAAACACAAAATATTTTTGAACAAAACATCTCTAGCCAATCAACTTTATTTTGATGGTATTAAATTTGTAAAGACAAGTTCCATGAAAACTTTTTCCTACATAATTCTTCTTGTTTCTGGACTTTTGAATACTTCATGCATAGAAATTATTGATGATTTATTAATTCATGATGATGGAACAGGTGTTTTCAAGTACACTATTAATCTCAGTTCAAGTAAAGTGAAGGTCAATTCAATTTTAGCATTGGATAGTCTTCAAGGACAAAGAGTACCAAAAATTCCAGAAATTAAAGAAAAAGTTTCCTTATTTAAGAAACACCTAGCTACCCAAAAAGGGATTTCAAACGTCATAATAGAAGAAAATTACACGGATTACATTTTTAAGTTTAGTTGTAGTTTTAGTTCGCCTCAAATACTACAATCAGCCATTCAATCTGGTGTCGCCCAATTAACTAAAGATCAAAAAATTAACGAATCTAAAACGAAATGGATAACTTGGGATGGAATGATGCTTTCAAGATCAATTCCCGAAATGACCTCTGAAAAAGTTAGAAAAATGGATACTAAAGATGAGGAATTATTAAAGCAAGGTACTTACACATCTATTACACGATTTGATAGAAAAATTGATCGATTCGAAAATCCAAATGCTAAATTATCTAAAAGTTTAACAGCCATTCTATTGAAAGTTGACACCTACAGCCTAAAAGAGAATGAAAACCTTCTTGAAAACCGTATTTTTTTAGTAAAGGACAAGAACTAATCGATTAAGATTATGCTTACCTTCGTTCTATATTTAGGGAAAAATGAAATTAACCACCATTCTAGTTTGCTTGCTCATTTATCAAGTGGGTTACACACAAAATTCTGAAAAACTCGTACCAAAAGAAGCTGTAGCTGTTTTTACCCTCAATAACTTTAATCTTTTTCAAAAAATTTCCGTTGACGAATTAATCAATTATGATTTCATGGAAGAAATTCATCAAGAATTGTTCGATGGTTCTACAAGTGGAAAAACGTTAAAAGATGCCGGATTAGATTTTAACCAAAAGCTTAATGTTTTTTATGGAAAGGATAAACAATTTGAAGTATCTGGATTTAGTTTTGGCGTAAAGGACACACACCAACTTTTTAATATATTTGATGATTTTGAATTTATATCTAACCTAGATGGGGCAAAAGTATTTGGTTCTTTTTTCAATAATTTAATTATTAAAAATTCAGATGCCGTATTAATTCGGGTAGAGCCACTCATGGCGCATGTTGATAAAATAACTGATTCAATCTGGTACGCTCAAGGAAATGAGAATCCATTCAATTCTTATTTCGATGAAAATGGCGAGGTAATGGATGAACAGGAATTTGATGAATCTGGAGAAATTAGAAACGGTTATTTTCCAGATGCATCAGACGATCCAAATGTTAAAAATTATTATGAACTGCGTGATAGTGTAGAAGCATCAATTCAAAAAGATCAGCTGAAGCAGGTGTTAGATAGAATTTTTATCCAAAAAATTAGTCTTCACAGTACCGATAAACATTTTGCTGAACAAATCACACACGATTCTGAAGGTATTTTTTACATGGATAACTCCCGAAATATCGATAAAGCAAATGGTCTCTGGTATTTTCAAACAGTCCTTCCAACACTATATCAAGACATAAAGGAGATTTACGAGGGAAATATAATCCTTGGTGATATGTTTTTGCGAGATAATGCAATTGCGATTGATATAACTGCATTGTATGGGGAAAAACTCGGATCAATTTACAATGAAATGACAGATTGTAAATTCGATAAAAATGTACTAAAATATATCCCTAATGAAAGCACTGGATACTTTACATATAATATAAATCTTAGAAAAGCTTATGAAAAGGCTTATGAGGTAATAATGCCTATTCTTGAGGATGAAAAAAATGCCCAAATTGCAATGAATGTATTAACGATTGAATTACTCAATGAATTCATCAATAAAGATGCATTATTTGATACATATAAAGGTAGTATGTTTGGTTCATTTAATGGAATCAAGAAAGTTAAAACAAAAAAGATAGAATTTTTCTATGACGAAGAAACTTTCGAATACTCAGAGAGAATCACTGAGGCCATTGAAGACATGCCTATTTTTACTCTAGGTTTTACAACAAAACGTGCCGATATTCCAGAAAAAGTGCTAAAACATTTAAGCAGATTGACGTCGCAATTAAAAAAAGAAGGAGAATATTGGTGCTTCCAAAACGCCATCCTCGATGCTGCTCCATTATATATGGTTAATAAAAATGGATTATTTATTTTTTCCAATGACGTAGATTTTGCAAAAAATTATTCAGATGGTTATGGAGCTAAGTCTTTGTCCGCTAAGCGCATTAAGTCAATGAAGAAAAGTGGTTTTATGTATGCCAATTTTGATTTGAAAGAAACAATAAATCGACTGCCATCTGATTTTTTTCCAGCGCGTCAAAATGAATTTATTGAAGCTCTCAAAGGAAAAACTGGTGCAATGGAATTGATTTCAACAGAAACGGACAGCAAGCACACCAAATTGACCTTAAATTATACCTATGAATCAAGTGATAAATCAGGTAAGCATCTTCTTGATTTAATCAATGCTCTGTACGTGGTATCTAAATAACCAATGCTTAGAAAAATAATCGTCATCATCATTCTATCCGCAGGATTAGGCGCTTTACTATACCTAAAACCTTGGAGAGAAAACGAGGTGAAAAATCCGCGAATCATTGATCGACTTCCAACCGCTGATTTCATTGGCACTATGAATCCACTGGAACTTGTGAAAGAAATGTCTGGACTTATTAATTACAACAAAATTAAATACCGTCAATTCATAAGTTATGATTTTCTTTTGTCTCAATCAAGATCACTAGGAATAAATTTGCAGAACCCAGTCTTTCTTTTTGGATTTGAAAATGGTAACTGGGGTTGCTTGATTGATTTAAATGATGATAGTAAAATAGAAAGTGGCCTTTCCCAATTGACAACCTTATTTAACCTTAAAAAGAAAAATATAAATGGGTTGAGTTACCTATATTTCAAAGAGGAAAAATTAAGTATTTTTCATGAGGGCAATTACTTACTTCTATATAGTGGTAGTGATTTTTCGAGAATTTTGACAGAAGTACACAATTCGAAATATGGTGATATTAAGTCCGAATGGTCAAGTTTTTTAAGTGATGAGAATTTTAAAAATGAGTCACTTGTTATTTTTTCCAATTGGAAAAAATTAAAACAATTCGGTATTGAAAAAGCTATGTTTGCACACGATAACGATTCCACTAATTTCAACTTAAAAACATATTTCAAAAAGATTTCACCTTTTTATGTTTCACCGAAATCAGGTCCGTCAATTATTAATTCCAAGAAAAAATTAGGTAATTATGCAAATATTCACTTGAATATTGACGATTTTAAAAAACATCCGGAAGATGTATTATATGTGGAAATAAGTAAACTCATGAGAAAATATGGATTTCCCTTTGACGAATTCATTAAAACTTGGCAAGGCGATATAAGTTTTCACGAAGGTGGAAATACTACAGCTAAAGAAATCTTTAAGGAAACTGTCTTGGATGAAGAATTCAATCCGATTTTAGTTGAAAAAGAGCGGACGGTAGTGGTTCCTGC
>JBIJBD010000203.1:0-4043 GCA_044345395.1 Crocinitomicaceae bacterium | reverse complement strand
GGGCATGAAATTAAAGTACTTTTCAGACAACAACTCATCCCTTTTATCTTTAGGAATTTCGATAAATATTCTCTGAGGTATCGAATTAAAAAATCGCAACGAATCTAATTCATGGAGTAAATTTTTCTCAATACTGTTAAATTTATTATTGTGAAAATCCATCGAAACAATCTTATTATGAACAGTTTCGTTATTCGTTTCCTGATCTTCATCTTGATCAAGTTGATTATTTTTATCAGCATCACCACAAGCATAAACAAACGATAGTAAAACTAATAGTTGTAGAACTTTCTTCATGATTTAAAAATTTTAGACGAATAGGAGTAGGCATTATTAAATAATTCAAGATCGATTGGATTATTAATTTTATTCACATTAAAAAAATGAAGTAAATCCTCAGTTGGTAAATTTCCAGTTAAATCGTCTTTAGCCATTGGGCACCCCCCAAATCCTTTGATAGCGCTATCAAATCTTCTGCAACCAGCTTCATAAGCCGCTTTAATCAGTGGGAACGAATTGGTTGGTCTCGTGTGAAAATGAGCACCAATGGTTGCATTTGTTAATTCATTACAAAGTAATTTAAACAATTCTGAAACATCATCCTCTTTGGCACAACCAATCGTATCTGACAAGGCAAGAACATTTACACCTAAATCCAAATGCAAGCGCTTACTCCAAAATGCCACTAATTCAGGGGTCCATTCTTCACCATATGGATTACCAAATCCCATGGACAGATAAACGACTAATTGTTTATTTTTTGCACTGCATAAATTCTGAATTTCCTCCAAATTTTTAAGTGAATCAGAAATGGTAGAATTCGTATTTCTTCTTTGAAATTCCTCTGAAACGGAAAAAGGAAATCCTAAATAATCAATTTCAGAAAATGAAAGTGCATCCTGTGCACCTCTTAAATTCGCCACTATAGCAAGCAACTTTGTATCACTATTTAATTCAAGTCCTTTCAATACCTCTGCTGTATCTTTCATTTGAGGAATCGCTTTTGGAGAAACGAAGCTTCCAAAATCAATTGTATGAAAGCCGCATTTTAACAAGTGATTGATGTAAGAAATTTTTAGTTCTGTAGGAATCCATTCGTGCATTCCTTGCATCGCATCTCTGGGACACTCAACTAACTGTAATTCATTCATAATTTTGATAATACCGCTTTGTTTATTCGTTTCACTAATCCTGGACCTTCGTAAATAAATCCTGTATACAATTGCAACAAATCTGCTCCTGCTTCGAGCTTCTCTAACGCGTCCGCTTCGCTGTGAATTCCTCCAACACCAATAATAGGAAATGCCTTATTTGATTTTAATGATAAATAACGAATTACCTCGGTTGATCGATTCTTCAAAGGTATACCAGACAATCCACCGGCTCCAACTTGTTCCAATTCTTTAGTTGGTGTACAAAGATTCGATCTATCAATAGTTGTATTCGTTGCAATTACCCCATCAATTTTGGTAATCGCTACAATGTCGATAATATCATCCAATTGACTGTCTGCTAAATCTGGGGCGATTTTCAGTAAAATTGGTTTGCGTTTCGGTAATGAATTATTTCGTTCTTGTAGTTTGAGTAACAAGTTCGTTAGCGGTTCTTTTTCCTGTAAATCTCTTAAATTGGGAGTGTTAGGTGAAGAAACATTTACAACGAAATAATCTACATAATCAAAAAGTGCGTTAAATGCTTTTAAGTAGTCCTCAACTGCACTCTCATTAGGCGTTAGCTTATTTTTTCCGATATTTCCTCCGATAATAAGTCCTTTGTGTTTTCTGTACTTCAGCTGTTCAACAGCAATTTCTACTCCTTCATTATTAAATCCCATTCGGTTAATGATTGCATTGTCTTTTTTCAATCGAAATAATCTAGGTTTGTCGTTACCAGTCTGACCAACTGGAGTGAGGGTACCTATTTCAATAAACCCAAAACCACAGTAGAATAAATTATTGAAAAAAGTAGCGTTTTTATCGAAGCCAGCAGCAAGGCCTACAGGATTTTTAAAAGTTAAACCAAATAGTTCCTTTTCTAATTTGTGGTTTTCAATAACAAATGATTTCTTGAAAATATAAGGCGCCAAAGGAATTCTTAATGTGAGTCCTAATAATGACATTGCTTTATAATGAACATTTTCAGCATCAAACAAGAAAAATATGGAACGTATTAATTTATACATAGTCAAAATTAATTAAAAAAGAAAAGCGAGACCGAATGGCTCGCTTTTACTCTTTCTATTTTATGATTTTACACCTTGTATCGACCTGCACCTTTAACATTAAAACGTTTACGCTGTCGGCCATAATCACGATAGGTAAGGTTTTTGGTTATAATTAAATTAACATGATAATACGCATCTTTTTGATCTGAGTCTCCACGTTGATTACCTGGTGAAAACGTGGAATTACCATAAGCTGGGTTAGACAGATATGCTGCTACAGGATCTGAAAATGTACTTGGATCTTTATACAAGGTACTTACATCATCTATGTAATCAGAGAATGTTTTTACATAGGCTAACTCCATACCTACTCTCCACATTCTAGACATACCAAATCGAAATCCTAATCCAGTAGGGACTGTCATAGTAAACGGCAAATAAGTATTCCCTTCAGTTTTCAGGGGACGTAAATTAACCCATCTATGATTTTCTACACCAACATTTGGATCATCATAGTAACCTTGGTTGTTAAAATAGATAAAGCCCAAACCAGTGAACACATAATATTGTTGGCTTCTGTTTTTCTTTGAATAATTTCCTGGTAAATTAAATGTTGACCCAAATTTTTCATTTGCTGCAAAAATGAACTCTATTCGTTGTTGCATTTCGATATTAAAACTTCTAAAATTCAGACTTCTTGCATTCCTTGTGGCTTCCTCGCTGTAAGCATCGTCTGCACGTAGGTTAAACACACAAAGACTTGTTGTTGTAGCAAAATAAGGATGAAATCTTTGACGATAACCTAACCAACCTGCATAACCAGTTGCAGGCCAATCTAGATCTCGCAAACTATAATCTTGACCAACTGAATTCGAACCTCCTAAATCTCCATTAAATTGTGTAGCACCAAAGCCAATTTGAAGTTCTTTCTTGTGCAAAGACCAATTTCGTTGTGTGTTAAAATTAGCATGCTGCGCAATAAAAAAAAACGATGTTAAAGAAAAAACAACTAAGAATATATTCTTCATTTGTAGTTCGGATAGATTACAAAGATAAAATAAATTTTGAAAAAGCACCCTACATTACTTAAAATGTCTTAATTTCTTAACCTTCCGTTTATTGGATGTTTTCTTTATTTTAATTTTCCGAGTCAACACACGTTGAAATCTTACTTCCTTATATGTAATGTTTCTAGAAAGAACAACATTCAACTGGTAATATGCATCTTTATGTGTTGGATCACCCCGTTGATCACCGGGCCTAAACCAATGAATATTTTGTTGTGCCGGATTAGAGAAATGTGCGACAACAGGATTTAATCCGGTAGGATCTTGATAAACAGTGCTTACATCATCGATATAATCGCTGAACGTTTTTACGTAAGTAGCTTCAATTCCGAGTCTCCACATTCTAGAAATACCTGTACGAAATCCAAATCCAAAAGGAATTGTCGGAGTCCATAACTTATATGGAACTTTACCAGGAATTCTACCTTGACCTTCAGTCCCTAAAGGTTGTAATTCATACCATTGCCCTAAGAATTCTGCTCTGGGATTGAATTTCAACAATCCAATTCCACTAAAAAAATATAATTGATTATTCCTGCTTGGCTCAAATTTTGCTCCGACCACTCGATACCGGGCACCAAATTTCTCATTGGCCCACACAATAAAATCTAAACGCTGTTGCAACTCAAAACAAGTTGATTTGAAACTTAAGTTTCTTGAATTTCGGATGATGTTGTCCGTAAACTGATCACTACCTCTGAGCTGAAATGTTGAAAGCGAAGATGTTGATGCAAATCTAGGAGAAAACCTAAACCTGTATCCTAATTTTGTTAATGGACGTGTCACTTCAATATCAATGTCTTTAATGCTGT
>JBIJBD010000199.1:0-4086 GCA_044345395.1 Crocinitomicaceae bacterium | reverse complement strand
ATAGTCAGAAAATACCAATTCAAATGAAATTTTCGAGTCGTCTTTTACGGTTATTTCTATTCCACGAATTTCAGTGGTGTCAAGATCATATTTCTTTACAACAGACAATTCCTTACTACCCCAAGTTTGAGCATTAGATTTTACATGCAAAAAGGTAATTATTAAAACGAATAAAATTCTAAGTATCATGGTTTTAATATTAGATATTTGTTACTAAATTAAGACATTTCAATTGATAAAAAAATTAATCCATGCACTTGCAAGGAGGATCAATGGCCAACTTTGTATTTGGAAAATTACCCACGATATCTTTATGCATTTTAGTTCCGTACATAGTACCACGAATATCGATAAGTTTCAATTGTTTTAGTTTAAAAAAACCACTTCCGAAATTGGTAATTTCATTATTGTAAAGGTCTAAGGTCTTTAGCTTTGTCAAGTCTTCCATCTGATCTGGCAACGAACTGAAACGATTAGATGCAGCAAGAAGTTCTTTAAGTCGGCTGAGTTTTGTAACGGAAACAGGCAGAAATGGTAGTTTATTTTGGCTAATATTCAAGACCTCTAGTTTTGAAAAGACGCTTAATTCGAGAGGAATGTCAGTTAATTTGTTTTTTGATAAATCAAGCCCTTTTAACTCGGTGAAACGGTAAATGCTGGAAGGAATTGAGTCTAACTTTTCTTTGGACAATGTTAAATAAAATATGGTGTCAGAATTAGCCATAGACAGCTCGTCCAAGCGGTAGTAGTGGGGTGCTTTTTTTTGTGAAAAAGCAAAATAATTAATGAGTCCGAAGCAAAGTACGAGCAAGACTTTCATCTAATTGAATTTGATGTTTAAGCGCAACAATAGAGCCAAATTTCTTTTCGTCTCTTAAGCGATGTTCAAAAGAAACAGAGACGGACTTTCCATAAAGATCACCAGAAAAATTCAACAAATGAACCTCCAACTTAGGTTGGTTTACGTCACTGTTTACAGTCGGTCTTAGTCCAAGATTGAAAACCGAATTGTATGTCTGATTATCGAAACTCACCTTTCCCGCATAAACTCCATTTTTCGGTAGCAACTTGTGTGGGTCAATTTGACCGATATTTGCTGTTGGAAAGTCTATTGTTCTCCCAATTTTCATTCCGTCTTCCACCACACCTGAAATACAATACCTGCCATTTAATAATTCATTGGCATGTGTTATATCTCCAGAAATCAAAGAATTCCTAATTTTTGTAGAGCTAACGTTAATCTCATTAATTTCTACAGCTGAAATTTCGGCAAGTTGAAAATGACCTTGTGAGGAAAATTTTTTAAGTAATTCAACATCTCCTTCTCGAGAATTTCCAAAACGGTGATCGTAACCAATAAATAAGTGATGTGCCTTAATTTTATTAATGAGTAAATCTTCTACAAATGTTGTCGCGGACAAACACGAGAAGGCTTTGTCAAAAGGCTGAATAATAACATTACTCAACCCAACTTTCGAGAGTTTATCTAACTTTTCCTCCAAGGTTTGAATGAGCTTCATGCTATTTCCTTGGGTATTAACCACTGATCTTGGGTGAGGATGAAATGTGAGTAAGGTGGTTTCCCCACCGACTTTGATTGCAGTTTCATTCATTTGACGAATGATATGTTGGTGTCCAATGTGCACACCATCAAATGTCCCAATGGTTAGAATAGGATTCTTAACTCCGTAAAAATTTTCAATTCCGTCAAAAACCTTCATTCGTGGCAAAGTTAACATTTCTTTTTCCTGTTTTTAAAATAGATTTTTGTGACTAAATTTGACATCTTTCCTTGCTTTAAAGGATAAAACTTATTTAACTGTTCATTTTGATTATGCAAAAAACTCATCATTTTATTCGAAAAACCATCGGATTATTATTCATTTTTATCCAAACGCTTAACCTAAGAGCGGATGAAGGAATGCTAATACCTTCGCTGATTGCGGCTTTTGAATCGGACATGAAAGCAAAAGGAATGAAACTTTCTGCAGAAGATATTTACTCCATAAATAAGGCCAGTTTGAAAGATGCTATTTTTCAATTCGGTGGAGGATGTACCGCAGAGCTCGTTTCTTCAAAAGGCTTACTCTTAACCAATCATCATTGTGGTTATTCGCAAATTCAATCACATTCGTCTCTTGAAAAAGATTACCTGAAAAATGGCTTTTGGGCTCAAACCTTGGCAGAAGAACTTCCCAACCCTGGATTAACGGCAGTGCGAATCGTGCGAATTGAGGATGTAACAGCTAGGGTACTAAAAGGCGCAGCCTCAAAGGATGATCAAGCTACAATTCAAAGTAATATCAAGAAAATCATATCGGAAACAGTTGCCAATTCTGGTTTTGAGGCAGAGGTGAAAGCCTTTAATTACGGAAATGACTATTATATGATGGTTAAAGAAATATTCACTGACATTCGTTTCGTGGGAACTCCTCCAAATTCAATTGGAAAGTTTGGTGGTGACACCGATAATTGGGTTTGGCCTCGTCATACGGGGGACTTTTCGGTTTTTCGTGTCTACGCAGGGAAAGATAATAAACCTGCAGCCTATTCAAAAGAAAACGTTCCATACACCCCAATTAGGTACTTAAATATTTCATTTCGTGATAGAAAAGAAGGAGATTTTACCATGGTTTATGGATTTCCAGGTCAAACAGAACAACATGTGGTATCATCGTATTTGAAATTTATCATTGAAAAAGAACGACCAGCTAGAATTCACATGAGAGATTTGTCATTGGGAGTAATTGATGCTGCAATGAAAGCATCTGACCTAACCAGAATACAGTATGCTGCTAAACAGGCATCCATTGCGAATGCTTGGAAAAAATGGATAGGGCAAATAGATGGTTTAAGAACACTAGACGCAGTTACGTTAAAACAAAACAAAGAAGCAGAATATATTAAACGCGCCAATTCCAAAGAAGAATGGAAGAAATACGCATCTGTAGTTAATGAAATGAATGCCTTGGTAGAACGCGATGTCAACTGGGAGTTTAAATACGCCATGGGGGTTGAATATTTTTCGTACGGCCCTGAATATTTTAAATTAGCAAGAGTCATCAATGATTTAGTTTCGAATTATCAGAAATACAAATCGAATGGTGAATTAAATGCAGTCTTGGAAAGACTAAAGTCCGGAGCAGAAGGGTTTTTTAAAAATTATAATCCACAAGTAGATAAAGAAATTTTTAATAAACTAACGAAAGAATATTTTAACAATACGGATCAATGGAAAGGGATTACACAGGACATAAAATATTCCCTAGCTTCGGATGGGTACGATAATTACATTATGTCGATTTCCAATGTTATTTACACAAAATCAATTTTAACTGACAAGGAACGCTATTTAGATTTTCTATCAAATTTCAATGAAAAGAGCATCAAAAAACTCAATAAAGACCTAGGCTTGAAACATTATTCAAGCTACATCACTCCTTTTAGAAATTACGTTATCCCGGCTTATCAGGACTTTTCGAGCGACATGAGTGCTTTACTTCAACTATATGTGGAAGGTAAAAAAGAGATGTTTCCTAATGAAAAGCATTGGCCCGATGCAAACAGCACATTACGAATAACATATGGCAAACTGGAAGGATCATCCCCAACTGATGGAATGAAATATACAGAACACACCACTCTTGAGGGAATGATTGCAAAATACAACAGCGGGAATGCTGATTTTGAATTGCAACCGCGCATGCTTGAGTTACACCAGCAGAAAACTTACGGAAATTATGCTCAAAATGGGCAACTTTGGGTTTGTTTTACTGGCTCAAATCATACAACCGGCGGAAATTCAGGATCGCCTGTATTGGACGAAAATGGGAACCTCATGGGATTGAATTTCGACAGAACTTGGGAAAGTACCATGAGCGATTATTTGTTTGATGCATCTCGCTGTAGGAATGTAGTAGTAGATATTCGCTATGTTTTGTGGGTCATGGATATTTATTCCGGGGCGAAGCATTTGGTGGATGAGATGACCCTAATTAAATAATATTGCCTTATCTTTGACTCCTGTGGAAAAACATTTAACTAAACAACATCTATTTGGTTTAATTCTTTTAGCAATTGGCCTTT
>JBIJBD010000196.1:0-4110 GCA_044345395.1 Crocinitomicaceae bacterium | reverse complement strand
TTGCGGATTACCCTTATCAATGTGCTCAGATTGATCAAAATCGAATTGGCGTGCAACGTTTGTACAATGACTCTTCAAGTGTTCAATCCGTAATGAGTTTATTGAAAAAAGCAAGAACAAGAAGGTTAGAAGGTTATATTCCTATTGGAGGTGCAAATATTATTGAAAATGTGAAGTATTATCTTTCCAAAAATATGCCGGTTGTAATTGCCGCTGAAATGTATAATTCAATTCAAAGTAATTCTGTTAATGGTGTTTGGAATGGAGCTATGGATTCCTATCCTGGTGGACATGCAATGTGCGTAATCGGATACGACGACAAAAAAGAAGGTGGAGCTTTTGAGATTTTAAATTCTTGGGGTGACGATTGGTCAGCAAGTGGATTTGTATGGTTTCGATATGCAGATTTTGCAAAAGTTGTAGATGAAGCATATGCCTTAAAAGGAATCAAAAGAGAGTTAGAAAAAAATGTACAGATTTATAATTATGATTTTACCATTTCTGCAATTGGAAAGAAAACATCATCTACACTAGATATTTCGTCAGAAAGCAATAAGCTGAGAGATACCGATATGAAGATAGGTGGCTTGGCCCAAAATTTTGTTATTAATTATCCTTCCGATGAAACTGAATATAGCCTTTCTATTAAAAATAATATTCCAGATGGTTTTTATGCCTATATTTTCAGTATTTGTTGCGGTGGAAAGGTTTCATTATTGAGTCCAAGTAAAGGTTCTTCAAATTTTTATCAAGGGATTAATTCAGGATTAATCATTCCAAGCGATCAATTAACAGGTATTCCTTTAACACAGGGTTATTATGAGGGAGATGAAGTTTGTGTAATCTTAAGTAAAAAGGAACTAGACCAACAAAAAATAGAAAATTCACTTATGAGTAGTTATAGTAATTTAGCTACATACGTAAATGCTAATTTTTCCGATCGAATTACGCTTAATAAACCTAAAGCCAAAACATATTTTAGTGGAAAAATGACGCTAAAGAATTCAAATGAATTAAACGATATTCAGCCTGTCTTTTTTTCTTATAATGAAATCGTAAAAGACATTGAAAATGAAACCTATGATTTATTCAATGAAGTTAATCTTGAGTCTAAGAAGCGAATAAGTGGCATTCGGAATTTAAAATACAAATTTCAACGGAACTTTTATGACGACGAGTATAATTTAATAATTAAGGTAAAAAGAAATTGGATGAGATTAGGCTTGGTATTTAAAGTAAAAGTGCTTATTGACAATGTTGACAATGGTATAGACTACTCGATTTCTTTTAATGCTGTTGCATCTGAAATTTCCAATAAGTTGAACGGTGAAATCTTTAATTGCTTGTTGCAAAACAAAGTGTCTTTTACTGTGGCCAACGATTAAATAACTAAAAAATGTGGAAACGCCATAAGGCAACATTTGTTAAAAGTTTTTTTTATCTTCTCATTTTCCACTTTTTGGATTATGGATTAACGATTTTATTTGAGACCAAAGCATTTCAAATCTTTTCGATACAAAATTTAGCTTCCTCTGATTTTACGTATAACGATTTATTTTATCGAGCACAAGAACAAAATGAGCAAGAGGCTGTAAAGCGTTCTCACAAGGAAGAAATTTTTCTTATCAATACGGCGTCCTTAGATGGCGAAGAGTTTCGCTTGCAATTGGCGGAAATAATAGACAGTGTATCGACATTCTCGCCAAAAGCCATTGGGGTAGATATTACGTTTAAAAACAATGATACCTTAATTGGAACCACGGAATTACGGAATCTGGCAGCTACAAAAAAGAATATCGTTTTCGCTTATTCCAGCAAGGAAAAATATTTACCCTTGCCAAAAAATGTGATCTATGGAGATGTGGATTTGCCTTCTGAACAACATTCTATTCGTTTTTATAAAGGGGGTAAAGAAACTTTTGCTTATCAACTATTTTTGAAAGCGAGAGGAGGATATTCACGTGCAGCAGAGTGGGAATCTTTTCCTATTTTATATTCGTGTATTCACGACGGATTGTCTCATCTTGAGGAAATGGAAACCGATAGAGATTTTTCGGTACAATACCACTATGTAAATGCAGACCAGGTTCTTGAAAATCCAAGTTCCATTAAGAGTTATGTACAGAACAATATTGTGATTTTTGGGCACCTTGGAAGTAAAGAAGAAGATATGGAAGATAAATTTCCAGTGCCTACGGATTCAACGGATATGGTAAATCGCTTGCCGGTAATGTACGGTCCTGTAATTCACGCTAATGCGCTCTCTAATATGTTGGACGATCATTTTCTGTCTGTTCCGAGCCCTTGGTTAATTTTTATCTTAACTAACCTGGTTATGTTTATCATGGTCTTCTTAATTATCAACCACCCCGTTAAATTGTACCTAATTCTTGGCTTGGTTGCTTTTAGCGTTTTATGGATTTGGCTCTCTATCTATCTAATGGAGTATAACATCTATATTCAGGTAGGGGCAACATTGATAGAATTACTTATTTTAGAGGAGTTTATCGAAACATTCGACCCATTTGTTGAGAAGTGGGTTGCAGCATATCAACATAAAAAAAGAAAGAAACATGAAAAATTGGATGAATAGTTTCCTAGTAATCGTTTTGGTATTTGCGGCAGGCATGGTGAATGGTCAGGACATTTTTGTAAAGGTTAAAAGTGGCTCCATAACCTTAAACAATCAAAAACTTACGGTTAAGGATATTACGCAACCGATAAAAGCGGGTTCAAAACTTATTATCGCATCTCAGAGTGTGGCAATGGTTCGCCAAGGCAAGAAATTAATTCAATTAAAAGAACCTAAAGCATACTCATACAGTCAGTTATCAAGTTTATTAAAGAAGCAAAAAGAGTCCTCAGCTAGTGCTTATTCGAATGTATTATTCTCGGATGAAATGCAGAAAAGTAAAACCCAAGTTAAATCAGGAGCTGTTACTCGGGGCGGTGGAAAAGCTGTGAACTGGCAGGATGTTGAATTTACCTTACCAAATGCTTACACGCTTTTAGCGAATGAAGTGTGGATTATTCTTTGGAATGAAGAGGTAGAAATAACGGAGGTTAAACTTGAGTATCCAGATGGTAAGATTAAAGATTTGGGAGTAATTAATGGCCAGCAATTTTTTATTACCACTAAAGGATCAGGGACTTATAGTTGGACAGCCACTTTGCGATTGCGAAATGAATCTGATGTGGAGCCTTTTGCGTTTAAAGGAAGTTTTCGTGTTCCCGAAGAAAAAGATGGACAGCAGATGTTGCATCAATGGCAGGAGTTTTTAAAGGAAATTTCTTCCTTCGATAGCGAGGTTCAAGACCAATTAAAGGGTGCGTATATGGAAAGCAACATGCATTATATTCCAACAGGACGGACCCGATGAAGGTATCCAGTCTCCTCATTATCCAACGCACAAAAAGAAATGTGCGCCAAATACCCCACAGTGGATTGGGGGGTGAGGTAGGAATTTTTAATTTTACAAAATGTTAAAGTGCTTTTTAAGTATTTCATTCATTTTTTTATTGAAAGAATATCCTTTATCTCAAGAATTAAGACTTGGTTTACCTAAAGGACATGTAAATGGTGCATCAATTCTTTCTGCAAATTTTAGTATTGATGGTAAGTCAATTGTAACTTCCTCAAGCATAAATGATACGTATTTATGGAGTTCTGAAACTGGGACAAATTATTTTCAACTGTTCGGTCATAATAGTTGCGCGCATGAATCTATTTTTAGTAATAACGGTCAATTCATAGCTACACGTTCATGTGATTCAAAGGTTATTATTTGGGATAAAGCGAGTGGAGGATTAATTAAACAATTTCAAGCAAAAGTGCCGGTAAATTTTATTCGATTTAGTCCAAATAGTCAGTTTTTGTTTTCTACTTACAATCATAGAGGCTATGCATTGTTTAATACCTATGACGGAAAAATAATTAGAAAAATATCGGCAAGTCCTTTATGGTTTTTAAATCCATTTAATTTTAATTCTGGAGTATCCCTTTCAAATGAATTGAAGTCTTATTATTATCACAATAATATTTTTACTGCCGATAGTAAAGCTATTATATTATCAAAAAGAAATACAATTACCTTCTTCAGTACATTAGAT
>JBIJBD010000050.1:0-14587 GCA_044345395.1 Crocinitomicaceae bacterium | reverse complement strand
AAGGAAGTTTCTTAAGTGACTTACTCCATTGAAATTTAAAATAACAATTGCTATTTCTTCGTTGAACATCAATATTGTCTGAAAAAATCTTGACTGTTGTTACCTACACTAGGTGTAACAAATTGATTTGGATTGTCCACATTTCCTTGATTTGTATTTCTAGATGATAATATTTGTGCCCATCCTGGAGTTTTCCTTTCTCCTAACATATCCGAATGTAGCAGCCGATAGGCATTATTTACTAAATCTGGATTGTAAAATAAAAATCTCCTATTGCTGTAAATACCAATTTTATCATATGTCCAAATTTCATAAGGATATTCCGATGATGAAACTTCTTTTGAAATCAAAGTACTCGGTGCTCCATATTTGAGGTAAACTCTCCCACGATCAGTTTCGAAACCATCTTGAAAATTGGTTCTATAAATTCGCTCCACTAGGTTTACTTGTTGCTTATATTTCATCCATTCATCGTAGGCTTTCATTCCTTTTTCATTGGCGACTTGCATCCAGAAGGCTTGAAGGTGTTTTCGGGATTTCTCCTCATTTTTCAGTTTTAATGTATTGATGATATTCTTTGTCTCTGCTGGTTTTGCTATAGGAATTAGGCTGGCTAAAAAGAACTGAACACTGTCTTTTGCTAATGATTTTTGAAAGGCTGGGTCTAGTGTTACTGTCTCTATATTGAATTGTTCTAATTGATCATTTGATCGTTCAAACGCATAACTAGACTGACATATGCTTTTCATGTTTCGGTCGAGCACACTAATTTCTAATGAATAAGATCCTGTTTTCAAATTTGAAATGTCTACAGTTCGAAAATAGGGAATAACCGTTGATTTTTTCATTAGTTCAGCAAACGTGTAATTTTCTAACACTGACCCAGTTGAAGCATCAATAATCTTTTGCACTACAGCTATCGTCGAGTCTGTAAGTTGATTTGTATTATAAACTTCTAGATAGTAGGGTATTTTGTTAAGGTCACTTGGAAAAAATGTACTGATTAAAGGCAGAATATACATGCCTGATTTTTCAAATACACTTCCTTTTTCTGAAGGATAAGCAAGTTCTGCAATTTCTAAATCAGAAATAGAAACATTCGTAGAAAGATCCTCCACTTGAAATTTTTGAGCTGCATGAATTGCCGATTTATCCCGATTGAGGTCTACAATATCTAAAATCAAATCATATTCTCCAGGGGCTAGAGAAAATCTTTTGATGTCAAAAAAGTCTTCTTGAATACTGTCTTTAGCTAACGGGGATTCCAGTATGTAAGCGTCCTGTCTTACAACTAAATCATTTGATTTAATCTGAAAAGAGAGTGCTAATTTTGCTTTATGTCCGATGGAATCAGTCGAATATTTTGCAGTTGCACCGACAAATTGTAAATAAAATTCTATGTAATTTCCTATTTCAGGGGAATAAAACTGTTTTGAATCAAGGTATGCCTTAATTTTTTTTTCTTGACTTATTCCTGAAAAGGAGATTGCAGTCATTAAAAGGAAAAACACTGGTTTAATCATGGAACTAAAATTACAATTTTATTGAATGTCTTGCACTTCCAACCTTATTTTTTGACTCAATTGTCTGTTGTATGTTTCCAGGAGATATTTCATGTAATTTTCGGTGCACTTTGATATGCATTTTGTGTATTGTTTTACGCGATGTTCTATATGATCTTGCAAGGAATGTTGTAGAGCCAACGCATGCTCTAAATTACTTGCTTTTGCATTAATCGCCTCAAAATGATTTACTAAAGATTTTTCTATAGCAATTTTTCCTTTAACTCCTGTGTCTATGCATTGAAGGTAACATTCCCGTATATTGAAAGATTCTAAAAGTTGTGTATCAATGATTTTTTCAAAACCTTTTGGAAATTCAAATTCAACTTCAAATTCCATATCTTCCAATTCGGAAATTCTAGATTCTAAAAAGCGGTCAGGAAAACGAAAGGCATCGTGCCAATTAATATAATCTTGCCAATAGCCAAATCTTCGCACGTTGTTTCCAAGGTCTATGATCTTAAAATCTTTTTTATCGGGCAACCTACGAGAACCTCTACCGATCATTTGGTGATAAAGGGTAAGTGATCGCGTGGCTCGGTTTATTATAATTGTTTTAACCGTTGGCTCATCAAACCCAGTAGTTAAGATTCCGACGGATGTAAGAATAGCATCTTTTGTATGCTTAAACCATTGCAACACATCTTTTCTATCTTTATCACTGAAGGTAGAATCTAAGTGACGAATATTATATTTCCGTTTTTTAAAGATTTCTTCTACCCTTCGAGAAGTTTCAATTCCGGCATTAAATATTAATGTTTTATCTCCTATAGCTACCTCTTCGTATGCAAATATTAATTTCTCTTGCATGAAATAATTGCTGTAAAGAATGTCTGAACTGTTTATTGTAAAATCACCATTAGTACCGATTTTCAACCCGTGTAAATTCACATCGTAGGAGTAGGTTTCGGCATCGGCCAAATAGCCCTTTTCGATGAGTCCCGAGATTGATTCACCTACAAGTAATTTATGGTAATGATCTTTTAGCGGTAATGCCTTGTTGCTACTTAATGGAGTAGCTGTGACGCCTAATATGTTTCTTCCTTTATAATGCTGAAATATCTTTCTAAAACTGTTGTAATGTGCCTCATCCACGATGACTAAACCTACGTCCTCGACAAAGTTTTGGTTTTCATTTAAGCGATTATTTAACGTTTCAACCATTGCAATAAAGCAATCAAAATCATCCTGATCGTTTAAGTTTTTTACCTCTGAGCTGATTACTTTATTGGTTACACCAATTGCGGAAAGTTGTTTGGATGTCTGAACACTTAATTCTATTCGGTGAGTTAAGATGAGAACTTTTTTATTCCATTCTGCTATATATTTTTTTGCAATGTCTGAGAAAATAACAGTTTTTCCTCCACCAGTAGGCAATTGATAAAGTAAATTAAAATCAGTACCGTTTTGTTTTAATTCAGCGAGAATGGAAAGTACAGTGTCAACTTGAAAGGAATATAATTCTTTGGCTTTGTATAAGTCTGTATCTATCATTGATGAAAAGCGAATTGGCAAAATTACGCTCTTTTTCGCTTAATCAATCAAATATTAATGTTTATTTTCTTGTCCAATAAGACAAGACAATTCCGGTAGTTACTGCTGCGTTTAAAGATTCAGCAAAACCAATTCTTGGTATGGCGATATAATTTTTTATAAAATCTCTAACAGGCTGACTGATTCCTTTACCTTCATTTCCTATCACCAGACCATCTACCAAGGATAATTTTTCAGAAGAATCATATATAGAATGTGCTTCCATATCCGTTCCAAGAATTTTTTTATCTGACGTCCTGATGTATTCTACAAGATCTGTATAGCCAATGTTTACCCTAAAAATAGAACCCATAGTTGCCTGAATAACTTTTGGATTATATCGTTCGACGGTATCAAGGGAGCACACGATATGTTTAATGCCAAACCAATCGCATGTTCTTAGTATGGTGCCGAGGTTGCCGGGATCTTGAATACCGTCTAATAAAACAAATTTTTCATTTGAAGATGGTAGTATCTCGGGCGACTGTTCAAGGACTACGAAAAAATCACTCGGTGAAGATAACACGGACAATTGGCTCATTTGTTTTGCTGTGCAATGAAAAACCTCAATTTCTGATGGTGCAGAAAGAACAAACTCCTTACCAGTAGTTACTATTAATTTTATCCTTTTTGAAGCATGAGTTAAGGCTTCTTCAAGCATTTTTCTACCTTCTACAAAAAAAACATGCTCTTGCGTTCTATTCTTCTTTTGTTGCAGACTTCTTATCCACTTTATTTTCTCTTGCGAAATTGTTTTCAATCTTTGCTTATTTTTGTCACTTCTAATGCGAATTGCGAATGTAATATTATTCTTACAAATTGTGCTGCTTTTTACGGCATGCAAACAGGCTAAATACGTTCCGGAAAATGCATATCTTCTCAAAAAAAATAAAATTGAATTAGACAATCATCCCATTTTACTAGAAGATATCGAATATGTATTGCGTCAACAACCGAATCAGAAATTCGTAGGTATACCTTGGAAGCTATATTTGTATAACCTTTATGATTCAACAGATTTGGCAAAAAAACGCTCTGAAAAGCTAGAATTATTTACTTTAAAAATCGCACAAAAGAAAGTTAAGTATGCGAAAATTAATGAACGTAGAAGATTAAAAGCTATTTCTAGGGGTAAGGATAGCTATTTACCCAAAGTACTAAATGATTCTGTTTACACGAAAATTTCAATTGGTGAGAGAATTAAATATAAATATGGCCAAAATCCTGTCGTTCTAGATACAATACTTGTTAGAAAGACTCAAGAGCAGATGAAACTTTTTTTGAGAAAAAAAGGATTCTATTATTCGAATGTTTCTGTTACTATTAATCGAAACGAGAAAAAGCGCTATGCTTATCCGGTATATAGTGTAAAGACGGGCTTCCCTTACGTAATTGATACAATAAAATATGCAGGAAATCCAAATGTTAAAGGACCTCATAGTTTGTTTTTAACAAAACAAAAGGATTTTGACGGAGAACACCCTTTAATCGGAAAATACTTGGATGTCGAAATGCTCGACGAACATAGATATCTCTTCTCCAGGTATATGAAAGATAAAGGATACCATAAATTTTTTCCTACAAATACACTTTTTGAATTGGATACCAACGCGCGGACAATGAAGGTTAATGTTAAATTGATTTTTAATCTTGACCCGACAATATTGGACAAAAAGAAAAGTGATAGTTTGAATAGATTGCCATTAAAAGCCACTCAAATTAGAAACGTTTATTTTCATTTATCGGATACATTGAATGTTGAAGGAAGTTTTGCAAAAGAATTAAACGGTATGGATAGTAAAGACTTGCTCGCTCCACAATTTTTAACCACTACAAAAGAACAATATTACAACCGTATAAAAGCATCTAAATCACGGTTAAAAAATTTCACCGATTTAAAGCCGGGAGATCCAGATCCTTACATGGAAATAATGTTAAAGTATAATGGAGCAGAGCCTTGGATCAAACCTGAATTACTTTCTTTGCAGAATTATTTAGAACATCGCAATGGATACAAGGAGAAGTATTTGGAAAGAACATACCGAAGTCTTCAACTATTGGGTGTTTTTGACAATGTAAAGCCGTTGATTTTAGATGTAGGTGAAACGAAATCGAGCAACATTGTTGACGCACATTATTATTTAGAACCGTCTGAAAAACATTCTTTTGGTTTCGATCCGCGATTCACTACCAATACTAGTGGTCTGTTAGGATTGTCAGCAGCCCTAAACTATTCTAACAAGAATATTGCACGAGGGGCACAAAAATTAACCTTTTCCTTTGGTGGTGGATTTGAGTCTCAGACTAAAGCGAACGCTGATGAAAGAGATCAGTTATTTAATACCTTAGAAATTGGTCCATCGTTGAAGTTCGATGCGCCGGGTCTATTTCCAATCCCAATTACAAAACTATCAAAAAGGCAACGCCCTAGAACTGTTATTTCAACCACGTATAATCTAGAAAAACGTTCAATTTTCGATCGTCAGGTATTTCAATTGGCAAGTTTTTGGAAGTTTTATGTTGGCAAAACACAAATATTTCAAATTGGATTACCAGGTGCTTCATCCATTAAATATGTATTCTTTGATGCCAAAGGTGAATTTGAGAATTATTTGAATACGGTAGACGATCCATTTTTTAAAAATACGTACAGCAAACAGTTTATATGGCAAGATTTTAAATTGAGTTGGGAGTACAACAATAAAGAAAGGGACTGGGATGTAACCAAAAGAAAGAAACCCTTGTTTAATGCCGACATTTACTTTCAAACAACCATCGATGCTGCTGGTAATATGTTACGTGGTTTTCGATCGATTCAATCACAAAATAATGACGGATCGTTTCAGTTTCTTAATGTGCCCTATTCGCAATTTGTGAGAATAGATAATCAGTATATCTTGAGCAAAAAGTACAAGAAAAAATCTTCTCTACATTTTAAAGCGAATGGTGGTGGTGGGTTGCCTTACCTAAACTCAGTTACGTCAATGCCTTACGATTATAGTTTTTTCGCTGGTGGTTCCAATGATAATCGTGGGTTTCGTGCAAGAACCTTAGGGCCTGGGGCTTATGCATACCATCTAGATTCACTTCGTTTACCTACCCAAATTGGAGATATTCGTTTATTGGCATCCCTAGAATATCGTTTTTCACTAGGAGGAGTTTTTAAAGGAGCGCTTTTCGCTGATGCAGGTAATATTTGGACATTTAAGGAGGATGAAAAAAGACCAGGTTCACAATTCATGTTGTCAAATTTTTATAAAGAAATCGCATTGTCAGTTGGGGTTGGATTACGGTTTGATTTTGATTTCTTTGTCTTTCGTTTGGACTTAGGTTTACCGGTTTACAATCCGTCGTTAGCAGGGATAAATAAATGGTATTTTAAGGATTTATACAACCGGAATTCATACTATCGTGAAGGTATCCCTAATTTTGGACAACAAGCTATTAATCAATACTTGGTGGAAAATCCAAATGAACCAACGCCTTCACTGGATGAGTCATGGATGTATATCAAAAAATATAAACTTATGCCAAAACCATTTGTTCCCATATTAAATTTTGGAATTGGTTATCCATTTTAAGCCGATGAAGTCGATATTGTTTCTGTTCTCTTTTCTTGCCCTACTTTCATCTTGTATGAAAGGAGAAAAGGTAGATTTAATAATTCACAATGCCGCAATTCATACGATGGTTGATGGTGAGAAGGTGCACGAAGCCATGGCAATCAGGGATGGAAAAATCATTGAGATTGGGCCGGAAAGACAAATTCTAAATAAATATCAAGCCGATGAAGTAATAGACGCAGGAGGAAGGGATTTATATCCCGGATTTACTGATGCGCATGGCCATCTTTTTTCTTATGCACAACAGAAATTATCGGTCAATTTATTTGGTTCGACATCAATGGGCGAGGTGTTAACTTCTTGTAAGGAATACCTAAAAACTACAAAACGAGATTTTATTATTGGTCGAGGCTGGGATCAATCACTTTGGGGAACAACAGATTTGCCTTCGAATAAAGAGTTAAATATCTTATTCCCTGACATTCCTGTTTGCTTATACCGCGTCGACGGGCATGCTCTAATTGCCAACGATTTTCTACTTAATAAAGCTGGAGTAACTAAAAATACTAAAGTACCAGGTGGTAAAGTCTATGTGGCCAATGATAAACCAACCGGTTTATTAGTTGATAATGCAATGTCACTTGTTGAAGGCTATATTCCTAAGTTCACTGATGCGGACATCATATCCGCTATACTCTCTATTCAACAGGAACTTTTTGCCTTCGGGATAACAAGTGTTCATGAAGCAGGTATTGCATACGATCAAATTGCCTTGTTAAAAAAACTAATTGATAATCATGGGTTTAGATTGAATACTTATGCGATGTTAATGGCAAGTGATGAAAATATTGATTTTGCAAAGAAAAATGGAATCTTTTCATATAAAAACTTATCCATCCGAAGTTTTAAAGTGATGGCTGATGGCGCACTTGGTTCCAGAGGGGCATTACTTAAAAGACCATACACAGACGATCATGACCATCATGGTTTGCAAGTAAGTGATTTGAAGACCATGCGAAAAATTGCCCTTTTAGCCCTCGATTTAGATTATCAAATGAATACACATTGCATTGGAGATTCTGCGAATGCTATTGTTTTAGAATTGTATCGAAAAGTCAATGAAATCAAAAAAGATCATCGATTTAGGATAGAACATGCACAAATTGTTGATCCTTCTGATTTTTCAAAATTTTCAACTTATGGTGTTTTACCTTCTGTTCAACCGACACATGCCGTTTCAGACCAACGTTGGGTTGAAAATAGAATAGGTAAAAATCGATTAAAAGGTGCGTATGCTTATGCCACACTTCTCAAAAAATACGGGATGTTGGCAATCGGCACGGATTTTCCTGTAGAGTTAACTAATCCCTTCTTGACTATCCATGCAGCCGTACAACGTAAAAATGCAAAAAACGAACCTATAAATGGTTTTTTGACAACAGAAGCATTGACCATTAATGAAACTTTGAAAGGAATGACAATTTGGGCAGCCTACGCAGCATTTCAAGAAAAAGAAAGAGGCACTCTTGAAGTTGGAAAATGGGCTGACTTTGTAATTTTTGAAAAGCCTGTTGCATCTAAACCAGTATTTGAGGAGAATTATGCCTGGTCCACGTTCATATCCGGTGAAAAAGTTTACGGTGCAGAATAGCTTCGATAACAGTTCAAACAATTAAATTTGTAAATAATTTTATTGACAAATATGTTTATTGAACAAATTTATACGGGGTGTTTAGCCCAAGGTGCTTATTACATTCATTCTGATGGCGAAGCCGTTATCATTGATCCTTTAAGAGAGACACAGCCTTATATCGAAAGAGCTAATAAAGACAACGTTCGAATAAAATACATCTTGGAAACCCATTTTCATGCAGATTTTGTTTCAGGTCACCTTGATCTTTCTAAAGAAACGGGAGCGAAAATTGTATTTGGTCCTAATGCAGCAACTACTTACGACCATTACTCTGCTGTAGATGGGGAAGAATTGCATGTTGGAGAATTGATAATTCGAGTATTGCATACACCCGGTCATACTATGGAATCTACTTGCTATTTGTTGTTAGATAAATACCATAAGGAAATTGCAGTATTTACGGGTGATACTCTTTTTATTGGAGACGTAGGTCGTCCAGATTTGGCCCAAAAAGCCGCTGCAATGACGCAAGAAGAGTTGGCTGGACTGCTTTATGAATCTTTGAGGAATAAATTAATGACACTTCCCGATACGGTGACAGTTTATCCTGCCCACGGAGCAGGTAGCGCTTGTGGTAAAAATATGTCGAAAGAAACTGTTAGCACAATAGGGGAACAAAAATTATTGAACTACGCCCTAAGAAATGATATGACGAAAGAAGAGTTTGTAAAAGAACTTACCGATGGACTTTTGCCTCCTCCTGGCTATTTTGGAATGAACGTTTTAATGAATAAATCAGGATATGATTCCATACATCAGGTAATGGAAAGAGGATTGAATCCACTAAATGTTGAAGCCTTCGAATTGTTAGCAAATGAGACCGATGCCCTAATCCTCGATACAAGAAGCGCTTCAGATTTTGCAAATGGTCATATCCCAAATAGTATTTTTATCGGAATTGACGGACAGTTTGCGCCTTGGGTCGGGGCTTTGATACCAGATGTAGAACAAAAAATAATGCTGGTAACTGATGAGGGACGAGAAGAAGAAACTGTTAAACGTTTGGCTCGCGTAGGCTATGACCATGTTTTAGGTTATTTAGAAGGTGGTTTCTTCTCATGGAAAAATTCTGGGAAAGTAATAGAAAAAGTAGAAAGAATAACTGCTGAAGAATTAGAAAGTAATTCAGAATTCTTGAAACTACCAATTATAGATGTTAGAAAACCTGGTGAGTTTGAAGCCGAGCATTTGGAATTGGCGAGTTCACTACCTCTTGATTTTATTAACGACAATTTCACGAGTTACCCCAAATCAGAAAGAATTGTATTACACTGTGCAGGCGGATACAGAAGTATGATTGCAGCTTCAATCTTAAAATCTAGAGGTTATCATGATCTCGTAGATGTAATCGGTGGTTATGGAGCCTTATCAAAAACTTCATTATCAAAAACTAATTTCGTTTGTCCATCAACTAAAAAATAACAAAAATGTCAGAAGACAAAAAAATCATTTTTTCCATGGTGGGAGTTTCAAAGACTACACCTCAAGGAAAACAAATAATCAAGAATATTTACCTCTCTTTTTTCTATGGCGCAAAAATCGGAATAATTGGATTAAATGGTTCAGGTAAATCAACCGTCATGAAAATCATTGCTGGATTGGATCAATCTTTTCAAGGTGACGTTGTTTTTTCTCCCGGGTACACGGTCGGTTATTTGCCACAAGAGCCAGAATTGGATTTGAACAAAACAGTGAAGGAGATTGTCATGGAAGGCGCTAAAGAAACCGTTGATGTTTTAAAGGAATACGAAGAAATTAATGCGGCCTTTATGGACGAGGAAATATTGAATGATCCAGATAAAATGGATAAACTCATTGCAAGACAAGGTGAAGTTCAAGATAAAATCGATGCATTAGATGCTTGGGAGTTAGATAACAAATTAGAAAGGGCCATGGATGCACTGAGATGTCCACCGGATGATCAACTTATTTCAACACTTTCGGGAGGAGAAAAAAGAAGAGTGGCTTTGTGTCGCTTACTTCTTCAAAATCCTGATATTTTGTTATTAGATGAGCCAACCAACCACCTAGATGCAGAATCCATTGATTGGTTAGAACAACATCTTCAGCAGTACAATGGTACTGTCATAGCCGTAACCCACGACCGTTATTTCTTGGATAATGTTGCTGGATGGATTCTTGAATTGGATAGAGGCGAGGGGATACCATGGAAAGGAAACTATTCTTCATGGCTAGAACAAAAAGGAAAGCGTTTAGCTGAGGAAGAAAAAACGGAATCGAAAAGACAAAAAATGTTGGCCCGAGAACTTGAATGGGTTCGCATGAATCCAAAAGCTCGACAAGCCAAAAGCAAAGCTCGACTTCAGAATTATGATAAAATGTTGTCTGAAGATGCTAAAGATAAGGAAGCAAAACTTGAGATTCCAATTCCAAACGGACCCCGTTTGGGACAAAATGTAATAGAAGCTGTTCATGTTTCAAAAGCATTTGGAGATAAGTTGTTATACGATGATTTAAATTTTAAACTTCCTCCTGCTGGAATAGTGGGAATAATCGGGCCGAACGGAGCAGGAAAAACGACCATCTTCAAAATGATTATGGATGAACTCAAGGCAGATAAAGGTGAATTTTTGGTGGGTGATACCGTTCAAATTGGATATGTTGATCAAACGCATAAAGACATTCATCCAGAAAAAACAGTATTTGATGTAGTCTCAAATGGATTGGAGTATGTAGAGATTGGAAATCAAAAAATTAACTCAAGAGCTTACTTA
Source organism: Crocinitomicaceae bacterium (assembly GCA_044345395.1). Classification (GTDB taxonomy): domain Bacteria; phylum Bacteroidota; class Bacteroidia; order Flavobacteriales_D; family Crocinitomicaceae; genus UBA952. The sequence continues at coordinate 3,501 of JBIJBD010000050.1, read as the reverse complement.
AGCAAATTCAATTTCATGGGCGCTGACCAAAATAAAAAGGTCGGCGTGTTATCGGGTGGTGAACGCAATAGATTACATTTAGCGATGACATTAAAAACAGAAGCCAATGTATTGCTTCTCGATGAGCCTACAAATGATATTGACGTGAATACATTGCGAGCCCTCGAGGAAGGTATAGAGAACTTTGCAGGCTGTGCTGTTGTTATTTCCCACGACAGATGGTTTTTAGATAGAATCTGCACGCATATATTAGCGTTTGAAGGAGATTCACAAGTGTATTGGTTTGAAGGTTCCTATTCAGATTACGAGGAAAACAGAAAAAAACGAATGGGTGATGAAGGTCCTAAACGAATCAAGTACCGAAAATTGATGTAATGGAGCATTTTGATATTGCAATTGTTGGTGGGGGGATAGTCGGAGCTGCCACTTTTTATAAGTTTCAAAAAAAATATCCAAATTTGCGCATTGCCTTATTTGAAAAGGAATCTAAATTAGCAGGACATCAAACAGGTCATAATTCTGGAGTCATTCATTCTGGGTTGTATTACAAACCAGGATCCTTAAAAGCTAAGAATTGTTTTGAAGGTCGTCATGAATTGGTTGCATTTGCCAAAGAAAACGCTATTGCTCATGATATTTGTGGTAAAGTAATTGTGGCAACAGAGGAATCTGAACTGGGTAGAATGGAAAATATCTACAAGAATGGCGTTGATAACGGTATTGAAGGAATTAAGAAATTGACGCCAAGTGAGGTCAAAGAAATAGAACCTTTTGTAGAATGTGTAGGAGGAATATTTGTCCCAGTTACAGGAATAATTGATTTTGTTGGCGCAACAAATAAAATGGTAGAATTAGCACTTCAAATAAACCCCAAAAGTTGTCTTTATTTGGCTCATGAGGTAGATCATGTAAATCATAAAGATCAGTCAGAAATTGTCACAAATAAAGGAACATATTCTACCAACTATATGGTGTACTGTGGCGGTTTACATGCAGATCGTTTAGCGAAAAAGGATGGGGTAAATTTGAAAGAGAAAGTCGTTCCATTTAGAGGCGATTATTACGAACTAAGTGAAAAAGCAAAACATAAGGTGAAAAACTTGATATATCCGGTTCCTGATCCTGCTTTCCCATTTTTAGGAGTACATTTTACTAGAATGACGGATGGGAGTGTGGAATGCGGACCAAATGCGGTTTTTTCCTTTAAAAGAGAGGGTTATAGCAAGACTGCTTTTTCATTACGAGATTCTTGGGATGCACTCACGTATCGCGGAACTTGGAAATTATTTTTTGGTAATGTTAAATATGGTATTGATGAATACAGAAGAGCATTTTCGAAAAAGATGTTTCTAAGGTCATTACAAAAAATGATTCCTTCTTTGACTATGGAAGATATTGTTCCTGGTAGAGCAGGGGTTCGCGCTCAACTACTCTCTCAAAATGGCGATACACGAGATGATTTTAAAATCGAATTGCATGGGAAATCCGTTCATGTACTCAATGCACCTTCTCCCGCTGCAACTGCATCATTATCTATTGCAAATCATATAGTTAATACAGCTGAAGAGCATTTTAATTTTAAGAAAAATTAAAATTTATTTGGTTTTTTATATCAAAGCACATTAAATTTGCACCATCAAATAACATGACACAACAAAAAAACAATATTAGCGTGATTATTATCGTTCCAAGCGACCGGTGAGAAAGCGTTATTTGTAAAATAATTCAAAGCCTTTCTCGAAATAGAAAGGCTTTTTTTTTGAACTTAAAAAAAGTAACTTATGTATTACAACGCTGATTCAAAAGTTTACCTCGATGGAGAATACATTCCAGCAAAGGAAGCGCAAACAGATTTATATGCTCAGACACTACATTACGGTAGTGGTGTTTTTGAGGGAATTCGCTCCTATGACACACCTGATGGCGTCAGAATCTTTAAAGCTAAAGAGCATTACGAACGTTTGAAATATTCAGCGGAATCAATGCACATGCCTTTTCCGTGGACTGTGGATGAGTTAACCAAAATTTCATACGATTTACTAGAAATCAACCAATTGAAAGATGCATACATTCGTCCTTTGGTTTATTTGGGTGCAAATATGTCACTAACTCCAACGAATGAAGTTCATCTCGTAATGATGGCTTGGGAATGGGGCAAATATTTAGGAGATAATTTATTAAACGTTATGCTATCTTCTTACCAACGTCCCAATCCAAAAAGTTGTCACGTGCAAGCAAAAGTGGTTGGGCATTACACGAATAGTATTTTGGCCACAACAGAAGCAAAACAGAAAGGGTTTGATGAAGCTTTATTGACAGATATTAACGGATACGTAGCGGAAGGTCCTGGAGCAAATTTCTTTTTTGAAAAAGATGGAAAATTAGTTACTGCCCCACTAGGTAATATCTTGTCAGGTATAACCAGAGCAACCGTTTTTGAAATTGCAAAAGAACTAGAAATTGAGGTAGAAGAGCGCCTTTTCAAACCTGAAGAAATATACACGGCTGATATTGCTTTCTTTTGTGGGACAGCAGCAGAAGTTATCGGAATTGGAAAGTTTAACGATCACGTTTTTTCAATGAAATGGGAAGATTCAAACAGTCACCTCATACAGCGAAAATACAAGCGAAGAGTAGCATTTAACGAATACAAAGAATTCTATTTATAATATGGAGCTAAATAAATACAGTAAAACGTTAACCCAAGACGAAACGCAACCTGCCGCTCGAGCCATGTTATATGGAGTTGGCTTAACTGATTCCGATATGGAAAAAGCCCAAGTGGGAATTGTAGCAAGTGGATACGAAGGAAATACCTGCAACATGCACTTGAACGACCTCGCAAAAACGGTGAAAATGGGCGTACAAGCGTCTGATTTGGTTGGTCTAACTTTTCATACAATTGGAGTAAGTGATGGCATGGCAAATGGAACGGATGGAATGCGGTATTCTCTAGTTTCAAGAGATATCATTGCTGATTCCATTGAGGCTGTTGGTGGCGCGCAATGGTATGATGGCATCATCGCGGTAATGGGTTGCGATAAAAACATGCCTGGTTCGATTATCGCTATGGGGAGATTGAATCGACCATCTATTATGGTTTACGGAGGCACAATTCATTCGGGAAAATGGAAAGGTGAAGATTTGAATATTGTTTCAGCCTTTGAAGCGTTAGGTCAGAAAATCGCTAATAAAATTTCAGACGAAGATTATAAAGGAATTATTCAAAATGCTTGTCCTGGAGCGGGCGCCTGCGGTGGAATGTACACAGCAAACACATTGGCTTCTGCCATCGAAGCTTTGGGTATGAGTTTACCTTATAGTTCTTCCAATCCTGCAACAAGTGAAGAAAAACAACAAGAATGTTTACGCGCCGGAAGTGCAATTCGTTTGTTATTAGAAAAAGACATAAAACCAAGCGATATCATGACGCGCAAAGCATTTGAAAATGCGATGGTTATGGTTTCGGCACTTGGAGGTTCAACGAATGCAACACTGCAC
>JBIJBD010000003.1:0-42828 GCA_044345395.1 Crocinitomicaceae bacterium | reverse complement strand
TTTAATTACTGCGCAATATTTATTTGAAGGAGATTGGTGCGAAGTCTACAAAACCTGCGACAATGTGCGGAGCAATCCTTTATTGCAAGAAGACTTTTCCAAAAGAGCAAAAGAAATTGTTTTTGAATACATGGATTTATACAGTACGTATTGCGAATAAGCATAAATAAAATGGGCCACCTTAGTAGCCCATTCCCATTATTTAACCCACGAATTAAAAAGGTAAATCGTCGTTGTCATTATTGTCGCTTTCTAGTGCGCTAGCCGTTTGTGCCACAGGAATAGGATCTGCGCCAAGAGACATTGGCGAAGGACCTCCTGCAGGAATTCCACTTCCTTGACCAACTCGTTCTATTCTCCACGCTTCGATTGTATTGAAATACTTTACCTCTCCTTGTGGACTTGTCCATTCTCTGCCGCGTAAATTAAACGATACATCAACAAACTCACCAACTTGAATTTGATCAAGAAGACTACATTTGTCTTGCGTAGCTTGAAACAATACCTGTTGAGGATATGTATCTTGTGTTTCTATAACGAATTCTCTTTTTGAAAAACGATCAGAAATAACTTGTGTTGGATTTACAACCTTTACGGTACCTTGAATTTTAAACATATGCGTTAATTTTTGTTGTTGTTTACCTATTATTAAAACTGAGCAAACATTTCCATGCCTCCTCCAATTGTTGCTCCTCAATCAATGTCTTTGCACGCACATGCAATGCTGTTTCTAATTCTTGAGGCTTGTTTTCTAAAGATAAGAAAATTTCACTTAATTCTATTAATTTATATTCATTGACATCCGTTTCATTGGGTATCTCTTCAATTCCTGCTAAAAAACCTAAATCATTTCCGCTAAGCACCTTACTGTATTTAATGTCAGAAGGAAGCTGGTCAAAACCAATACCGCATGTTGTAATTGGCTTTTGGATTTCAAACATGGAGGAATTATCTGCTCGGCAATACCAATTCCCTCCCATTCTTGATACTAAATCAATTTTATGCTGGTCTATCATACCATCGGTATTCAACACATTCTCATCGATATGAATTCTAACCACCTCACAAATAATTAAGTTTCCTGCGCCTCCTTCGGTTCCCAATTCTATGACTTCATTTACCTTACATTCAAATTGAACAGGAGATTCTGCAACTCTAAATGGTCGAATACACTCGGAAGCAAGTGGGGTAAATCCAGCTTTCTCAAATTCACTTACCCCTGGTGCATAGGGTGAACTTGCCAAACTCATCTGGTGTACAATCGCATAATTCACAACATTAATTACCACCTCCGGTATCATCTTCACATTATTATAGGTGTCCTTCGTTGTATTATTTCTTCCCGATCGTGCAGGAGAAAATATCATCACAGGTGGATTGGCACTAAACACATTGAAAAAACTAAAAGGAGCTAAATTTGGATTTCCTGCTTCATCCAAAGTAGAGGCGAAGGCTATTGGTCTCGGACCAACAGCACCTAACAGGTACTGATGAAGTTTTGGAATAGGTAAAGTTTTTGGGTCTAGTGTTAACATTATTGAACAAAATTAAGTTAATTTTTTGGCACGCATCATGCGTGAACTCCCCAATTTTTTGTGTTTTATTCACAAAATATTATTGAACAAACTAGCGGATTTTTTTAATTTAGTATCATGCGGATCAGTTTTCTCCTTGTTTTCTTACTTCCATGCGTTGTTTTTTCACAAAACAAAAAAGACAGCAAGGGAAAAAGAACAGGCCATTGGATTTATTACGGAAAAGACAGGCCATCTTCGGGCTACAAACCTCAGGTAAAAATAGAAGAAGGGAATTATGTTAATGGCTACAAGGAGGGGATATGGGTGAAATATTACCCTGACGGCAAGACAGCCAAATTAAATGGAAATTATGTTAACAACCGGCCTTATGGTGCATATAGCCGATTCTACGAAAATGGCAAACTCAAGGAGCAAGGGAATTTTAGTTATAATTCATTTAAAGGAAAATATATTAGAAATCATTCAAATGGACAACCTGCGTATAAAGCCTCTTACAACAGCACAGGAAAAGAATCAGGTTTGGTACAATACTTCTATCCTAATGGTCAAATAGAATTAGAATACTCCATGAAAGACGGTAAACCCACCGGAACACTGCAGAGGTATTTTAGTGATGGGTCATTAAAAGAAAAAACAACTTTTTCCTCCGATGGCAAGCTACAAAACGTACAAAAATACGAACCTAAAAAAATAATCGTTCAACCAACAACAACTGTCAAAAAGCCTGTATCTCCTCCTTTCGTTGAAAAACCCCGAACAAAAGGTTTGAAGTTTAATCCTGAGGGGCACAATAGGTTGTACAATGAAAATGATGCTATTTGGATCGATGGGTTATTTAAAGGTGGACAATTATGGGATGGTAAGGTATTTGAATATGATATTGACGGTATTTCCAAAAAGGTAAGAATTTTTAAAAAAGGAAAATACCATTCCGATGGCCAGTTGTAATGGCTTCAACTAAACTTAATTCTTATTTTTGTTAAAATATTTTTCATGAAAGCATACGTTTTTCCTGGTCAAGGTGCACAATTTTCCGGAATGGGAAAAGATCTATACGATCAATCCGAAATTGCACGCGAAATGTTCGCGAAAGCAAACGAAATATTAGGATTTGATATTCAAAAAATCATGTTCGAAGGAACTGATGATGAGTTGAAACAAACAAAAGTTACACAACCAGCGATATTCTTACATTCCACCATTCTTGCAGCTTGTTTAAGGAATGAATTTCAACCGAATATGGTTGCCGGTCATTCACTGGGAGAATTTTCGGCATTAGTAGCTAATAAAACTTTAACATTCGAAGACGGCTTACGTTTAGTGTCAAAAAGAGCACTTGCCATGCAGAAAGCTTGTGAAATAGAGCCTTCAACCATGGCTGCAATCCTCGGGTTAGAAGATCATATCGTCGAAGAAATTTGTAAAACAATAAACGGTGTTGTCGTTCCTGCAAATTACAACTGCCCCGGTCAATTGGTGATTTCAGGAGCATTTCCTGCTGTAGAAGAAGCGTGTAACGCACTTACAGAAGCTGGCGCAAAACGGGCGATGATTCTCCAAGTAGGAGGAGCATTCCATTCACCGCTTATGGAACCTGCTCGAGAAGAATTGGCGGCAGCAATTGAAGAGACAAAATTCTCAACACCAATTTGTTCCGTTTATCAAAATATTAATGCATGTTCCGTAACAAACCCAGAAACTATAAAGGAAAATCTTGTGTCGCAGCTTACGGGCCCGGTCAAATGGACCCAAATTATGCAAAACATGCTAGCAGATGGGTGCAAGCAAGTAGTGGAGGTTGGCCCAGGAAAAGTTCTTCAAGGACTATTTAAAAAAGTGGACCGAGAAATTCCTACGAGCAGCGCATCCATATAATTTTATGGAAAATTTATTTGTTTCGCATCTTAAGCTTAAACGTAAGCATATGAAACATTTATTAATTTTGGGGATTCTGCTAGTGGCAGTAAACTCATCAGCGCAACGATCAACGGGAGAAGTAATTGGTACCGTAATCAATTTAAAAAACAAAGAACCATTGTTACGTGCTCGAATGATAATCGATGACAATGGCTCTCTTTATCAGGCATATTCTGATCCAGATGGTAGATTTAGAATACCATCAGTACCATCTGGTAAATATTACATGACCATAATATTTAAGACCGATACCATGCGGAATATCCCATTAGATGTTCCTATTGAAGCATATTGCAACCTGGGTACAATCGAATTTGAAGCCAAAACACTTTCATTGAAAACCGTGAATTTGAAGGCTGGTGTTCGATTGGTTCATGGAGAATTGCCTGTAAAAGAACTAACTGATCTCGAAATAAAGAGAAGCCCAGTAAAATTCGACGTGAAAACCTTGGCTACTACCATGTCTTCAGAAGTGAGAATGTCTGACGACGGTGAGTTAATGTTTCGAGGAGCAAGAAAAGGTGACATGATTTATGTATTGGATGGAATTAAATCCAATGAAGTATTTAATGTGCCTAGCTGTGCCATAGGTAAGATGATGGTATATACCGGTGGGCTTCCGGCTAAATATGGTGACACCTTGGGAGGTGCCATTATCCTCGAAACTAAAAGCTATTTTGACCTATACCGCTCCTACCAACAACAATACGGGGAAGATTAATTTTTCAAAAGAACGTATCTGTAGAATAAAATTACTAGGGCTTGAATGACAAAAATTAAAGTTATTGGAGGTAAATAGTAAGGCCATGTATCGGCTGGAAACCACGTGTCAAAACCAATTGAAAATACATGTGAAACATTCAACAATACTCCTAAACGTCCTAATTTAAAGAATTGGTGAGCAGTATACTTCTTCCAAGTGGCAAATAAAGGAAATGAAAAGAAAAATAGAGATAAAAACCCTATTGAAATACTGGTCCAGCCGTGAATATTTAATTCTCCAAGAGTAAAAAATTTGGGATAATATGATGGACTAAGTAGGTAAAAAGTAACGAGAACATGAACGAGAGCAACAGTGTATCCAAAGAGACCTGTTGCTCTTTTTGTTAAACCAAATCGTTGTAATTTATCTAGTGGCAATAACGATAACAACAAAACACTTGCGCACCACCAAGCCAAGGATTTATTCAAAACAAACAAAAATGCAGTTGGTCCCAATTCTTTTCCAATGTGATAACGAATAGCCGCATAGCTATAAAGAATTAGAAAAAGAACTAATAGAAATTTCATTCACTCAAAGTGTCGTATTCCACATCCCACAGATAAAGCCCACACGCTGGTGCAGAAACCGAAGCTTCTTGCCTGTCCTTTGCTTTGAGTATTGCTTCAACATCTTGCGGTCTTATTTTATTCAATCCAACGTCGACTAAAGTCCCAACGATTGCTCTTACCATATTTCGAAGAAATCGATTCGCTGTTATTTCAAAAACCAATTGCTTATTCTCATTAATGTACCAATTTGCTTTCTTTACCTCACAGATGTTTGTTTTTACATCGGTATGTAGACGTGCAAATGAGGTAAAATCTTGGTTTCCATGGAGTAATTTGGCAGCTTGATTCATGGCTCGCATATCCAAAAAGGGCGTAAAATACCAACTTTGATTTTCTTTAAATGGATCTTTTTCTTGATGAATAAAATATCGATAAGTCCTCCAACGCGCATCAAAACGAGCATGAAGTTCATTAGGCACAGAAAAAACCCTAAATACAACAATGGATTCAGGAAGCATTTTATTCAGTTTGAATTTAAGCTCCTCTGGTGAATAGATGGATATATCTACATGAAAGTAATAATTTGCTGCATGCACACCTGTGTCCGTCCTTCCACAACCCACAATTTCAACAGGCTCATTGCTATTTAATCTCGTTAATGCCTCCGTAATTTCGCCTTGAACACTTGATGAATTCGGTTGAATTTGCCACCCGTGGTAAGGTGTTCCGTTGTAGGCAATATGAAAAAAAAGACGTGGCATTTTCTCACGACCAAATTACAAATAAGTTCTGTGTTGGCCGCAAGTCACATCGAGTTATTCTAAATACAAGCGAATGCCGTTTTGATAATCAACTGAATAATCAAACGTTATGGCCTGAGAACTAGGAATACCATTTTTAAATATCCATGTAATTATTTTTGAATTTTCTTCAACCTTTCCATCGCCAGCTTCGCCTTCTTTCACCTTAATATCTGAATTGGAAGAAATTGGAAACTGATCTTTTATTACGACAGGAATTATGGCTCCTCCATTATTTTTTAATTTTATTTCCCAACTCACTTCAAACTTCTGTCGATTGTTTATCAATCGTTGTTTTGATTTCTCTTTAATGCGCGTTCTTTCAATTTTCATCTTAGAATCTTTACCAAAGGAAAAAGATAAAGTATCTTTTGTAGTGCTCGCATCCAAATACGATTTTCCAAGAAAAGTTCCATCAAAATAAATATTTGATTCCCCACTTAATAAATTTAATTTTTCCCAGCCCGAAACTTGTGCCGATAAATACACACTTGGATCCACTTTCGGAATTGCATGGTATTCGTAATTTGCGTTCATATCAAAAGTAGCAATACTAACCTTGTGATCCATTCCGTCCGTCGGAATAGACATTTTGGAAAGAATAGTGTACTCCATACGCATATCTTTCTTTTCTACAATAGTTGTTACGGTCGGTGAATAGTTTTTGAAGTTTTCTTCCTTATCCTTGTCAACTAGCATTTTTCCATCTTTTTTGGTTCTTGCACCACGAACAGCAACATCAGATCGCGAAAGGGTATAATCGCCATCCGCATAGGAAGATGCAACACCTCCAATTGTCATTACTTGACTTGAAACTGCTCTGCTAGCCATAACTTGAACCTCTTTCAAGTCCACAGTTTGAGGTTTCAGAAAAAACTTTACGTATGCAGAGTTAATGGTTTGTTGTTGTTGATCGAATCCAATATAGCTTGATTTAATTTGTGTTTCTCCTTTGGGAACAATGATTTCAAATTTCCCTTCAAAATCAGTTACTGCCCCAACATTCGGATTACTCGGGAATGTAATTTTAGCAAACGGTAAGGATAAACCCGTAGATGCATCAATCACTTCACCACGTATTTTTTGTCCGGAATAATCAACAGTAGGTAATTGTCGCGTTGTTTGTGTATATTTTTGAGGCGCGTTGTTATAATTTATATACCAAGGACTGAGATTTGGTTCTTGGGCATTTTCATAAGGATCATTAGTGGACAACACAACATTTACGTTTTTCCATTCTATGCCACTTGTTTGCGAAACATTTGCTTTCGCTTCCAATTTCACCGGTTTTCCAATGCCATCGCTTCGCATATCGTAATATGGTTTCCACGTAGCTCTGGGCGTAATATATTGAACATAAAATGACGCTTCACCAGCCTTTTCAACATCGACTTCAACAACGACTTCGGAATAATTGATAACCGGTTTGCTTCGTTGACTTAGTATTTCTTGTTCAATCTTATTTATTTGCTTTTGTACCTCATCTAATTCAGTGTAGATTGAAGACTGACGAGAATTAATTTCCATCAATTTTTGATGCATAAAGGCATAAGCCTCTTTCAATTCGGCGATTTTCAATCCTTGGTCATTCCCTTTCAAATCCTGATTTTTCAACAATAGATTTCGGTCCATATCCAAAACGTTGTATTCATTTTGAAGGGCTTCATTCTTTAATTCTAGTGTCTTTTTTTGAGTGTTCAATTTCTCAATTTCTTCGTTGCTAATTTTTGGGTCTTCGTAATTTTTTCTTGTTCGCACAGAGAGAATCGTAAGCGTTCCCATAGCTTTAACTTGAACCGTATTTGGATCAATAAAATCTGTCAATTTTTGAAAAATGATTTCTTGTTTTCCCGGCTTTAATTCTACCGTATGTTCATGATGCAATTGAGCACCGGTAAAAAAAACTGTAGCTTTTTGAAGCGGGGCTGTCACTGGAACTTCTTTTTGAGCCCAATAGGGAAAGACAAGCATTGTTGCAATGCCAAAAAAAATGTTTTTCATAGCTTAATTTTAGGTAAGATGATTTTAAAGTAAAAAATCCATAAATTATTTCAAGAAAGGCAGATCCAATCCTGTCAATTCTATTTCGAAAAGCTGATAGTTAAAGGATTCGTCATTTTCAGCAATACTCGCCAAAACTGCTTTTTTCATACTTGGGTACCATTGAAAGTGGGTGTCGTCGTTAACCGAATTAAATTGAGCACCTAAATTAACCGGAGAACCCCAAGTCCCATTTTCTTTTTTACAATAGTAAATATCGAAACCTCCCATACCAGGCAATGCATCGGAACTGAAGAACAAGGTGTTACCATCTGGTGAAAGGTAAGGAGTAGTTTCTCTTCCTGTAGTATTAATTCCTTTAGGCATTGCTTGAACTTGCTGAAATACATCGTCTTTCTTTTCCACTACGTATAAATCGGTCATCGACTTCTCTCCATTGCGATCTGATACAAATACCATCCATTGTGAGGTGGTTTCATCCTCAAAAATCACTGTATCTGAAACAGTAGCTGCACCTTCAAAATAAGATGTGTTTAAATCTTTATGATTAATCATAGTCGCAGAACTTAATATTCCCGGATCTCCAGAACCGTATTCCACAATTTCAGATGAGGCCGTAGTTTTCTCTTTAGATGCAGAAGTATTGAGCGTACCCAAAGCATACATACCATCTTCACTAACGTAGTTTAACGCATCAAAACCTTCTGTGTTCACACCTTCTATTGCCTCTTCATTGAGCACCCACGTTTTTGATTCTTCATTCCAAGCAGCTTGGTAAATATCTTCAAAAAAGCGCTGATCATCCGGATTCATGTTGTTTCCCGTTGTTTCCGGTTTCCGAGCTGTAAAAAACAAGATTTTTCCTCCCAAGGTAAGAATAGGACCATACTCATCGTGTTTAGTCATTAATTCTTCTGCTAAGGGTTTTCGTAAATTTTTAGCTCCTTTTGCCAATTCTTCTAAACCAAATTGACATTGTAAAATCAATGTTGGGATTTCTAACTCTTTCGACATCGACTTACCGTAACCAACTTCAGCTGCTTTATAATGTTGAAGAGCAGATTCTAATTCACCCATGCGGTGATGAGCTGACGCTTTGACAAAATTTAACTCGCCATCTTTTTTCTTTTTCGCGAGTTCAAAAGCTTTAGCTGCATGTTCAAGCGCTGCATAATAACTATTCAACTCCAATTCAACAGTTGCTAAAGCTAAAAAACCTCTGAAATTCGTAGGATCTGTAACGGAAGCTTGCTTAAAGCTCATGTAAGCACTACTTACTCTTCCTTCGTTATATTCTTGATTTCCTTTATCAATATAACGCAAGGCATTGACCTTATTCAACGCAGAAGTTTTCTGAGAAAACGTAAAAGAAGTCCATATGAAGACAAACAGCATGCTGGAGAGATATTTCATCGTATTTTATTTTCTATAAAACAATTTAAATGGTCTATAAGTTACGTCCTAAAGATATTAGTTTTTACATTGCCCGGGAGAGTAGTTGAAATAAGTTTTGAAACGTTAGTTGTTGTTTACAATAAGCAATAAAACAAAAAAGTATCTTTTTTAATTAATATTTTACAATACTATTATCTTGGTTTTCGGAAAAATTCACTTTTCAGACAACCTTTTGTAAGAGGCTTGCGTCTTATTAAATAGATCTAAAACCAATATAATTATGAAAATCAGTGTGTTATTATTTTTTTCTTTTTTGCCAATATTCGGAATATTCGGACAATATAATGGGCTTTTTCAAAGTAATAACATTACTTATCTTCCAGATGGTACGGGGGTTCAATACCAAGATTCTTTTGTAGTAAGCGGCTTACCTTCGAGCGCGACATTCTTAGATCCCATATTTTTAAATAGTGTCTGTGTAGAAATGGAACATTCATTCATTGGTGACCTTGAAATGTGGATTGAATGTCCGAATGGACAAATTACCCCTTTACTAAATTCCTTTGCTCCGGGTTTCTTGCCGGGGGGAGCTTCTGGAGGTAGTCTTTTTTTAGGGAATCCTATTGACGATGCAGGAGGTGGTGGACCCGGAATTCCTTATCAATACTGTTTTAGCTCCAACTATAATCAATTAGGTCCTGTAAGTCAAAATTACGGAAACTCAATCGTTGCAACCACCGGGATATCGTTAAACCCAACCGCAGTTTATCAGCCTGATGGTTCATTCAATAGTTTGATAGGTTGTCCACTTAATGGTGTATGGAAAATAAAAGTCCAAGATAACTTAGGAATAGACGATGGGTACATTTTTAATTGGCAAGTAAACATAGATCCTTCCTTGTATACCACAACAAGCGGACGTGTTTTCAATGATATAAATACAAATTGTCAAGAAGATTCTCTTGAGCCGGGAATCGCAAACCTTCCTGTGATAATTGAACCAGGAAATTACGTAGCAATTACGAATCAATTAGGTATTTGGTATGTCGATAATTTACCTGCAGGCAACTATACCTATACCGTGGATACAACAAATATTTTATGGTCTCCAATTTGTGGAAACTCAGGAACTTTTACCATTACAGATCCAACTGTATTTAATTTTGCACCTAGCTTAGGAATGTACAATGAGGCACCTTGTGCTCAACCAGATGTTTCCATTTTTGCGCCTTTTCTACGGAGATGTTTAGCAAACACCATTTATGTTTCAGCTACAAATAGTGCGTCAACATCAACCATTCTAACAGATTCATATGTTGATGTAACATTAGATCCATTAATGACAATAAATTCATCATCTTACCCATTCACCCCTCAGGGTAATAATGTCTATCGCTTTTTAACCGGAAATATTGTTCCGGGTCAAGTCATAAATTTCACTATAAATGTTACCATTAGTTGTGATGCTGAATTGAATCAAAACCTATGCATGGAATCGGAAATATTTCCTGTTGAACCTTGTATGTTGGATACCATTTCAACCCAAACTTATGGAGGAGGACTGATTGCAAATCTTCCTTCACCATGCACCTTACCATGGGATCAGTCGAGTTTGAGTGTCTCAGGATGGTGTGCGGGAGACAGTATTGTTTTTGAAGTAACAAATACAGGAAGCTTTGGTGGAGGTGACATGGAATGCTATTCTCCAGTGATTGTTTATTTAGATGGTGTTCTTTACTATGTTGATTCCATTATGATTGCTGGTGGAGAAACAGCAACCTATACATTTCCTGCAACTGGAGGAACTTGGATATTAAATGCTGAACAACATCCTTTACATCCTGGTAATTCTCATCCCAATGCGCATGTTGAAGGTTGCGGGCCAGGAACAGGTAATGGAGACGTAAATGATTTACCACTTGATGATGCCGACCCAGTTAATGATATCTACTGTGGAATAGTTACAGGAAGTTATGACCCCAATGATAAAAGAGGTTTTCCTACAGGTGTTACCGATCAACATTTCATTTTACCGAATCAACAACTACAATATGTCATTAGATTCCAAAATACAGGAACAGATACAGCATTTACTGTTGTAATAAGGGATACACTTGATCAAAATTTGGACATTATGTCTGTTACTTCTGGTGTTTCAAGTCATGATTATGAATTTAAAATGTATGGTCCAAGAGTTCTTGAATGGACGTTTCATAATATAAACCTTCCTGACAGCGGAAACAGTGAACCAAATAGCCATGGGTTTATTACGTTCACCGTAGATCAAATACCGAATTTATCCCCAGGCACAACAATACTTAATAATGCAGACATTTACTTTGATTTAAATGAACCCATAATTACAAACGAGACGTGGCATACCATAAACTTAGAACATTTTGCCACAATGTCCACTTTACATATCGATCAAATGTCAATTAACGTTTTTCCAAATCCTGCGAATGACTTCATCACTATTGCGTTTGATAAATCACATCAAAACTTACCATTCAGCTTGAGTGATTTATCCGGAAAAGAGGTCATGAATGGTTTATTAACAAACCAAGTAAACTCTCTGGATGTAAGAGAATTGAGACAAGGGTCTTATTTACTAAAAATTAAGAACCAAACGGTAATGATTCAACTTGTAAAATAAGTTGAACCATATTGACAATAAAAAGGGCTGCATGTGGGCCCTTTTTATTTTTATAAATATACATTCTTACAATCCAAAAGCAGCTTTTACTTTATCTACATAATTCAATTCTTCCCAAGTAAACAATTCAACCGTCTTTGTCTCAAGTTTACCGCTAGGGGATCTGAACGTTTTAGTCACAGTTTCGTGCTTTCTACCCATGTGGCCATATGCGGCAGTTTCAGAATATATTGGGTTTCTTAATTTTAGTCTTTGTTCGATAAAGTAGGGTCTCATGTCAAAAATCGACTCTACAATTTTACTAATCTCACCATCTGTCATATTAACTTTTGCAGTACCATATGAAACCACATTGATAGATGTTGGTTTAGCAACACCAATGGCGTACGACACCTGAACGAGAACCTCGTCACACAACCCAGCTGCTACTAAATTTTTAGCAATATGTCTCGTAGCGTAAGCTCCTGAACGGTCTACTTTGGATGGATCTTTTCCTGAAAACGCTCCACCGCCGTGAGCACCTTTACCGCCGTAAGTATCTACGATGATTTTTCTGCCTGTGAGACCTGTGTCACCATGTGGGCCTCCGATAACGAATTTCCCCGTTGGATTGATATGATAGGTGATTTTATCATTGAATAAATGAGCGTATTGAGGGTATTTAGCTTTAACTCTAGGGATTAGTATACCTATAAGATCAGCCTTTATTTTAGCCAACATTTCCTCTTCTGGAGCGAAATCATCATGCTGCGTAGAGATAACAATCGCATCAATACGCACCGGTTTGTTGTCATCGGAATATTCCAATGTAACCTGTGATTTTGCATCCGGACGTAAATATTTTATTTCGTTATCCTCTCTGCGCAAATTTGCCAACTCTATTAATAAAGCGTGAGAAAGATCTAGTGCAAGAGGCATGTAATTTTCTGTTTCGTTGGTTGCATAACCAAACATCATCCCTTGATCGCCAGCTCCTTGGTCTTCAGGATTCGATTTTTCTACTCCTTGATTGATATCCGAAGATTGTTCATGTATTGCAGAAAGTACACCACACGAATCTGCTTCAAACATATACTCACTTTTGGTATATCCAATTTTCTTAATTACTTCTCTGGCAATTTGTTGTACATCCAAATAGACGCTGGTTTTAACTTCTCCGGCTAACACCACTTGTCCCGTTGTCACCAATGTTTCACATGCCACTTTTGATGTAGGATCAAAAGCCATGAAATTATCGATTAATGCATCAGAGATCTGATCTGCCACTTTATCAGGATGTCCCTCAGATACAGACTCAGAAGTAAATAAATAGGCCATATTTGCTTTTTTTAGGCCACAAAGTTAATGATAATGAATGGAAAGGAAAAGAAATTATTGTAAAACCTCCTTCTTCAACAAAGGATTAGGGCGGTAGCGATCTTCGCCATAAAAGGAGAAAAGTTTTTCTAAACGGTTCAAGATTTCATTCGTTCCAATCTCTTTCGACCATTCAATTAAACCTTTTGGGTAGTTCACACCTTTTGTCATAGCTAAATCAACTGCCTCAGAAGTGGCTACTTGCATGAAGACAGCGTCGTACGCTTCATTGATTAACATGGCTAAAATACGATCTACAATTTGTTGACCAAGTGCATAGTCTTTGGTTGGTGGTGGAATATTTGCCCCTTCCGAATAATCGTAATAACCGCGACCTGTTTTCCTCCCATAATAACCCGCTTCACTGTGTCGTTTTTGAGTAAAGGAAGGTTTAAATCGCGGGTCGTAATAAAACGCTTCAAAAACAGAGGCCGTTACAGCGTAGTTCACGTCGTTTCCAATGTAGTCCATTAGTGTGAAAGGTCCCATTTTAAATCCGCCAATTTCAGTCATGGCCCAATCAATCGTTGCAAAATCTGCAATCCCCTCCTCGTAAATACGCAATGCTTCTCCATAAAAAGGCCTTGCTACGCGGTTCACGATAAATCCTGGTGTGTCTTTACATACCACCACCGTTTTACCCCACGAATTCATCAAGTCAACGGCTTCATCACGTGTGCTTTGATCCGTCTGAACAGCAGGAATTACTTCAACTAGTGGCATCAAGGGTGCAGGGTTAAAAAAATGTATGCCAATTACTCGATTTGCTTTTTTAAGCACACCGCCAATTGACGCAATGGATAATGAAGATGTGTTACTCGCTAAAATACAATCCTCAGCGACTACCTTTTCGAGGGATTCAAATACTTTATGCTTAACCGCTAAATCCTCTACGATAGCCTCGATAATCAACCCACAAGATGAAAAATCAATAATCTTTGATGTGTATCGAATATTACTTTCTATTTCGATTTTTTGAGAATCCACTATTTTACCTTTTTCAACTAATTTTGATAAAGTCTTCGCCAGATTTGATTTCGCTTTTTCAAGTTGATCTGTATTCAAATCAACTAAAACTACTTTATGTCCACTTTGTGCAGCGACTTGAGCTATTCCCGCTCCCATTGTTCCCGCACCGAGTACTCCTATGGTTTTTTTCATTATTTTATTTTGTTGTTATCGCACAAGGTTTAATGAATTTTGAATTCATACCCTTAACAAATCCGGTTACCTTCCTTTAAATTCGGGTTTACGTTTTTCTAAAAAAGCATTCACCCCTTCTTTAAAATCGTAGGTGCTTCCCGCCTCAGTTTGCAAGATTTCCTCGACTTTTAATTGCTCTTCCAACGTATTTGTAAAGGATTGATTCACTGCTTTTTTGGTTAGACCAATACCCTTTGTAGGCATCGTAGCCAGCTGTGAAGCAAAATTTGAAACAAACGTATCAAACTCATCATCCTCCACAGATTTGTAAATCATATTTAAGCGCTCAGCTTCTTCTGATGATACTTTGTCACCATTCATCATTAACGCCAACGCTTTTTGCGCCCCAATTATTCTGGGAAGAAAAAAAGTTCCTCCAGAATCCGGAATTAAGCCAATTTTTGAAAATGCTTGGATAAAGGATGCTGATTTTTTTGCAATGGTAATATCACAAGCTAAGGCAATATTTGCCCCCGCTCCCGCTGCAACACCGTTTACGGCAGCAATTACCGGCTTCTCCAAATTCCTAATTTTCATTATGATAGGGTTATAATGATCGCGGACTATTTGCTGTAATGCTGGTCCATTTGGATCCGTTGCTTCCGCTAGGTCTTGCCCTGCACAAAAAGCCTTACCTTCTCCTGTAATTACTATGGCACGAATGTCATCATCCTCTACACACTTATCGAGTGCTTCTTGGAGGGCAAATGCCATTGTTTTATTGAAAGAATTGAAAACTGCCGGTCGATTCAGTGTTAGGGTACAAACACCATTTTCTAAAGTTTGTAATATTTCCATAGAACAAAGTTAATCTAGAAGTTGAATACCATCAATTTATCAAATGTAATTCTTGTACATAGCAACTGCTCTTTCGCGTATTTCCTTTCTCAAACTGTCGGGAGCTAATACGTTTATTTCCCCGGCGAAGCCAAGAAGATTGCGAATAAATTCCTCTGAGATCAAAATATTCCATTCAAAAAAAGTCGATTCATTGTCGACATACATGCGTTGAGATGGATGAAAAGGTTGAGAATCTATGTATCTTGCCGCTACAGGTTGAGCTTTGATTTTAACCAATGAGGGTTCTCCTTTATAGGCCGTAATCCCCACCGTATGTGCAAAGTAATTAACTGCAGAAAAATCTAAGGGAATATCGGAATTTTCCTCAGTTATCATCACTTCTTTCATACGATCCAAAGCAAAAGTGACGATGTCTTTTTTCATAGAATCATAAGAAATCAAATACCAACGATTTCGGTATTCCTTTAACAAAAGAGGGGATACTTTCCGCGGTTTTTCTTCTTGTTTGACAAAAGAGGCATAGAGGAACCACACCTTTTTTGTTCCCTGAATTGCCTCCAATAAAATAGGTAAGTATTCACTACCTTGAACAGATGTAGCAGACTCAAATTGTATAAACCTGTGAGCATCTTCTGTGGAAGATTCTACCGAAACTCGGTTGACAATTTTATCAATTGCAGAACCAAATTGCTGAAAAAAAGGAACTTCTCTAAATTGTTGTAATGTATTTAAGGCAAACTTAATCGAGTTTAATTCGTCTTCAGATAAAGGGATGTCGTTGATACTAAAATCAGGATCTTCATAAAAGTACCCTCCTTTTGACTTACTATAGCGAATCGGCGCATCGTGTTCCATCTTCATTGCAAACATATCCTTTTCGATGGTAGAATCACAAATATGATTTCCATGAGAATCTCCATAGAGGGCCTCTTCACAAGCTTCTCTCATCTCTTGTTTTGAAGGAAATGGTTTGTATCGGTTGCGAATCATTCGGTCGATGATTCGATAACGAATAAATGCATTTTTAATATGCGGCATTAATTGGATAAAACTTTAGTCTGTTGATAACCGAATAACTCAAAGAACTTAATTGCTTTGGCAACTTCCTCTGGAACATCCTCTTCCCAACTACTAGCACCTGCCTTTATTTTCATTAACACATCGTCTGAAAAAATGTGCAACAAATCACGATCGAATTCTTTAATAGATGTCATTTTGTCGTTGTCTTTCATATATTGAACTAGTCCTTGTAAATTTTTAGGAAGGATAATATTGTCCAAATCATATTGGGTCCCATCTTCTACGTTCACAGCAGGATAAACATATAACTTCACATTGTGGCCGAAGCCTCTTCCAAATGCTTCCAACAACCCACCAGGTAAATTGTCGTAATAGCGTTCATCAAATATGGTATGTAAATTATAAACACCCAAAATAACACCAATCAAATTCCCTTTGGCAATAGGTGCTAAATATTCGACCATCTTGTAATGCTTCAAGTAATTTGAAATCATGACAGTATATCCTAAGGAACTCAGAAGTTCTGCCCGGTCAATAAAATCCTTGTCAGAAATTTTACCATCTGCCGTTAAGTCCTTCAATGTCAGTTCAAAAATAACCTCCAATCGATCTTCTTTCACTCTCCTCTCTTTCAAAAAAGCTTTTCTGCCCTTTTCAATCATGTCTATATGCACCTTTGTAACCGGTCTAAACCTTCCCCTCATTAAAAGAATATTCTTCTTGTAAAGTGCCGTTGCAGGTTGTAAAACTTGTTTAGCAAGATCAAACATTGTCGCATCGGTGATTCCTCTTTTTACAAGATTTAATGCAATGATGCGATTGTCAACATTTTCAAAATCGGGACCTGAAACTCTAAGCATGTCAATTTCCATGCGTTCACGTGGCAGGCGTTGAACCAATACATCGAGAAAATCATTCAAATCTTCTGTATGAAAAAAAGCCGCATGAATCAAATTAACACCTAGGATACCAATCGCTTCTTGTTGAGCTTTGTGACTGTTATCGTGCATTTTAATATGCAAAATAATGTCATTGACTGGGCCATTTAAATGTTGTTGAAATCGGATACCCACCCAACCTTGACCTTGATTTGTTTTATGATAGTTCAAGGATTCCACGGTATTGCAAAAAGCAAAAAAGCGCGACTCATTATGTTTACCAGGTAAAGTTTCAGATAGGTGATGGTATTCCTTTTCTAGCATGGTAATCAATCGTTCTTCACACACATAACGCAACGCCTCACCATAAAGTGAATCTGAGACTTTCATGTCATAGGCGGATTGAGTGAATGCAATCGTTCCCGAACTACCTCCAGCTTTGAAAAAATTTGCTGCAACCTCTTGACCAGCGCCAATTTCGGCAAAACAACCGTAAATGTCCTTGGTTAGATTTATCTTAAGTGCTTTTTCCTCGGTAGTTAATCTTGATTTCTCTGCCATGTTAATTTGGATCTTGAAAATTTGGATTTGTCACGAATTTTTGGTCTGTCAGGGTTAATAAAAACTTTTTTAGCAAATACTTTTCTTGAGCATCTAGTTGAACACCGCCCTGACTTCCGAATTCAATTAGAGGATCAATTGTTGGGCTCATGTGTATTCCGCTCGAATAATGTTCAATTACTTCATCTAAAGTAGCAAACCTACCGTCGTGCATGTATGGAGCTGTTAGTGCTATATTTCGCAAGGTTGGAACTTTGAACTTATAATTATCTTCAGGATTATTAGTTACACTCGCCCTACCTCTATCGTCGACTGAATTCGGCATTAATCCATTGTTTGAGAATTTCTTAACGCGCATCAGCGGGCCATTGTGGCAATGAAAACAATCTGCTCCATTTAAACTTTTGAATAAATCGTATCCGGCCCATTCTTCCACATCAACTGTTTGAAGGATTGCCTGTTCTGATGAATTCAAGGATAAATTATTCTCGTATTTATACATAACATCAAACTTTGATTCACCTGAAATCAAGGTTCGTATAAATTGTGCTATTGCTTTTGTGGCTTTAGTTGAATCAATCCCTTCCTCTCCAAAAGCTTTGAAAAATCTATTGCGATAAGAAACATCCGCATTTAGTTTTTCAACCGTTCGTTTCCAACTTTGGTGCATTTCAATTGGATTGGGAACAGGCTCAAGAATTTGGCTTTCCAAGGTGGTTTTTCTTCCGTCCCAAAAAAAGAAGTCCTCCCAACCCAAATTCAACAATGCCATGGAATGTCTTGTGCCTTGAATGCCATCAATTCCGGTAGAAAACTGATTTGGATCTGAAAAAGAAGCGGAGGGTAAATGACAACTTGCACAGCTCTGTGTATTGTCACCACTTAATCTTTTTTCATAGAACAAAAATCTCCCTAATTCGACACCCTCTACCGTCATTGGGTTGTCAGCAGGAATAATCATATCCGGAAAGTGTGAAGGAATTTGCAAACTGTAAGGTGTAGGCAAGAAACTCGTATTATCTTTTCTACAAGAAAAAATCAAAAAAACTATAAGTGGCCAAATGAAGTATTTAGACATTAGAATGGACTTATACTTTGGCTAAAATTTGATGTAATTTTCTCAGTTAACGTTTGCTGACCAGCTGCTGTATGTGTTAAAAATTCTGTTTTCAGATCAACAGGATTTATGCCATGGAGAAAGTTGTACAAATTTAATTTCCACTGAGTAACATGTGTATTTGACTCTGAAGGCGTCCAAACTAAATTACTAAAGTTAAAAGATCGTGCATAATTGTCCGTGCCAATGTGAAAACTAAAGCTATGGTTTAAATTATTTACTCCATCAATTATCGTATCGGCTTTACCTTCGATATTAAAGAAAATATAGCCTGTATTCCATCCCCAGTGCATTGGACCTGCATTACTAATATTCAAAGGGCTTTCATTTGGAAATGCAGAT
The DNA here is from genome assembly GCA_044345395.1 of Crocinitomicaceae bacterium. Classification (GTDB taxonomy): domain Bacteria; phylum Bacteroidota; class Bacteroidia; order Flavobacteriales_D; family Crocinitomicaceae; genus UBA952. The sequence continues at coordinate 23,971 of JBIJBD010000003.1, read as the reverse complement.
GGATCGTCATGGTTTATGCTCGAATCAACACCTATTATTCCTTGTAGGGAAGAAAAAAAAGTGTAATCTCCTGCTACTCGAAGCACTTGGTTGCCCTTTTCACGAAGGTCGAAATACGCTGCTTGGGTGAGTGACTTGCTTCCATTTTTAAGCAAGGTGAAATAACACTTTATATCCGTAAATTTTATTTTATATCCTTCCGGAGTCGTGTAAATCGAATCCAACAAAAGTGGGTCATTTCCATTACCACCATAAACTGGTAGCATATTTATCTCCAAATAGTTTACCACTGGATCGGGCGCAGGATTTTTTTTCTTGCAAGAATACAAGAAAGTTAGTGAAATTAAGCTAAGCAAAACGTAGTACCTCATCATAACAAATTTAATTCAAAAGTTTTTTATTTCCTAACTTTAACAAATGAGTTCAATAAAAGATCATTCTGTAAAAAACGCAAGAAAACCCTTGTTGGTTTACAGTGCCTCTGCAGGAAGTGGCAAGACATTTCGTTTGGTGCTTACCTACCTTGAAATATTACTTAAAAACAATCAACAAGGTAAAAAATTTAAATCCATTGTGGCGATGACCTTCACAAACAAAGCTGCATTGGAAATGAAAAATAGAATAATTGATGGGTTATATCAGTTGGTAAACAATACCGCTGATGCTGAGAACTTATCAAAGGAACTTATTAAAAGTATAGGAGTTACTCCCGATGAATTACAACATCGTGCACGAGCAGCCTTTCGTGAAATCTTGCACAACTACGAAGATTTTCAGGTTTCAACGATTGACAAATTCAACCTCAAACTTATTCGATCTTTTAGCAGAGACCTTGACATCTCTGGGGACTTTGATGTAATCATGAATGAAAAAGACCTACTCGAGGAGGTTATCGATTTATTGATGAGTAAAATTGGGTTGCCAGAAGAAAAGAACTTGACTAATCTTTTGCATTTTTATGCGTTGTCAAATTTGGAAGATGGGGAAAAATGGAATTTTAAGGATAAATTAATTGATTTTGCTTCAATCATTGGTAATGAGAAGTACTTCAAGTTATTGGAAGAACTACAGAAATTAGATTTTTCAACCGCTAAATACAACGATTTATCGAACGAGATTCGTACCATGGATAAGAACATGGCTAAGCAATGTCAAGAGTTGTTCGCGTATTTTATGAGTCTTGGGTTAAGCCCCTCAGATTTACACGAAAAATCGAATGCTTACAATGATTTCATGAAATTAGGGGATATAAAAGGGTTTCCTAAATTCGATCCAGATAAAGGAAGCTTTCTTGGAAAATCAATAATTAAAGGATGTAAAAAAAATGAAGAAGATGAAAAGTTTGATGTATTCCTCTCACGTCAATTACTGGCATTAAACGATCGCTATTTAACGTTGCTTCCAACCTATCTATTGCTCACAAAGTACAAAGAGCACTTTTTCAACATGGCATTACTCCAAGAAATTTCTTCGGCGCTCGAACAACTCAAAAAAGACCAACAATTAATTAGGATTTCTGACTTCAACAAATTGATTGGTTCTCTTGTGCAAGGCGAGGAAGCACCATATATTTACGAAAGATTAGGTACTCGATTACAACATTTTTTACTCGATGAATTCCAAGACACCTCACGTTTGCAATGGTTGAACCTAATACCCCTGCTGCATGAATCGATTGCTAACACAAACGAAAATTTAATTGTTGGCGACCCAAAACAATCCATTTACCGCTTCAATAATGGAAAAGCTGAACAGTTCGTATCGCTTCCTGGGCTTTACAATCCGGAAGAAAATCCATCGATTGCCTTAAAATCTGCGTTCTTCGAAAAAATGGGGGAATTAAAAAATCTTGAGAGAAATTTCAGATCATGTGAAGAAATTGTTTCCTTTAACAATTTATTTTTTGAGAAGTTAAAACAAAAAATGACACTAAAAGCTGCAGAATTTTACAGCAGTTTCTCTCAAGAAATTCAATCGGAGCAAAAGGGCTACTTGGAAATTCTTTCCGTGAAAAACCCACTAAAAGATGATGCACTCTATCAACTTTTGAAAGAAAAAATTGACGAATGTATTAGTGATGGATATAAACTTGGGGACATTGCCATCTTAACAGAAAAAAATGCTCAAGGAAATAACATTGCCAATTTTCTGACACAAAACGGCTATGCTGTTGTTTCCTCAGATTCTTTACTCATTGAGCATAACATGAAAATTAAGTTGATGATTTGCTATTTAAAAAGGCGTCTGAAACCTACTAATGATACTGAAGCTAAACAATTTGCAGAAACCTATTTGCGAATAACATTTGACCAAGAATATTTACCACATTACCTATCATACTTCGATAAGGAAATTACGACTAATGGCAAGACGATTAAAGTTTTCAATGACGAGCAATTTTTAGCTACCTATTTTGGCGGAGTATCTCAATTTTTTGTCACCTACGAAAGTATTTATGACCTGATGCTGCAGTTTATAAAAAAAATGAATTGGGAAGAAGAAGCTGATCCATACGTACATCATTTACTCGATTTTATCTATGAATTTCAATTGACAAACGAGGCAGACATTCGCTTTTTTCTTGATTATTATTCATTAAAAAAGGAAAAACTGGCTTTGGTTCTCCCAGAAACTGATCGGGCAATTAATATCATGTCTATTCACAAGTCAAAAGGATTGGAATTCCCTGTTGTCATTCTACCTTTCTTAAATTTTGATACTTCAATAAAATCGGGAAGTAAATACTTAGTTTCAGTAGAGAATAAAATTCTCTACACGACCTTATCCAAAGATTCTCCCGTGGAGAGTTTAAAACAACTCGCCCAACAAGAACTCGAATTAATCTTATTGGATAAAATCAATTTGTTATATGTTGCATTGACTCGACCAAAACTCAGGTTATATGGTTTTAATTTGCAAGACGGCGATAATTTGGGAAAAATCATACATGAATGCCTTAAAGAGATGATAGGGAAAATGGCAATCAACGAAGACATAATGTTCATAAGCGGTAAAAAAAATAAGAAAACCGCAACTTCAAAAAAACAAGCTGTAAATATATCTTTTTTTCATCCAAGACCTTTAGCTGATCGGTTGTGGTATCCTGATATTGTCTTTCAAAAAACGCGTGAAGAACTTGTTCCTTCATCAATAGTCTATGGAAATGCATTTCATTTGATAATGTCGCATGTCGATGAAATTTCACAATTACATGAGGTACTTAATACCTTTATAGCATCTGGAGAAATTGATTCCGATTTAAGAGAAAGATTAATTCAAGACACTACAGACTTTTTTAAAAAGGCAGATGAACTTTCTTTAAATCGTGAGCAAATAGAAACACTAAATGAAACGGATATATTGGCAGGTGAGAATGTTTTAATTCGTCCGGATAAAATTTGGGTACAAGACTCCCAAGTGTTTGTTATTGAAATCAAAACAGGAATGGCAAAATCATCACATGTAGATCAACTTTCTACCTATAAAAAGGCCATTCAACATATTTTCGAAAAACCCGTACATGGTTACCTCTATTATGTGGGGTCGAAGGAATTTATCGCTGTTTAAACCTGAACACTTCTTTCTTGTGCGAATTTCAAAAACGTGTATATAATTGGGTGAGGAATGTCCCGGGTAGATGAAATTTGAGGGCAAAACGAACAAGCGAGAAAAAATAAGTGGTTTGAAAGACTTATAATTTCTGGATCATCAAATTGATTAGTTGCTTCTACGTCAATAAATGCTTCTTTAAGTTGTGTTAACAATTGAGGGTAAAGGCTAAATCTTGAAGAAGTCAATTCTACATTATTAAAATTCTCATATAAACGCTCAAATGTTTTAGATTTCGGTAGTATACTCACACGCTCGAAATTTGCGCCGGCAACCAAATTCTCAGAGATTAATTTTTCACCAAAAGGATTCAATTGATGTAAATTAATTAAATATTCAATAAATAACCTATAAGCATCTCCAGTTATCAAAACAGGAATATGTTGATCGATAAACAAGCGAAAAACACCATTCAAGAAAAATACATTTTGATAGTTCCCTGGCGCAATCCAAATACCATCGAATTGATCGAAATAAATTGGTTTATATTGGACTGCTTCGTTAATTTTAATCCAATAATAATTGACTTCGACTTCTAAAAAATCAGCACTATGATCTAATGATAAATTCGTTGCATGATGTGAATTGTACGTGAAATTATAGTCACCTATTATTGCTATTTTCAACGTATCGCTCATATGGAAATGAACGGCTTATCGTTTAAACCATCCCTTGAACTTACAATTATTCAAGGTTAAACTCAAGAGACCTTGGTTTGGATCTTGGCGGAAAACAGTTACACTGAATGCGCATTCAAAAATAGAGTAATCACCTGTGTTATCAGAGGCTTGTTTCAACGTAGTAAAAGTAACGAAACCTGGAGCATCTGCTGTAGAAGTTTCCCATCGATCACCATTTGCATCCCAATATTCAATTTGAACGCCCGGTGTAGCACCCGTCATGTCACCGACATTCTTTAACGGCACCTGTACACCCGAATTGGAAGAATGAAAATCATTGAACATAGTCAATGTAGGCGAACTTGAAACACCAGCATCCCATTGTTGAGGGCCGAAGGTGATTTTTACCTTCTGAGTTTGTTGCACGGAGGAAATTTCAGCAGTGTAAAGACAGTTGGATAACGTTGGTGAAGGATTGTTAAAAATTTGATTGAAATTATAGCAATTATACCCAATAACGTTTTGCGTATACTCTGTTTGAGTACCATTAATGTATCCAAAGAAATTACAATTTAAATCAACTGTACTTGTTGGTGGTGGAATAACCTCATGCTTGATACATGAATCAAACAATACTACCAATGAAACCGACAGGAATAAACTAAAAACAAACCGCATACTATGATTTTTATCAAACAAATGTAAGTTATAAACGAATAATATCCAAAAAAGATGCTTTTATTCGGCAAAACGTATTCAATTGACAAAATTTAGGTATTGGTTCCATGTTATTTCGTCGGTTTTTTGATATCCTAATTCAAGTAACCCAAACCACTCCTTATTAAGCTCAGAGGTTTTTTTACACCCCGTGTAACACTCTAAATTTTCTGAAGACCAACCGTTTTCGCCTAGTGCAGAAAAATCACTGCCAGCGTTAGGTTTTAATTTTATCCATATACCGCTAATTGCACCATCATCCTTCTTGACAAGGTGAATGAGTTTTGATCCTTTCATGATTAAGTATTTGCTGTTGGAAACAATTTTTTCAAATACTAAGTGACTAAAGAGTTCAACCAATTCTTGAGCTTTAACAGGATTGTCTTTATTTATGATTAACCAATCATCTGCAAGTACGTTGTTGAGAATTAAAAAAGCCTTGAATTCTTCTTCTAGTAAAGAAAGTTCTTCATCACTAAGACAGCGGTACGAATTCATTATTATTCACCAAATTTTTTCACCTGAAATGAAATATCTAAAACATCTGATACTTCTTGGTCAGTAATCGCTTGCTCAATAATAAACTTATATTTTCCGATAAATGGAACCTTGGCCCTCTTAACCAAGAATTTATTTTCAATGATTGTTCCTGTTTTTTCTCCAATCCATGATCCATCAGGATTTGCAATTGGTATTTCATGGCGCGTTCGAAAAGAAGGCCCAAATGGAGGAATCTCTTCAACATAAATGAACAAGTTACTGTACTTGTAGTCAGTTGTAGTTCTAAGAGTGATAAAAAAATCATACACGTTGGTCGTATCGGATAATTCCAATTCAAATGTCGGCTTAACTTTTTGTTCCCATTTATTTTCATGAAAAGAAAATGCACCCACGGGGATTTCATCTTGTTGACAAGAAAAAAGCACTAGAAATAAGATTAAAAATATCCCAATCTTTTTCATGTAGGATTTGATTTTTGATTCAAATTATTCTTTTTCTTTTTATTTCTATTCTTGTTATTGGGTCTTTTGGTGAATGATTTCTCAAATCGGTTCAAACTGTCTTGGCCAACAACATTTGAATATCCAATTTCAACCTCTTTTTCAACTTTTTCAACGAAATCATTGAGGTCTTTTGGTTTTTTACCTTCTTTATTCAAGCGAGCAATCTCTTTCACGCGTTCTGGTGTTAGAGCAATTAAGCCTGTTTCTCCTTGATAACCATACCACATAAGACGCTTAAACACATCAGTTTTAAAATGGTATGCATCGCCTTTATCAGTTTGAAGCTTATTTTCATTCTTTGGAAAGGACTTTATGGCATCTAGGTAGCTATCTAATTCATAATTCAAACAGCATTTTAATTTACCACATTGTCCGGCCAATTTTTGTGGATTTAGTGACAATTGTTGGTAACGAGCAGCTGAGGTCGATACCGATCTAAAATCCGTCAACCAAGTTGTACAGCATAATTCCCTACCACAAGAGCCAATTCCACCAAGTCTAGAGGCCTCTTGTCTAGAACCAATTTGCCGCATTTCAATTCGCACCTTGAATCGATCTGCCATATCTTTTATCAGTTGTCTGAAATCAACTCTACCCTCAGCGGTATAATAAAAAGTAGCTTTGGATAAATCTCCTTGGTATTCAACATCGGAAATTTTCATTTCTAGATGTAAATTCAAGGCTAGCGTTCTTGCTTTATACATGAGCTCTTTCTCCAACGATCTTCCCTTGATCCATTTATCTATTTCATCTTGATTTGCTATTCTTAAGATTTTTCTAATTTCAAGAGGTTTGATATTTGGAGCTTTTTTTCTTACTTGTATCCGAGCAAGTTCTCCTGTAACTGAAACAACCCCCACATCATATCCTGGTGAAGTTTCAACAATTACTACATCCCCTGCGTAGAGATTTAATTGTTGAGCATTTCTATAAAAACTCTTTCTAGCATTTTTAAAGCGAACCTCTACAATGTCGTATGCTTGCTGTCCTTCTGGTAAAGCTAAATTTGCTAACCAATCATACACCTCTAACTTATCGCATCCTCCACTACTGCAAGTTCCGTTATTTCTGCATCCCTTTGGATTTCCATCCGTTCCGGTACTGCAATTTGCACATCCCATACGCCTTATTTGTTTCCGTAAAATTAATGAATTTTCTGGCTTGTTTGTCAGCCAAGGTGAATGTATCGCATCGTTTGGAAGCACAATTGAGTAAACATTATTTTAGTGTTCGCATTTCTATCGAGGTGATAATACGTGTCGTCAAACAATTCAATGAAATCTACTATATTCTTTCCGGTTATAAATGGAGCAAAATTTTTGAGAAACACCATTTCTTCTTCCGATGCTCGAATCATATCTTCACCCATGTAATTTTGTAGCAAACTTTGACGAAACATGTGAAGCGCATATTGAATAAAAAGCTTTTGTGTTTCTTTTCCATCGTGAGAAATTTCCTCTGCCCAGTTCAACATATTGATGACATCTTTTTTGTAACAAACCCTCATCAGTTGAATAAATCGTTCCCGATGTGTTTGTTTTACATCATTATTGTCGGCAAGTTCTTTAGCTTTTATATAGTCGCCTTCTGCAAAAGCAGCAATAGAATCTGCTTGCGTACTATTTTTTGAAAATCGAACCTTTAGGTAATTACTTAATTCCTGCTGATCAATGCGCGGAACTTGAATCTTTTGCATTCGTGATTGGATAGTGAGTAATAATTTTTCTGGCGAACGAGCGACCAACAAAAACAGGGTGTTACTTGGCGGTTCTTCCAATATTTTCAATAATTTATTCGAACACTGATCATTCATTTCATCGGCGAGCCATATTAACATTACCTTGAAACCTCCTTCAAAAGACTTCAGACTCAGCTTACGTAAAATCTCTTTGCTTTCATCGACGGAAATAATTGGTTTTCTTCCTTTTGAGTCTATACGATTCGTCCATTCAAATAAATCAAAATATGGGTCTCCCAACACTTGCTCACGCCAATCTTTTAGGAAAACATCAGAGGTTTTTCCTATTGTTTGTACTACAGGAAAACTAAAATGTAAGTCAGGATGTTGCAGTTCTTGAACTTTTTTACACGACGGACAAATACCACAACTATCGATATCACGTTTGTTCTCACAAAATAGGTATTGTACAAAGGCAAGTGCTAATGGCAAAGGTCCAAGTCCCGGATCTCCATAAAAAAGCTGTGCATGACTAATCTTTCCATTTTTAACTTCTTGGATGAGTAAGTTTTTAAGATGGCCTTGTCCGATTACAGAAGAAAATTGCACCCCCAAATTTACACTTTTTACCGCTACAATGGAGACTTATCTTCTTTTCCTTTAATCAAAAGTACTATCTCTCCCCTTACCTCCTCTTTATCAAAAAAGGCACTTATTTCATTTAAAGTACCTCGATGATAGGTTTCAAACTTTTTACTTATTTCACGGACTACACAAATTTGGCGTTGTCCATCAAAACATGTTTTCATCTGCTCCAAGCATTTTTTTAGTCGATGCGGAGACTCGTACAACACCACTGTTCTATCTTCTACTGAAAGTCTTTGCAACGTTGTTATTCTTCCTTTTTTGTGTGGGAGAAATCCTTCGAATACAAAACGGTCACAGGGAAATCCACTACCAACCAATGCAGGAATAAGTGCAGTTGGACCTGGTAAGCATTCCACTTCAATATTTTCTTTTAAACAGGCCCTGACCAATAAAAATCCTGGGTCTGAAATGCCTGGAGTTCCTGCATCAGACACCAAAACTGTGAGCTCATTTTCTTGAATACAATTAATCGTTTTTTGAAGTGCTTTATGTTCATTGTGAGCGTGAAATGAAAGTATTTTCTTTTGAATATTCAAGTGATCCAATAATTTCTTTGTCACACGCGTGTCTTCTGCAAAAATCAGTTCACAAGTCTTGAGCATATTTATTGCTCGCAAGGTGATATCTTCGAGATTTCCAATAGGAGTTGGTACAAGAACTAATTTTCCCATCTTAACCAAATACGTTGCGAACCACTTCTTCTATTTTACCGCAAAAGACAACTTCTATTTGTCGGTTTTTCTCAAGCTTTTCTTTACCATGTCGTGAAACAATGATTTTCTCATAACCCAATTTTTCTGCTTCAGCTACCCTGCTTTCTAATCGCTGTACTTGACGTAGCTCTCCTGATAAGCCAATTTCCGCTGCAAAGGTGATTGTTTTTGGTATTGCCAGGTCTGCATTGGAAGACAAAACAGCTACAGCTACAGCTAAGTCAGTTGCAGGATCATCTACCTTTATTCCACCAGCAATATTTAGAAACACATCTTTTGCTGCTAATTTAAATCCACATCTTTTTTCCAATACGGCAAGCAACATATTCAAACGCTTGGCATCAAATCCTGTGGAGGAACGTTGTGGTGTACCATAAGCAGCTGAGGAAACCAAGGCTTGGACTTCAATTTGCAAAGGCCTCAACCCCTCAATAGTGGATGCAATCGCTACACCACTTAACTGCTGACTATCCTGATTAATCAGTAGCTCCGATGGATTTTCGACGGCTCTTAATCCGGAACCGACCATCTCGTAGATTCCCAGTTCATTCGTCGAGCCGAATCTATTTTTTGTTGTGCGGAGCAAGCGATACACATGGTTACGATCCCCTTCAAATTGAAGGACAGTATCAACCATATGTTCCAATACTTTTGGCCCTGCAATTGAGCCGTCTTTGGTGATGTGACCAATTAAAAATACCGGGGTGTTTGTCTGCTTTGCATACCTTAACAACTGTGCGGTACATTCTCTTACCTGAGAGATGCTTCCTGGAGAGCTCTCTAAATTTCCATCAAATAAGGTTTGAATAGAATCAATGATTAATAATTCCGGTTTAATTTCATTGGCATGGGTCAATATCGTGTGAAGATTCGTTTCTGGAAGTAAAAAACAATCTTCATTTTTAATCCCAATTCTATCCGCACGCATTCTAATTTGTCTATCACTCTCCTCTCCCGATACGTAAAGTATTTTTCGTTTTTCATGGACAGCCACTTGTAATAACAAGGTTGACTTTCCAATGCCGGGTTCTCCCCCCAAGAGCAATATAGAGCCAGGGACTAACCCTCCACCTAAAATATTATTCAATTCTTTATCTAAAAAATGTATGCGATATTCATCGCTTTGCTCTACTTCTTGAATTCTGGTTGGCTTACTTTTTTGATCAGATACTGAAAAAACTTTAACGGCCGCATTTTTTTCAATTTTCTCTTCTACGAATGCATTCCATGTATTACAAGATGGGCATTTACCCAACCATTTTGGCGTTTCGTAGCCACATTCTTGACAAAAAAAAGCAGATTTGATTTTCGACATTTCGTTGGTAAAGTTACCGAATCAAAAGGAATATGAAAACTTGATATTTAAACCAAAATGAAATTTATTCGGCGAAGGTCCATTTAAGGCATTTTCTTGATCAATACTGCTTCGTTTAAAAGTGAATCCCAAATTGCCCGATAGATCGAAATTGAAATGTTCATCGAGATGTAAAACATACCCTATTCCTATCCTAGGTGTTATTCGTTGTTCACTTTCTTTTGTTTCACTCGTTACTAGTTCAGAACTCGAATACCTATAGTTTCGGTACTTCATTTCTGCTGTTACGAAAATTAAATCCAAAGGCACAATGGGGTAATAACGCAACCCAGTTGCAAGCGAAAAACCGGGAAGCGACGTCTTTTCTTCGGCCGTACTAACCTCGTAAAAAAAATTTTCCGCGTAGTCCCTTGTCAAAATTCCAAGATCAACTTCTCCACTTAGTTTTTTCGAAAATAATTGTTCGTAGCCTACTAAAAAATCACCTTTAACCAAACTTGAAAACCCTAATTTTACTTGGTGTCTATGATAACTAATTCCTTGAGAATAAATGAAATTCATGAAAAATAAGCTACACAAGAAAAACAAAATTCGTATCACAAGGGTTTTATACTCGTTTTCGCGTTGGAATGTTGCTTTAAATGAAAAAAATAAAAAAAAGTAAAGTTTTGATTGTTGTGCGACCAAAAAAATTAATTTTGCCCATCTGAAATAGTCATTGTTATATGTCGAAGAGAAGAGCAATTGTAAGTTACGATAAATTATCCATTGATCAGAAGAAACAAATTCTTCGTGATTTTCCTGACGGGTATATAAACCATTTAACGACCATTAAAACACCAACAGGTGAAATATTGGATGCTTTAATTTGGGAAACTGATGAGGTTATCTATTTGGTTAAAATCAATAAAATAATGCCAAAATCGAAACCTGTCGTAGATGATGAGGAAGAAGAATTTGAAGATGACTTTGACAAAATGCCATTAGTTAAAGATGATGACATGGATGACGAAGAAGAGGAGGATGATGATGATTATGACCAACCCGATGATGACGGAGACGAAGAAGAAGACTAATCGTCTAAGATGCAATCAGCTCTTTTTACTTTTTTTTCTATTTAATATATCCTTAGTCTCAGCGCAGAATTCACTGACTTACAAATATGTCATTTATTTTAAATACAAAGACTCTTCTCAATTAGCTCATCCCAAAAAATTTCTTGGAGACAAAGCCATTAGCCGCAGAAAAAAGTATGGAATAAAAATTAATGTGGACGACGTGCCAGTGAACAGCAAATACGTCCATCAAATTTTATCGCTCAGAAATGACTTTATTTTACACGGCGTTTCCAAATGGAAAAATTGTATGATTGTTGAATCCAAGGATAGCATTCCAACTTATTTTTTTTCCAGCTTATCCTTTGTTGAACGAATGCAATGTATTTACAAGGGAAATGAACCTAAACATACAAGTTCTCAGCAAGCACCTCCAATTAAAGTATCCTCTTCGGTTAAATCAACTTTATCAGTTCGTCAACTACGCAAATCATCTTATGGACAAACTCAGACACAAGTAAACATGCTAAATCTCGCTTTTCTTCATCAGAAAAAATTATGGGGTCAAAATATGCATATTGCTGTTTTTGATGGTGGATTTCAACACGTTGATACTATTTCGGCATTTCAACATTTGTATTCTGGAAATAGAATTAAGCATGTCTATGATTTCGCTTCAAGAGAATCAGACGTATATGGGGATGGGGATCATGGAACAAAGGTTTTAGCATGTATGGCAGGATTTGTACCCGGAAAGTACATCGGCAATTCACCACTTGCGGACTATTCACTCTTTAGAACAGAAGATGCCCATTCGGAAACCATTGTAGAAGAGTTTAATTGGTTAATTGCAGCTGAGTTTTGCGACAGTGCAGGAGTAGATGTAATTAATAGTTCCTTGGGATATACGAAATTTGATAAAGATCAACCGATTGATTATTCTTACAGTTTTTCCAAGTTAGACGGTAGGACAGGAATTGCAAGTTTTGCGGCAGAAACGGTTGCCAAGAAAGGTGTTTTTGTTTGTAACAGCGCCGGTAATTCAGGTAGCGACTCCTGGAAATTCATTGGCGTACCTGCTGATGCTCATGGTATTTTTAGTGTGGGCGCGGTTGATAAATTGAAAAATAAAGCATCTTTTAGTTCATTTGGCCCCACGTCAGATCAACGAATTAAGCCAACTATTTGCGCCATGGGCGTGAACGCTGCCGTAATTTCTGGTGCAGGAAAAATTACCAGCGCCAATGGAACATCATTCAGTAGCCCAATTTTTTGTAGCGCGCTCGTTTGTCTCGTGCAAAAATATCCAAAACACACACCTGAACAAATTCTAAAAATAATCCAATCTACAGCAAGTAATTCGGAAAAGCCAAATGCTAGTATAGGTTATGGGATTCCGGATTTTGAGAAAGCTTTCTTTTCCTTGAAGAAACAAAAACATTGAGCATTTATAACAAACGATTATTTCCTATCTTTGGTTGATAATCGAAACTATGCCAAAAACCGTTTCACAAGTTATAAGAGATGCTCCAAAAGTTGATAAAGTAGGTGTTGAAGAACGTGTCGCCCGCATACAGACAAGAAGCGTAAAAGGCGCTTCCAAATCTCAAGGGTTGAGAATGGCACTTAACATGATCGACCTAACTACTTTAGAAGGCAAAGATACCTTAGGGAAGGTTCGTCAAATGTGCTACAAAGCGCGCCATTTGCACGATGCTATTCCCGATTTGCCTTCCGTGGCTGCTGTTTGTGTCTACCCATCAATGGTGAAATTTGCCAAAAATGAACTTAAAAACTCGTCGGTGAAGGTAGCCTCTGTATCAACTGCTTTCCCTTCGGGACAAGCGCCAATCGAAGTTAAAATCATGGATACGAAATTTGCTGTGGACCAAGGTGCAGATGAAATTGACATGGTCATTTCTCGAGGAAAATTTCTTGAAGGTGAATTTCAGTTTGTCTATGACGAGATTTCACTGATTAAGGAGGCCTGTGGAAATGCGCGTCTTAAAGTTATCTTGGAAACTGGTGAACTCGCCACTTTAGATAATGTGCGCCTAGCCTCAGATATTGCAATTCATGCAGGCGCTGATTTTATTAAAACCTCTACCGGAAAAATTCAACCTGCAGCAACAATGCAAGTTACTTATACCATGCTTATGGCAATTCAAGATTATTTTTCTGAATCAGGAATCATGATTGGAATGAAACCTGCCGGAGGAATATCCACTGCAAAACTAGCATTGCATAATTTGATAATGGTCAAGGAAGTCCTCGGCGATGAATGGTTAACCAATGAATGGTTCCGTTTTGGTGCAAGCAGTCTTGCCAATGATGTACTCATGCAAGTCATTAAAAACGAAAGCGGACACTATGCTTCGCCAGATTATATTTCTATCGATTAATTGTGCGCAATGAAAAATAAAGAAAAATGGCCCATGTCGCCTTCCTTGGAAAGCACACAACATATACAACTGAAAAAAAAATACATGTTGTTTATAGACGGAAAATGGGTAGAACCGAGCAGTAGAAAGTATTTTCCATCTATTAATCCGTCAGATGAATCTTTTCTTGCAGAAATCTCACATGCTAATCAAAAAGATGTCGATTTAGCGGTAAAAGCAGCGCGAAAAGCATTTCCCTTATGGGCAAAACTCGATCCTTCAGAACGCGCGAAATATATCTATCGCATTGCGCGCATTATGCAAGAAAAATCGCGTGAGTTAGCTGTTATTGAGACACTTGATGGTGGAAAGCCTATCCGTGAATCTCGCGATATTGATGTGCCTTTGGCTTGTAATCATTTCTTTTATTATGCAGGTTGGGCAGATAAGTTAGCGTATGCCTTTCCAAATCGAAAAGTTGAACCATTGGGAGTTGCCGGGCAAATTATTCCCTGGAACTTTCCCCTGCTTATGGCTGCTTGGAAAATTGCACCTGCATTAGCAACAGGAAATACTGTGGTGCTTAAACCTGCCGAAACAACTTCTTTGACAGCGTTGAAATTAGCTGAAATCATTGAGGAAGCTGGTTTACCCAAAGGAGTGGTTAACATTGTGACTGGTTTTGGAGATACAGGTGCTGCCATTGTGAATCATCCGGATATAAATAAGATTGCTTTTACGGGTTCTACTCAGGTTGGAAAAATCATTCAAAAAGCCATAGCTGGGAGTGCGAAAAAATCAACCTTAGAGCTTGGTGGAAAATCAGCTAATATCATTTTTGATGATGCTCCAATCGATCAAGCAGTTGAAGGAATAGTAAATGGCATTTTCTTTAATCAGGGGCATGTATGTTGCGCTGGATCTCGACTTTTCATACAAGAAAATATTGCAGATCTTGTTATTCGCAAATTAAAACATCGATTGAAAAGTTTGTATGTTGGTAACCCCTTGGATAAAAACACGGATATCGGAGCGATAAATTCAAAGGAGCAACTGAACACAATTGAATCTTACATTGCGATTGGCAAAAAAGAGGGCGCAGAAATTTACCAACCTTCCTGTGATATTCCTAAAAAAGGGTTCTTTTGTCCCCCTACACTTTTTCTCCACGTTGCGCAATCAAATAGAATTGTACAAGAGGAAATGTTTGGTCCTGTGTTAACTGTTCAAACGTTCAGAACGGTTGATGAAGTTATCCAAAAAGCAAATAATTCACCGTATGGACTTGCAGCAGGTGTATGGACAGATAAGGGATCCCGTATTTTCAATTTGACTACCAAATTAAAGGCTGGAGTAGTTTGGGCAAACACATACAATAAATTTGATCCAACTTCTCCTTTCGGTGGATATAAAGAAAGTGGATTTGGAAGAGAAGGAGGTATACATGGTTTATCAGCCTATGTAAAATTAAGCTAAGTAACATGAGTAGAATAAACATATTAAAAACTTATAAGATATATATCGGTGGATTATTTCCAAGAACTGAGAGCGGCCGTTACTACACGCCAATAGCTAAAAACGGAAAACCTATAGCAAATGTATGTATGTCCTCTCGCAAGGATGTGAGAAATGCTGTTGTATCAGCTAGAAAAGCACAGGGAGCTTGGGCAGAACGTACTGCTTTTAACCGAGGACAAATTCTTTACCGCATTGCAGAAATGCTTGAAGGTAGAAAAACGCAATTTCTTGAGGAATTAATTAGCCAAGGATTCTCAAAAAAAATCGCAGAAAATGAAGTTTATCAAAGTATCGATCGTCTCGTTTACTATGCGGGATGGTGTGATAAATACAATCAAATTATCAGCTCGGTAAACCCTGTGGCTAGTGCACATTTTAATTTTTCAACATGTGAACCCTCAGGAGTAGTTGGTGTCGTGGCTGATCAATCTTCTCCGATGCTTGGTTTAATTTCACTAATTGCCCCGGTAATTGCAGGTGGTAATGCAGCTGTCGTGTTGGCTTCATACGAATATCCATTGAATGCCGTTACCTTCTCAGAAGTTTTACACGCTGCAGATGTTCCTGGTGGAGTTGTGAATATACTCACTGGACCCCTAGATGAAACAGCGCCAACATTGGCATCACACATGGATGTAAACGCATTAATTACTTCAAATCTTTCGGAAACATTGAATGCTTCGTTACAATTAGCGGCTATTGAAAATTTAAAACGCTTTAATTCTTACCGTGAAGATTGGAATAATCAAATGAGTCAGGGATTGCATTTTGTAAGTGATTTACAAGAGATAAAAACTACTTGGCATCCAATAGAACAAATTGGAGGAGCATCTAGTTACTACTGATTGGATTTTCACAATTGTTCGTGCAATACTTCTAGCAATCTATTGCGAAAGAGTGAAATCTTCATTTAAATTCGTAGAATGATGTTCAAACGTTCGGATGATTTCGCGAAAAGAGGATTAAGAACCAATTATGTATCAACTATTTTTGGAATTTCCCTCGTTTTATTCATGATTGGGGTGGTTTTGGGAAGCGTTATCTTGTTACACGACGTTGAAACACAATTCAAGGAAAACCTTCAGGGAGATGTATTCTTCCTTCCAACATATAACGATGCTGACATCAAACAAATTGAACAAGAAATGAAATCATGGGACGAATTAGAAGAAGTATTCTTCGTTTCTCCTCAACGTGCCATGGATGAACTTTTTGATGAATCTCAGCTCACGGACCAAACCATTTTAGATATTGATTCCACCTTTTTAATACCCTCCTCCATTGGATTTAAACCAAAGGCAGAATATGCGACACTTGATGGAATGGAGATGATTGAGAACAAAATCAAGCAGTCATTTTCAAAAAAGGTAGAAAGTGTAAATTATGACAAAGAAAGTATAGAGAGTTTAGACAGAGGATTTAACCAATTTGCTTTCGTATTTATGTTAATTACTGCATTACTCATATTAATCGCAATAGCATTAATTAATAATACGATTCGGTTATCTATATATTCCAAAAGATTTACAATTAAAACAATGCAGCTCGTAGGAGCAACAGGAGGATTTATAAGAAAGCCGTTTTTAGTACAAGCTATTGTGCAAGGATTAGTCTCGAGTTTAATAGGGCTTTCTTTGACAATGACCATTTTTTATGCATTAGATAACACCATCGATACGGTAGACCTAACTTATAGTATGTCTTCATTTTTACTTTTATCGCTAGGTGTTTTCACATTCGGATTATTTCTAACGATAATTTCTACATGGTTTGCATTAAACAATTATCTTCGTAAGAAATTAGACGATTTATATTGACATGAAAAATCCTATCGATCATTTTGGTTTTCATCCTGAAAATTACCGCTTATTATTTATCGGATTGGCAATAAATGTTCTTGGCTATCTCCTTATGATCGGTGGAGGGGCAGATGACCCATCTCAATTCGACGGTGATGCCCTCTTTAGCCACGTACGTATTACCGTGGCTCCTATGCTTATTGTTATTGGTTATGGTATCATGATTTATGCGATTATGAAAAAACCTAAAAAAGTAGTTGACAAAGATACTTCTGACGAATCTACCTTTAAAAAATCCAGTAAAAAGTAATCCTAAATGACTGTTATTGAATCCATTGTTTTAGCCATCATTGAAGGCCTTACAGAATTTTTACCTATTTCTTCAACCGCACATATGATTTTTGCAAGTACCATAATGGGTAACGAGGGAGATGAGTACGTAAAAATGTTTCAAGTATCAATTCAGTTCGGTGCCATTTTAGCTGTTGTTTGGCTATTCTGGAAGAAATTTATGGATTTTAAGTCGTTCAATTTTTACATAAAACTAGCAATTGCAGTTATACCCGCACTCATTCTTGGAAAATTATTCGATGATAAAATTGAAGAAGTATTAGAAAAACCCATCCCAATAGCGATTGCATTAATTACAGGGGGAGTGATTTTATTGTTTATTGATCATATTTTCAATCATCAAAAAATTGACCATGAAGAAGCAATTTCAACAAGAAAAGCACTAACGATAGGATTTTGGCAATGTTTGGCGATGATGCCCGGAACGAGTCGTGCTGCAGCTTCAATCATCGGAGGAATGCAACAAGGATTAACGCGACGAATGGCTGCTGAATTTAGCTTTTTTTTGGCTGTTCCCACCATGCTTGCTGTAACAATGTACAGCGTTTTCATAAAGGATTGGACAATTGCTGATAAAGAGTATAAAGGTTTTGAAATGATTACATCAAGTCAAGAACACCTACTTATGTTTGCTTTAGGGAACTTACTCGCTTTTATAGTAGCCGTTTTTGCAATTAAGTTTTTTATTGGCTTAATTCAAAAACATGGTTTTCGTATATGGGGATGGTACCGAATTATCGTTGGATGCGTTTTGCTAATTTATTTTATTTAATGGATTTTATTTCGGGAGAAACAATACTAGTTGACAAACCCTATGGTTGGACATCTTTTGACGTAGTTAACAAAATCCGTTGGAATTTAAAGCAAAAACTAAAGGTGAAAAAAATTAAAGTTGGTCATGCAGGAACGCTTGATCCACTTGCCACTGGGCTACTCGTAATTTGTACGGGTAAACACACGAAAAACATCGAGCAACTTACTGGAGCACCGAAATCATATACAGGTACTATTTTATTGGGGAAAACAACACCTTCCTATGACCTCGAAACAACATTCGATGCTACATGGGAAACGGGACATATCAATGAATCTCTTTTGGAGGCGGCGCGGCAGTCATTTATTGGGAAGCAACAACAAATTCCACCCATTTTTTCAGCAAAGCAAATTGACGGAAAGCGAGCCTATGATTATGCTAGATCGGGAAAAATCATTGAAATGAAATCAAATGAAATTGAACTTTTTCGTTTCGATATACAATCAACAAGATTTCCAGAAATTGATTTTTATATAGAGTGTTCGAAAGGTACATATATCCGTTCCATTGCTGCTGATTTTGGACGAAAATTAGCAAGCGGTGGCACCTTAATTTCACTGCGCAGAACATCTTCAGGTGATCAAAAGATTGAGAATGCCCAATCAGTGGATGAATGGTTGAAATTCATTCAAGAAATGTAAATTCCATAAAGAATTTAAAAAAAGTATTGTATCTTTACGCCCCGTTATGGTTTTAAACCTAACGCCCCGGTGGCGGAACTGGTAGACGCGCTGGATTCAAAATCCTGTTCTTTCGGGAGTGCCGGTTCGATTCCGGCCCGGGGTACTAAAGCAGAGGAATTCCTCTGCTTTTTACTTATTGTTTTTCTTGTTTAGTTTATATCCTAAAGAAATTCCAGGCCATGGTATCGTTACTAGTCCGGTACCTGCCACATCAGAGAACATGTTAAATCTTCCCGCAGATCCACTTGCTATATCTACGTGTGCCATTAAATTCAGCTTGGCAAAAAACGGCGATTTAACTGGTTCAAAGCGATAACCAATTTGTGGAGAAATATAATTGTACTGAATATTTCCCAAAAAATCCTTTGAAAAAAGAGAAGTAAAACCGAAACCAATTTCGAAAAAATGCCTCTTTTCTCCAAAAACACATCTATACCCAATAGGAATTCCAGCATAAAATCCATTTCCAAATTGAAAAAATTCAGGTACATAACTAGCACCAATATAAAAACCATGGAAAACATTTAATGACCTTGCGGGAAATAAATACTCATAGTTGAAGGAATAACAAAAACCTTGTCCGAAAAGCTCGGTATATAACTGATGTTGAGATTCCTTATTAGATTCCCTACCTTGAGAATATAACTGAAATGTGTAGATGAATATTATTAAATTCAAAAGAATTGACCGCATACCTGTTTTCTTTCTAAACAATTATGATTTACCTAAAGTTACACTAGCAAAGGCAATGAAAAGAATTTTGTCAAGAGATATCTAATATTTTGTAGTTACTTTTGAATATGAAATCGTCAAAAATTTTGTTACTCGAAGACGACATTATTCTTTCGAAGGAAATTATTGAATTTCTAAAATACAAAAAACTCGATGTTGAACTTGCTGAAAATGGAAAACAATTTTGGGAAAACTTTAATGAAGATATTTTTGAACTGTTGATTTTAGATGTAAATGTGCCAAATGAAAACGGAATTTCAATTTGTGAAAAATTAAGAACACGTAAAATAACTACGCCAATAATTTTTTTAACAGCATTAGGTGACATTTCTGATAAGGTGAGAGCATTTGAATCAGGTGCGGATGATTACCTTACTAAACCGTTTCATTTTGATGAACTCTTTTTAAGAATCTATGCCTTATTGAGGAGAAACAATGTATCCGATAATGAACGAGAAATTATTAAGTTCTCTGAATTAACAATTGATCAAACGATGAAAGAGGTTTATCGCTTGAACCAAAAAATTCAATTAACACCCAAAGAATATAAACTTCTGTTAATTCTAATTAATGCGAAAGGCCACGTATTGAGTAAAGAATATATTGCTGAGCAACTCTGGGATTATCATATTAATTTTCTCAGAAAAAAAATTGATTCCCCTTTTCAACAAAAAATGATTCATACGAAAGTAGGATTTGGATATTATTTGAAAAATTTATGAGTGTTAAAAACAAACTTATTTTTTTAATAGGTATACTCCTCACTTTACTTTTTATATCAAGTGCTTTCATAGTTGAATATTTATACTCAGAATTCAGGAAAGATGAATTCAAAAAAAGAATGGAAGAGAAGGCATTAACCTATGTTAAATTGCTAATCGAAGTAAAAGAGGTAGACTCTAATTTGCTTAAAATTATCGATAAGAATTCTATTGCACAACTATACGACGAGAAACTCGTAATCTTCAATAATAACTGGTCAAAAATTTATGAATCACCTAATTCAGAAGATATCAAACTTAATAATTTTGAACTCAGTGAACTTGAAAAAAATAAAACTCTTTATAAGGAGGGGAAATCGAATGAATTAATTGGTATTTCGTATCAAGCGAATGGTCAAGAATACTATGTTTTGGTTTCAGCAAACGATAAGTATGGTAAAAAAAGTTTAGATTATTTAATCATATTATTGTTGTTCTCAACAATAGTTTTAAGTTTAACAGGCTGGTTATTAACCATATATGTCGTAAAAAGATACTTAAATCCTTTGAAAAAGTTACATTTAACAGTTAGTCAACTAAATGCAAATGACTTGCATGAACGATTAAAGGAAAATAGGAACACGAGTAATGAAATTGATTTACTGACAATTGAATTCAATCAATTGCTTTCAAGACTTGAAGACGCATATCAGAAACAAAGAACCTTCACATCTCATGCCTCTCATGAACTAAAAACCCCTTTATCTCGAATAATTCTTCAATTAGAAAATCTTATCAGAAATTCGACAGAGGAACAAAAATTTAAAATAAATTACATTATTCGCGATGCTGAGAATATGAGTAAACTAATTGATTCTCTGTTAATTCTCGCAAAAGTAAATTCAAATAAAGAGATTGAATTCAAGAGAGAACGAATCGATGAATTAATTTTTGAAGTAGTGGAAGAAATTAAGATTGAATTCAAAGAATTTCGCATCGAATTTAATATCTCTGAATCAGATGCTCTCTTAGATTTAATGGAGGTTTCAGTAAACAAAGAACTTTTAATAATTGCCTTTTTTAATCTTCTAAAAAACGCTTTCTGTTATTCAGAAAATGGACTTGTTATTACCAATCTTATGGCAGAAAACGGAAGATTAATACTAGAAATCATAAATGATGGAGAAGTACTTGATGAGTCAGAACAATTAAAGTTATTCTTCCCTTTTTCAAGAGGAAAGAATTCAATGAATATTTCAGGGGTCGGTATCGGACTTGTCATTGTGAAAAGAATTCTTGACTACCATGGGTTTACAATAAATTACAGTGCTGAAGATAAAAGGAATCATTTCAATATACTTTTTTAAGCTCTTTTTAAGGTTTTTTTAACTTCATTTTAAGTTTAGATCGAGACTTTTGTGTAAAACACACCTACATGAGCAAAAGCGAATTTCCAATTGAAGCCCTTATTTTTGTAGCAATCATGCTTATAGCATTTATCTTGTTATTACTTCGATTTTTCAGTATCCTATGATAACCATTTTACTCGTTACAATTTTCTTATTTGGATATTGTGCTATTGTTTTTGAACACCAGTTAAAAATCGATAAATTGGTCCCTTCACTTGCCATGATGTCAATATCATGGATGGTATTATCCCTAGGTTTGTCAGACCTGAATAGTTGGTTTGATCCACATCTTGGAAAGATAATCGATATTTCATTATTCACAAATGAAGAAAAGAAAAGTCTATTAGATTCGACATTATTACATCATTTTGCGAAGACTACAGAAATTCTTGTTTTCCTTATGGGTGCAATGGTTATTGTTGAAATGATTGATAGTTTCAACGGTTTCAAAACAATTCAAAATATTATTCTAACTCGAAAGAAAAGAACTTTACTTTGGATCATTTCTTTTTTAGCCTTCATTTTATCAGCTGTTATTGATAACTTAACAGCGACAATCGTTCTGATTACACTTCTAAGAAAATTAATTTCAGATAAGGAACTGAGATTTTGGTATTCTGGAATTATTGTGATCGCTGCCAATGCAGGTGGAGCATGGACTCCCATTGGTGATGTTACCACTACAATGTTATGGATGGCAAACCGAGTTACAACGGTAAAATTAGCAACACTCTTGTTCATTCCTTCTGTTATTGCTATGATTATCCCTGTGTTTATCGCTTCTTTTTACAAAATATTCAATGGTGATTTTGAAATTCAAAAGAACGAAGTAGATAAAAAATCATCAGGAACTTTTATGCTTTCTATTGGCCTAATCTTAATATTATCCGTTCCTATTTTTAAGACCATTACTCATCTTCCTCCTTATTTAGGAATGTTATTGGCGTTGGGAATATTTGCCGTAATTGCTGAAATTAAAAGCAATAGAAATTTTACAATTACATCGATTGAATCCTCAGTTGAAAGTCCTACATTAAATGCATTAGGTAAAATAGAAATGCCTTCTATACTTTTCTTCTTAGGGATTTTAATGACCATTGCATCAATGGAATCGATGGGAATCATATTTAAATTCGGAGATTTAGTAAGAAATCAGATACCATTAGAAGTTTTCGCTGGAGGGCTCGGTGTTATTTCTTCAATTATTGACAATGTACCTCTTGTTGCTGCTTCAATTGGCATGTTTTCAGAGGTAGAAATGGACGATACTATTTGGCACCTAATCGCATACAGCGCTGGTACTGGTGGATCATTATTAATCATAGGATCAGCCGCTGGTGTTGTAGCCATGGGGATGGAAAATATTAGTTTCGGTTGGTATCTTAAGAAGATTAGCCTGCTTGCAGCAATAGGATATATTAGTGGATATATTTTTCTAATTCTTATCACCTAAACTTATCATATCTGAATTGGTAAAGTGTATGAAAGTTATTTTAACTAATTAATCAATTCAATTCTCGATTGCTATAAATATATTAATCGATAAAATTAAATCAATAGAAACAAAACCTCAGTCCAATTCTGTCAGGGGTCTGTTTTACTTAAATATTATTAATTAAAAAAATTTGAATCAATAGTTACGATTCTAAAAAACGATAAAGGATATATGGTAAAAAACAAAAAAAACCGACAATTTGTATAATCGGGGTTTAAGCGTCGTCGTCCCGATAGCTATCGGGATACACTCCCACCCTGTTTGGTAATTGATTCTCTTGAAAAGAAAAAAACCCCGACTGTTTGCACAATCGAGGTTTAAAAAGCGGCGTCGACTTACTCTCCCACCCTCAAAAGGGCAGTACCATCAGCGCAAGCAGGCTTAACTTCTCTGTTCGGAATGGGAAGAGGTGGACCGTGCTGCTATAGACACCCAAAATCGTTGACATTAGGATTTTAAGATGATATGACATTAGGACTTTAAGAGTTTTTTCTCTTCTAGTCTTAACATCTTATCGTCTTATGGTCCTTAAGTCTTAATGTCTTAAAGTCATCTAAGATATATCGGACGATTGAAGTAGTAATTTTTCAAGAAAATCAAGCTTGTAAGTCTACGGGTAATTAGTACTACTCGGCTTTGACATTACTGTCTTTACACCTGTAGCCTATCAACGTGGTCGTCTTCCACGGCCCTTAAAAGAAATCTCATCTTGAGGCGAGTTTCGTGCTT
>JBIJBD010000195.1:0-4149 GCA_044345395.1 Crocinitomicaceae bacterium | reverse complement strand
ATTCCTAAGCAGCAACAGTGAAGCGCGACGAGAACTTAAAGCCAATGCCATTTCTGTAAATAAAGAAAAAGTAGACGAAAACTTTATGCTCACCACAGAACACCTGATTAACAACCGTTATGCCTTATTAGGAAAAGGGAAAAAGAACAACTACGTAATCGTGGTGGGGTGATGGGCGTGGTTGTCCCTTATTAAATTTGCTGTCTTAAGAAGTATTGCCGGATTGCAAATCCAGCGAAGCGGGGTTGTCCCTTATTTAATTTGCTATTGATCTTTTTTCAAAATCCCAACTGTTTTTTCAGTTTTGAATTCTTGAGAATCAATTAAAATTCCGTTAGCGTATTTTTCTCGCTTATAAACTTTATTGATTCTAACGAGTTTTTTGTCAACAGCTTGATTATAAGAAGTTGTAGTGACTGGAAGCCCAGTTTTAGTTTTAAAATAAAATTTTTCGTTTTTATCAATGTACAGAGGCTTTTCATTACTTGTGCTGTATGCAGATGATACTAGAATTGAGTCTTTTAAAAGAACCTCTATTTCAGTTTGAGAATTTAACTTTACTGAAAATGAACTAAATTCTATATTAGGAACATTAGGCCAATTTGGAAAGTTTAAATTTGACGGATTACCTAACTTATCAAAACTAATCGAATATTTTCCGGGATTTAAAGATTTTAACCTGGTTTTATTAGATTTTACATAATCTTCAACATTATAGAAATTCAGTTGAATTATTTCTCCGCCAAATTTATCATCGAGTTTTTGTTGAAGTATCTCTTTTATTTCTGAGTTTACAAAATTTAACTTATTGTATTCTTTTGCAGCATCCTCTAATCCGTTTTTGGAAAGTAAATCGTTGATTTTTTGAAGTGTTGACTTGTCGGCTTCCTTCTTTTGATTTTCTAAATTAATTCTTTCGCGCTCTTCCTTTTCAATTTCAAATTTTGTTTTTAATTTACCGCAAATCGTATGTAATTTATTCGGAGAAATTGTAATCTCTCCTTTTGAATGTTCAGGAACCCTAATAAATAGCTTTAACGAATATTGGATTTCTTGACCAAAATAGTCTCGTCCTTCACCGGATGAAAATGTAATTTTACTTATTCTGTGCTCACTATTTTCATTCCCGTATACTTTATACTCATAATTAGTTCTTTTGACCACAATGTCATCATACTTATCTCTAACGGCCTCTTCATCCTTTCGTAACAATGGAAAATTAATCACCTTCTGTGTTGTGCCGAAAAAATTCTCTCCAAATTTCTCTCGATAATTATATTCAACATAAATTCCTTCATCTTCTGAAATATAAATTTTAGCCTTGAATTTATTTTTGTAATTACAATTAGGTTTTGAATCATAAATTGTAAATCCACAAGTTTCAACATCAATGCAAAATACTTTATTTATTATTTCCTTTGGGAATTCAACCGGCAATTGCCCAAAAGAAAAAATTGAACTTAAAAATGTGAAAATAAAAAATAGATTTTTCATAATTAACTTATTTGAATGCAACTAACCATTGCACGTGGGTTTATAAAATTCTCGTAATTGATTAGTAACTGCTTTGAGTTGTTTTTTGGTGCAGTTTAATGCTTTTTCTTCTGGGAACCAATAAAAGGTGAAATCAATTAAAAAATTGTTTGTTTTAAATGAATTCCAATTTTTATCTGCAAATTCTACACGTTTTTTAGAGGTAAGGAAATCTCCTTTGGGTCTTCGTGGCGTTTGTGTCAAATGTTTACTAACATATAAAGCTTTATCTGACTTGGGATTCACCGTTACCCATTTACCGCGCATAGTAATAGTTGCTAATTCCTTTTTCCATCTTTGTGTGCGAACATCATTTTCTTGATTACTCGAATGGAAATAACCGATGTAAACTAACTCATCCTTGTAATACATGAAATACATTCCTGGCCCACAAAAATCTGGGCATTTCTTATCTTTGATTTCAAACTCCAAATTCAACGGAAATGTCCGACTTAAGTCTTCGATTAGAACGAATAAGTCATCCGCGTTAAATTTATGCTCCATTTCTGTTTGTTGAAAGTTAAAATTACAGTTTGAATGAATTTTTTATTGTTTAACTTTTTCTTATATTGAATTATATATTCTATATTTGAACTATTAATTCGTAAAACATGATACATCAAGCCGAAATTAAAATCAAACAGCTCAGGGAATTAAAAAACTTT
The DNA here is from genome assembly GCA_044345395.1 of Crocinitomicaceae bacterium. Classification (GTDB taxonomy): domain Bacteria; phylum Bacteroidota; class Bacteroidia; order Flavobacteriales_D; family Crocinitomicaceae; genus UBA952. Next base: position 1,951 of record JBIJBD010000195.1, on the reverse strand, counting down.
ACACAAGAATACATGGCGCAACAATTAGGCTTGAGCACTCGCGCTTACTCCAAAATAGAGAGTGGAGAAACACAACTTACCATCAACCGATTAAATGAAATTTCCGAGATACTGGGTATAGACCCTATGGAAGTTTTAGGGTTTGACCACCAAAACATTTTCAATAACTGCACGCAAGAAGGAAATATCGGAATTAATCATATTAATATTCCCGATAAATTAATAGATCAATACGAGAAACGAATTCAACAACTAGAAAGTGAAGTGCTTTTCCTTAGAGCTCTTGTTAAATAACCCTTGTTCTCCTTCAACTTATTATTTACCTAAAGCCTTCTCTTAAGAAGAGCTAAATCTGTTAGCAAGTGCACAAATAAAATTACCCTTACCGGATTTTCCTTTGGTACACACTTTGCTACCGCATCAAAAAATATTATCATGAAGACCTTTATTGCTTTAATTCTCGGAACCACTTTGGTTTATGCCTTAAAAACAACGGAGTCGCAAAAACCACACATCACCTCAACTCCAACAAGCGACTTGCCTCATGTAAAACACAAAGCGTTTCAAGTGGGAGAAAAGCTCCGTTACCGCGTTACATATGGGTTCATGGATGCCGGAGAAGCAACCTTAGAATTAAAAAGTACCACCAAAAAAGGCGATGGGAGGGAACTCATTCATGCCGTAGGAATAGGAAAAACCCTAGGTGGCTTCAACACGTTTTACCGCGTATTCGACAAGTACGAAACCTTCTTCGATAAAAGCGGTGTCTTTCCTTGGTTTTTCAAAAGGCGAGTGGACGAAGGCGGTTACAAAATAGCACAAGACTACTCCTTCAAGCAAGCAGACCATAAAGTGGTCACCGACAAGGGTAAAACATTTAAAATTCCCAGTGGCACTCAAGATATGATTTCAGCCTTCTATTACGCGCGAGCCCTCGACCTTAGCAATATTAAAAAGGGGAAAACATTCGAGTTTAAAGTTTTTATGGACGATGAGGTTTTCAATTTAAAGATCCGCTACCTAGGCACTGAAAATATTAGTGTTAGAAAGGGGACTTTCAAATGCTATAAATTTGGTCCTGTCATGCAAAAAGGACGCTATTTCAAAAAGGAAGAAGACGTTAATTTTTGGATCACCGCGGATGACAACCGCATTCCTGTACTTGTAAAAGCCAATATCCCTGTGGGTAGCGTTAAGCTTCAACTTGTAGAATGGAGCGGCTTACGCAATCCACTCAGCAGCAAAGTAAAATAGTGTTTATCTAACTCAGCGCAGTTGTAACGCGTGTTCTTGGAATGGGCATTTTGCTTACATTTGTTTTGCTTGTCATTTCTTGAAATAATAGCGTTTATTGCCGGAATTGTCTATTTAATTGGCATCGGAAAATCACGTCGTTGGGGTTGGTGGTTGGGTGGGATAAATGCAGCTATTTACGTCTTTTTGTGTCTTGAGTTGTCGTTATATGTGCAAACAGTGCTTCAATTCATTTATGTTATACTTGCTTTTGTGGGTTATTGGAATTGGGGAAGAGAAGAAGTTCACCAGGTAAAAAAAAGAAATCTAGGGTTTCATTTAACCGCTATTGTTAGTTGTTCTATGTTGGCATTGTCCATTGGATATACACTGGAACGTTTCACTGATCAAGTCTTACCAATTCAAGACGCATTTATTGGCGTATTTGCTTTGTTTGCCACAGTATTAACCATCTTTCATATTCTTGAAAACTGGTATTATTGGTTGCTCATTAACCTGGCTTCTGTTTATTTGTTTAGCTTACAAGAACTCTACATCACAGCGGGATTATTTCTAATAAATTTTGCCATGTCTGTCTGGGGTCTTTACATCTGGAAAACCAAAAAGAATGCGTGAATTTAATTTGAAAATAGCCTTCACGGGTCCTGAATCTTCAGGAAAAACCACATTAGCCAATTGGGTTGCTGAATCTTTGGGC
>JBIJBD010000194.1:0-4180 GCA_044345395.1 Crocinitomicaceae bacterium | reverse complement strand
TGGGCATGCTTTTAAAACACAAAAAGAGGTAATTATCTGCTTGTCTGGAAGTGTTGAAGTCTATGTGTCAGATGGGAAAATAGAGGAATCGTACACTTTGAACAGACCTTTTACGGCTTTATATGTTCCTATAATGACATGGAGGCAATTACGAAATTTCAGTACAAATTCTGTAGTTATGATTCTCAATTCAGATTATTACAAAGAAGAGGATTATATACATGAATATAGCATGTTTTCAACTTATGAATAAATGAATTCAGTATTTGATTGTAACATAGTGGGCCTAGAAAAGGTAAAAAATAGAGCGGGAAATTTAAGCTCTGTTCAAAATTTGAATAACATACCATTCGAAATTAATAGGGTGTATTACATTTATGACGTGCCAGGTGGTTCCGATAGAGGTGGGCATGCCCACAAAGAACTTGAGCAATTCGTAATTGCAGTTTCCGGGGCATTCGATGTTTTACTTGACGATGGTGTGAATAAAACAACCATTCGATTAGACAGACCGAACAATGCTCTCCACATAAAAAAAGGCATATGGCGCGAAACGAGAAACTTCACCTCAGGTTCCATATGTATGGTGATTGCCTCTCACCCCTATGATCCTGATGATTATATTAACGAATATGAAAATTTCAAATTATACAGACATCAAAAATGAAATTTAAAAATCACAGCTTCGGTGAAAACATATTAATATACGAAGGCGCTGAAATTCATAATTCATGTAAAATAGGTCCTTTTACTATTATATATCCAGGTGTTATAATCGAGGAAAACGTAACAGTTGGGTCATCATGTATCATAGGAAAGAAACCTACTACAGGGAATAATCAAACCAAACTATTGGATATTTCTGAGAAAACGCTAATTGAAAAGAATACTCTTATTTGTGATCAGGTAATTATATACATAGGTTGTAAAGTAGGTCAGGAAAGTTATCTCGCAGATCGAGCTTTTTTGAGAGAGAACGTACATTTAGAAAATAAAGTAGTTGTTGGAACGAGTGTAACTGTAAGTTTCAACGCACACATTGGAGAAGGCACAAAAATTATGACTGGAGCCAATATTGGAGGTAAAATGATAATAGGAAAGAATTGCTTTATCGGTGCCCATGTTTGTTCTGTAAATGACAATAATCCGAGGTTAAATTCATCTCGTCTCGAACATCAAGCTGCCGTTATTGAAGACAATGTAGTGATTGGAAGTAATGTAACAATCCTACCTCACTTACTCATAAAAAAGGGAATTACTGTTGCTGCCGGAGCTGTAATAAGTAAAAATTTAACCGAAGAAAATCAACTGTATCTAGGGGTACCCGCGAAAATTAAAAATAATAATTTATAAAATGAAACAAGGTCAAAATGTAAAAATTGGTCAATTCAATATTATCCATGAAAGTGTTGAAATCGGTAACAACGTTGAGATAGGTAACTTTAACATTATAGAAGAAGGGGTTAAATTAGCGGATAATGTAGTAATCGGAAATAATTGTGAAATTGGGAAAAATGTAATCGTTGAAGAAAATTCCATTTTGCAAGGTAAAATCCGAACTGGTAACACATGTCTGATTCGCAAAAATGCAACATTAAAATACGGAGTAATATTAACAAGCAATGTACTAATTGAAGAACATGCTTTTTTAGGTCCTAACGTAATAACCTTGGGATCAACCCACGAAAGAATAACGATACATGGAACGTGTGTAGGGAAAAATACTTATGTAGGAGCAAATTCAACCATTGCCCCAAATACAAAAATTGGAAGTGATTTAGTTATTGGAGCGAATTCTTTTGTGAATAAAGATTTGACCGAACCAGGAATTTATGTCGGAACGCCAATTCGAAAGATAAAGTGATTTCCTTCCTCGACTTAAACGCGGTAAACAAAAGATTTAAAGAGGAATTTACTCTTGCTTTTCAAAACATTGTAAATGAAGGCTATTTCATTAATGGTGAAGAGGTAAGAGCTTTTGAACAAGAATTAGCCGAATACCTCGGTTGCAAACATGCAATAGGCGTAGCAAATGGATTGGATGCTCTTAGAATCATTCTCCGTGCATACCTAGAATTAGGAAAGTTACATAAAGGAGATGAAGTAATTGTGCCTGCAAATACTTACATCGCCAGTATTTTGGCAATCACCGAAAATGATCTTGTACCTGTTTTAGTTGAACCGGACTTTAACACATACAATTTAGATTCAACTCTAATTAATGTCACATCAAAAACGAAAGCAATTCTAAACGTTCACTTGTATGGATTGATTTCTTGGAATGAAACTTTTTTTAATTATGTCAAATCCTTGGGAATTCTCGTAATAGAGGATTGTGCTCAAAGTATTGGAGCTAATCACAAAGGAATAATGTCAGGAAATCTTGGTCATGCTGCAGGATTTAGCTTCTATCCAGGAAAAAATTTAGGTGCTCTAGGAGATGGCGGTGCAATCACAACAAATGACGATGAACTAGCAGAAAAAGTGAGGTCGATTTCCAATTATGGAAGCCGAAAAAAATACATCAACGAGGTTAAGGGTATTAATAGTCGTTTGGACGAAATTCAAGCAGCCTTTCTTCGTATAAAACTTCCAAAATTGGATGAAGATAACAAGAGGAGAAAGGAGATAGCAAGAATTTACAATGAAAATTTGATAGAAACACCTTTAGTCTTGCCATCAATTTCAGAATCTCATGTTTACCATTTATACGTAATTCGAACAGAGAATAGAGACCAACTTAAAGAATTCTTGGAAAATGAAGGTATTCAAACTTTAATACACTACCCTATTCCCCCTCACAAGCAAAATGCTTTCAAGGAACTTAACAATATGAATCTGCCCATCACAGAGGAAATACACAAAACTGCGTTAAGTTTGCCAATGTCTCCGATTCACACAAACCTTGAGATATTGGAAGTTTGTAACTCTATAAAAAGATTTTTCAATCAGTAGTTTGGAACATCAAAAAACGTCATTCTCCAAAATAGCTTCTACCACCTGGTTATTTGGTAGTGCTCAATTGGTCATGATGATTTGTTCATTAATTAGAACAAAATTTGTTGCCATAATATTAGGGACATCGGGATATGGATTATTGTCATTATACACCTCATCAATCGCTTTGATCTCCTCCTTCTCGAATTTAGGAATTGGTACTTCCGCTGTGCGAGATCTTGCTGAAGCATCGCAAAGTAAAGAAGAGAAAAGAATCCAAAAAGTTATTTTTGTAATACGTAGACTGAGTATTTACACAGGCCTGCTTGGCTCACTTGTGACTGCCGTATTTTGCAAACAAATAAGTCAAATTATTTTTGATTCCTCACATTTTTGGCCCGGAATTCTATGGCTGTCTATCACTATCTTCATTAATCAAATGACATCTGCAAATTCAGCCATCTTGCGAGGTCTTAGGCTAAATAAAAAACTTGCCAATGCGAATATTACTGGAGCTATTCTTGGTCTTATTGTTTCGATCCCAATGTATTATCTACTCGGTCAGCATGCAATTGTACCGACCCTAATAATTAGTTCAATCATTTCATACCTAAGAAGTTGGTATTTTACGAAAGACATAAAAGTTATAAAAGAAAATATTCAAGAAATTTCAGTTTTCTCTGAAGGGAAAATAATGATCTGGACAGGACTATTGTTAAGTATAACAACGATTTTAACGCTTGTTAAAGCACTACTTATTAAATTATATATCGAGAAAAATGGAGGATTAGATGAGGTTGGTCTCTATCAAGCAAGTTTTGTTATTGTTAATTCCTATTTCGGAATAATTTTTACCGTCATGAGTACAGACTATTTTCCGAGTTTAACAGCAAATAAAGACAATAAGGAAGAGATTAAATCAATCGTGAATAAACAATTAATATTTGGGTTATCGCTTTTGCTTCCAATGATTTCAATTTTCCTTTTATTAAACAATGAAATCATTACGCTACTATTCAGTAAAAAGTTTGCTTTGGCTGAATCTATGATTTCTTGGTCAGTTTTAGGTGTATCATTTAAACTTTATGGTTGGAGCCATTCTTATTTACTTTTAAGTACAGGTAAAAACAAATATTATTTTTGGAATGAATTAGTGGCAATTTTAGTGACCCTTTTGATTTCTACAGGTGGATATTATTTCTGGAGAATTGAAGGTTTAGGAATTGGATTTTTGTTGGGTTTT
>JBIJBD010000171.1:0-4759 GCA_044345395.1 Crocinitomicaceae bacterium | reverse complement strand
ATTTTAGGTTATGAGGTGCTTGCTCGAAAAAAAAGTGCACTGACCTCGGACTAGTGAAAAAAATAAATTCAAATTCGTCAGGAATTATAGCGGGGACTGATTCAAAGGCAATCAAAGATTCGGCAATTAGGTCGTGACCATGTTGTTCACAAAAAGTAACAAGTTGCGGCACATCTTCTTTCGGTTTAGAAATGAAAATTTGCGTCATTTCATTAACTACTTGCTTTTAATTGTTTGATTATCAAACCGGGCATATCGCAAGTTTCATTGTAGCGAAATCTGTAATAACGGGAGGGCTCGCTCCATTTCAAAGCGTAAGCAACATGAATAAATTCACCATCATTATAAACACCTAGTGGAAGCTGACATCCGCCTTCCATTTGTTTTAATACTTCTCGTTCTACTCCTATTTGTTGGGCTACTTTTCTGTCGTTTATTTCGGATAACAGAGCGGCAAGTGCTACATGATTTTTACGTATTTGTAACGCTAGAACTCCTTGAGCTGGGGCAGGAACAAATTCTTCAGGGTCTAACTTTATTATTTTTAGACCATTTAACTCAAGTTTTAAACGCGACACACCTGCATTTGCTAGCAAAATAGCATCATACAATCCAGCTTTCAACTTTTCAATTCGCGTAGGAACGTTGCCTCGAAGGTCTTTTATTTGCAAGTCCGGCCTTAAGGCCAATACTTGTGATTTCCTTCTTGCTGAAGAAGTGCCAATGGTTGCGTTCTTTTTTAATTCCCAAACTTCATCCTCTTTCCAAGCTTCTTCATTAATTAATAATAATTCGCAAGGGTCCTCACGATAAGATACAGCTGCAGTAGTCAAGCCTTCTGGCTCAGATGTTTCTAAATCTTTGTGCGAATGAACAGCTAGATCAATTTCTTCCTCTAGTAAACTCGTTTCTATTTCTTTTGTAAAGAATCCCTTGCCCTCTAATTTATCAAAACTAAGGTCTTGAATTTTATCACCTTTCGTTTGAATAATTGAAATACTAACAGAACAACCTTTTTCTTCAAGAAGTTTCCTGACATAATTGGCTTGCCACAATGCGAGGTCACTTCCTCTAGATCCGATCCTAATTTTCATGTTTTTGAACATTCGAAAGCAAAATTTCCTTCGCTTTTTTCATTGGACCGCTAATGTACTTTTTTTCCATGTAACCTACTATTTTTTCTAGTAGCTCTCTTGATTCGGCGTCCATTTGTTGAAGCTCCGTCCTGAATACTTCATTGAGTGCAGTATCTTTAATTTTTTTAACTTCAATTGGAACTTGGCGCATCGCTAATTCCACGGAACGCTCACGGTAAAGAGATTCGAATTCAACCAAAGCCGCTTGAATAATTTCATTAACGCGAGTTAATTCTCCCTGTCTATATTTTAAATTTTCAGATGAAACTTTTTGTAAATGGGCGATAGAAATATAGTTCACGGGTTGTTCGGTCAAAACATAAGGATCAATATCTTGGGGAATGGCTAAATCAATTATTACTTTTTTCGTAGAATCCCCATTTAATAAGGTTGAATATATCGTTCGATCAATAATGTGGTGGTCAGCGGCCGTGCAAGTTACCATTACATCAAATCCATTCGTGTAATTTTTTAGGTCGTTCAAAGCATAGGCTTTGCCGTTCATTTCTTTGGCAAGCTTTTCGGCATTTCTGAAGGTACGGTTAAACACCGAAAAGTCCTTGAAGCCATGTTTTTTTAAAAAACGACATAAGGTGGTGTTTGTAGCGCCTGATCCGACAACCAAAATCCTTGCATTTAGTGGTATTTGATACCTTTTTAATTCATGATAGGCCAGTGAAACGACAGAAACTGGTTTTTGAGATATGCTCGTTTGCGAATAAACTTTTTTAGCAGTTTCTATGACCAATTTCATGACCAATCTGATAGTATCTCCCGTCAATCCAGCAGCTTGACAAGCTTCAAAAGATTTTCTTACTTGAGTGATTATTTCTCTTTCTCCCACAACCATGGAATCAATAGATGCAGCAACGGAGATTAAGTGTTCGACAACCTGAATACCATTGTGAAAAATGGCATGTTCCAAAAGTAAGTGAATTGTTTCTTGAGATAATGATGGAAATAATTTATTCAAAAGCTCCTTAGAGAAGGTTTCTATCGTTGAAGAGTTTTGATAGGAAATAAAAGTAAACTCAACGCGGTTGCAGGTTGAGAGGTAGTAAATCTCTTGTAACGAAAAAGAGTCTTTCACGGCCAATAGTTTGTTGGCGAAATGTTCTGGTTCGATATGCAACTTACCCAGTGTTTCTACAGGAAGGTGCTTGTGTGTAAAAGCTATGGAATATAGTTGTTTCACCGAAGTTTTGCCTACTTTTGGTTACAAATATCCCGCGAATCGCAAGGAGTATTGTCATAAGATTGTCATAACCTTAAATTTTCAATGCATGCAGACTAATTTAGAATCAATTGAAATAATACTTTTTGATTTAGGAGGCGTTCTCATAGACATCGACTATTCAGCTACTTCCTTAGAAATGAAAAAAATAGGTTTTTCAAGTTTCGATGATTTTTACACACAATTTAATCAAAACGATCTTTTTGACTTGTTTGAAACAGGAAAAATATCTGAACAAGCATTCATTAATGAACTTAAACAGTATACAGATGCCTTAGTTACACCAAACCAACTAGTTCATGCTTGGAATAGTATGATTGGCGAATTTTCCGAAGATAAAATTAAACTATTAGAAAAACTCAAATCAAAGAGAAAGGCAATGTTAAGTAATACAAATGCAATTCATTGGAAAAAGGTACGTTTGGAATGGCATAAAAAGAGAGATGTTCAACTAGAAGTACATTTTGAAAAAATATTTCTTTCTCATGAAATAGGATTGCGAAAACCGCATGTGGAAACCTTCGAATATGTATGCCAGAGGCTTGGTGTTTTACCTGAAAAAACATTGTTTATCGATGACAGCCCTCAACACATAATTGGAGCGAAAGAAGCCGGATTAAACACCTTTTTTTACCAAGATCACAAAACGTTCTACGAGCTTTTCTCTTGACAAAGCTCAATGAGAAGCCCCATACCGCTTTTAGGATGAAGAAAGGCAATTCTTTTATTGTCCGCGCCATCCTTCGCGGTGAGGTGCAATAGAGAAAAACCTTGCTCATCAAGACGCTTAATTTCCTTATCAATATCGTCAACTTCAAAAGCAATATGGTGAAACCCACTGCCGCGTTTTTCAAGAAATTTCGCAATTGCTGACGAGGAATTCGTCGCCTGCAATAATTCCAGCTTGGATTCTCCGATAAGAAAAAAAGCAGTCCGTACAGCTTCAGACTCAACCTCTTCTTGTTTGTAGCAGGGCAATCCAAATAACTTTTCGTAAATTGGAATAGCATGGTTTAAATCTTCAACGGCGATACCTATGTGCTCAATTTTCTTAATCATATCAGTCGATTTTATAAAATTTTTCTGTTAAATTATCGAAGTTTAAAAAGTAAATACCCTTTAATAAATTGGTACAGTTTACACCATCTCCATATCCTTGTTTGAGAAGATTGCCGTATGCATCAAACACTTCAAATTTTGTTTTTGTAAGCTTGCCGTTGCTTTTAAAGTAAATGAAGTCTTTAACCCGCGAAGGTGTTTTAGTTACTTTGGGAACGGTCGATAGTACGGAAACAGATCTTGAAGACCTTAACTTTTTCGTGTTGTCACGTTGAGAGACACGTATGGTATTTTTTCCAGAATGTAAATTAAGCTGAAACGAATAGTTATTGCGTTTTGCGCCTCCATTACCTTTTACAAAACCTATTTCCACCCATTTTCCCCAACGAAATTGTTCAACGATAAAATCCAAAACGCCATTTTCTTTTACCGTTGACCATTGCAAAAAACCAGAGGACGAGCATTGTATGCTTTCACAAATGAAGGTGCTTTTTGGCAGTAAAATTTCTGGATTTAAAAAAGAGGGTGTACATCCTATGGCATGCTCAAGGACAACAAATATAGGATCTCCTATGTTCAGGTTAAATAGTTTAAAATCAACTTCGAACATACTATTTTGAATGGTTGCTGGAAGAATATCCCCGTTAACCGTTACCTTAGTAATACAATACCCAAATCCATCTGATTGCGTTGGGTTTGAAACCAGTATATTACCCCCTTGATAATTTCCTTGAACGGAAAGAAGTGCTTCTTGACAACCCGCCTTTGAATGTATTAAGAGAACTAGGAAAATAAAAAATCGACTCATGATATAGCGAAAATAAGGAAAATCATACCGAATTGCAGAAACTTTGTTTAATTGATTAACAATGATCTTAACTTTGCCTCATGGATTATCAAGTAGTAAAGGCTTTACACATCGTTTTTGTGGTAAGTTGGTTTGCAGGTTTATTCTACATAGTACGTCTTTTTATATATCATGTGGAAGCTTTGAAAGAGGAAGAACCGAAACAATCGATTTTAGTTGAACAATATAGAAAGATGCAGCGAAGACTTTGGTGGATTATAACCACTCCAGCGATGGTATTGACAGTTATTTTTGGGACCTGGATGCTTTTATTAAACCCTAGTCTTTTAAAATTTGGTTGGATGCACTTAAAATTGGGGTTTATCCTACTCCTTTTGGTTTATCATGTGAGTTGTCAGCTTATCATGGTGCGTTTAGTAAAGGGAGAACACAAACTTACCTCAACAAAATTGAGGATCTGGAATGAAGTTGCCACATTATTTTTAGTGGCAATTGTATTTATCGTGGTGCTCAAATCAAGCC
>JBIJBD010000093.1:0-9957 GCA_044345395.1 Crocinitomicaceae bacterium | reverse complement strand
AGCCTTAATTGGGTCTACGGAACGCTTGGTTTTTTTAGCGTTGGACTTCTGCTCATGTTGGGGATACAATTTTATAAAAAGTGGCGTAAGGTTTAAATGAATAAAAGGTTGTTTCTTTAGAAACTTTAACTAACTTTGCACCAAATTTTAGTGACAGAACGTCTTTAAATTGATGCAAATGTTTATAAATAAGCTATTTAAATCCGCGATTCTCTTTTTTGCTCTTCTATTAAATTTGAATTTCTTGTACGCAAGCGATCAAGGCAGTGACAAAAAAGAAGAAGAAGAATTTAATGTGAGCGAAATGATTATGCATCACATTAAAGATGCACATGAGTGGCATTTGTATGGCCCAGAGCATGGCGGCACATCAATTTATTTACCCGTTATTCTCAGCGATAATGGAATTAAAACATTCAGTTCTTCACATTTTTACCATGGAGAAGAGGCGCATGCAACGGACACCTTAGGTCATGTGCATCACTATATGTTAGGCGTTGGGCCAGCCGAAGGTTATGCATTGTATCATGAAAAAATTTACAAATTAGACGAGAAAGGCCGTTTAGAATTTAAAGGTGATCATCCTGAAAATACTAAACCTTTAGATCTTTCAATAACTAAAAATGTTGCTTCCTTGTTGATGGGAGCGTTTTTAATTTTGGTCATCATGTTATCCGTTGCTTCTTTCTATAAAAAGAATGGTCCGGTTGCCCCAAGAGGCTTGGCTAAATTTTTAGAACCGATAATAGTAATGGTAAGAGATGATATTGCAAAAGCAAACATCGACCATCACAAATACCACAAATACGTTCCATATTTATTGACAATCTTCTTTTTTATATGGTTCAATAATTTACTCGGATTGATTCCCTTCTTGCCGGGAGGAGCAAATTTAACAGGGAATATTACTGTTACCTTGTTCTTAGCCGTTTGTACGCTGCTTGTCACATTATTATCTGCAAACAAAAATTATTGGATGCATATTTTTTGGATGCCGGGAGTGCCCGTACCGATGAAATTTTTCATGATGCCAATTGAATTGATTGGTGTGTTTACAAAGCCCTTTGCCTTAATGATTCGTTTGTTTGCAAACATAACGGCAGGGCACATTATAATTTTGGCATTGATTTCAATTATATTTATAAACAAAAACGTCGCTTGGGCCGGTTTGTCAGTGCCAATGGCTTTGTTTATATCTGTATTGGAGTTGTTAGTTGCGTTTTTACAAGGATTCCTCTTCGCCATGCTTTCAGCATTGTTTATTGGGGCCGCAGTGGAAGAGGCGCACCATTAAGTAGTAACCTTTAAATATATATAGTTATGTGGGGTAGTATAGCAGCAATCGGAGCAGGTCTAGCAGTGTTAGGCGCTGGCTTAGGGATTGGAAGAATCGGTGGTTCAGCAGTAGAAGGTATCGCTCGTAACCCAGAAGCAGCTGGGAAAATTCAAACGGCGATGATCATTGCTGCAGCACTTATCGAAGGTGTTGCGCTTTTCGGTGTAGTAGTTGGTCTACTAGGCGCGAAGCAGTAAGATTAAAACCCGTCAAAACGATTGGTGGAGACGGGTTTTTATTTTTGTAAACAATTAGAAAAACGATAAAATGGATTTAATTTTACCAGATTTTGGTCTTTTATTTTGGACGGCATTGGTGTTTTGCTCGTTGTTGTTTTTATTGACCAAGTTTGCTTGGAAGCCTATTTTAAATATGGTAAATGAGCGCGAAAAAAAGATTGCTGACGCATTAGATTTAGCAGAGAAAACTAAGCGGGAAATGCAAGAGTTACAAGCGGAAAATGAGCGAATCATAAAAGAAGCAAATGCTACACGAGACAACATTCTCAAAGAAGCGAAAGAGGCTGCAAATGCTATGGTGGAAGATGCTAAAAACAAGGCAAAAGCAGAAGCTCAAAAATTAGTGGAAGCCGCTCGTCAATCTATTCAATCTGAAAAATCAGCAGCTATAGCGGATTTAAAATCACACGTGGCGACCCTGTCTTTAGAAATTGCGGAAAAAGTAGTTCGAGGTGAATTATCCTCGGATGAAAAGCAAAAAGCACTAGCTGATAAGTTAGCAGGAGATATAAATTTGAACTGATATGAAGTCCACAAAATCCGCAGCCAGATACGCTAAGGCATTACTTGAATTAGCTATTGAGAAGAACAAGTTGGAAGTTGTAGAAAGCAACGTCAACGCAATTATTCATGCGGGCGAGGAAACAAGGGATTTTTCAGTATTTTTAAATTCCCCATTGATTAAAGTAGACAAAAAAATAGCTGTGCTAAATGAGCTTTTTGGAAATTTCGATACTATGACCTTAGATTTTTTAGGCATGGTAACCAAGAACGGTAGAGAGAATTTAATCATGTTTATCGCACAATCATTTCAAGCGCAACTTAAAGCGCACAGAGGAATTGTTCCAGTGACCATAATCAGTGCGAAAAAACTAGAGTCGGCGACACGTGATAAAATAGTCGCCAAAATTCAAAAAACTGTTGAAGGAAAACCAGAATTAACAGAAAAAATCGACGAAAAATTAATCGGAGGTTTTATTGTAAGAATGGGAGACAAACAAATTGACGCCTCAGTTTCTAGTCAGTTGTTGCGTTTAAAACAAGAATTAGTAAAGTAAATACCTATAAATTAAAATAAAATGGCAGATATCAAACCCGCAGAAGTATCAGCAATCTTAAGAGAACAATTATCAGGCTTTCGATCAGAAGCGGAATTACAAGAAGTAGGAACTGTTCTTCAAGTAGGAGATGGTATTGCGCGAATCTATGGAATGAATGGCGTGCAATACGGTGAACTTATCGAATTTGAAAGCGGAATGCAGGGTATTGCATTAAATCTTGAAGAAGATAACGTTGGAGCAGTATTATTAGGAAGGTCTTCTGAAGTAAAAGAAGGTCACACGGTACGTCGCTTAGGTAAAATTGCCTCTGTAAAAGTTGGAGATGGAGTCGTTGGACGAGTGATAAATACTTTAGGAAGTCCGATTGATGGAAAAGGGCCAATTCAAGGCGAATTATATGAAATGCCAATCGAGCGAAAAGCACCAGGTGTTATCTTTCGTCAGCCAGTAAACGAACCACTTCAAACGGGAATTAAGGCAGTGGATGCAATGATTCCAATTGGAAGAGGACAACGCGAATTAATCATTGGCGACCGTCAAACGGGTAAAACAACTGTAGCGATTGATACCATTATTAATCAACGAGAATTTTTTGATAGAGGTGAGCCTGTATACTGTATTTATGTGGCGATTGGTCAAAAAGGATCTACAGTTGCAGGAATAGTAAAGAAATTAGAAGATGCTGGAGCAATGGCCTATACAACAGTTGTAGCAGCGAATGCTTCTGACCCTGCACCAATGCAGTTTTATGCGCCAATGACCGGAGCGGCAGTAGGAGAATACTTTAGAGATTGTGGTAAACCTGCTTTGATTGTGTATGATGATTTATCAAAGCAAGCTGTTGCATACCGTGAAGTTTCCTTGTTACTTCGACGCCCACCGGGTCGTGAAGCGTACCCTGGAGACGTTTTTTATTTACACTCAAGGTTATTGGAAAGAGCGGCAAAAATTATTGCGGATGACAATATCGCAAAACAAATGAATGACCTACCAGATTCATTGAAAGAAAAAGTTAAAGGCGGAGGTTCTTTAACAGCTTTACCTATCATTGAGACACAAGCGGGTGATGTTTCTGCATATATTCCAACAAACGTAATTTCGATTACCGATGGACAGATTTTCTTGGAAGGTGATTTATTTAACTCAGGTATTCGTCCAGCAATTAACGTAGGCATTTCGGTTTCTCGCGTTGGAGGGTCAGCGCAAATTAAGTCGATGAAAAAGGTTGCTGGAACATTGAAGTTGGACCAAGCTCAATACAGAGAGCTAGAGGCTTTTGCGAAGTTTGGTTCAGATCTCGATGCGGCAACAAAATCGGTTCTAGATAAAGGAGCTAGAAACGTAGAAATTCTTAAACAACGTGAAGGTGACCCATACCCTGTTGAAAAGCAAATCGCTATCATCTATGTTGGAACCAAAGGATTGATTCAACGAGTTCCAATTAACAAAGTAAAGGAGTTTGAAAAAGATTATTTAACCGTTCTTGAAGCGAAACATGCGGATGTTTTGGTTTCTTTGAAAGCAGGAAAATATACGGACGAGATTACAGATGTGTTAACAAAAGTGGCTAAAGAAGTAGCTGACAAATACTAGAAAAGTTAAGAATGCACAGTTAAGAATGTTGAATACAGAACGAAAAATTTACCTGAAAACACGAGAAATTCAAATTCGGGAAAATTGTAATTCTGAATTCTAAATTTTAAACTAAAGAAAAAGATGCCAAACTTAAAAGAAATACGAAATAGAATTCAGTCCGTAGGGTCAACCATGCAGATTACATCTGCCATGAAAATGGTTTCTGCCGCTAAGTTGAAAAGAGCTCAAGATGCAGTAACGCAAATGCGGCCTTATGCAAATAAACTGAAGGATATTTTAGAAAACTTAAGTGCCACATTAGATTTGTCAGAAAATCGTTTTGCAGAAAATCGCGGGGAGGGAAAAATTTTGTTGGTAGGCATCACCTCAAATAGGGGGCTATGTGGCGGATTCAACAATAATATAATTAAAAGAGTAGGCGTGTTAATGAACGAAGAATATGCTGGAAGGAATGTGAAACTGTTGTGTCTAGGAAAGAAGATAAAAGATGCATACAAACGCACCGACCACTATTACCTGAACGAGAACTTAGCGCCTATTGAAGATGTGTTTGCGGATTTAACATATAATCGAATTTCCCAACTGAGCGAGGAAATTATGCGCGGGTTTTTAGCGAAAGAATATGACAAAGTAGTCCTTGTGTATAATCGTTTTGTAAATGCAGCTACTCAAGTAATTGAGACTGAACAATATTTGCCAGTCGTTCCTGCGGCATCTGGTCAAAGTGCTTCCGGAGATTATATTTTCGAGCCAGGAAAACAAGAAATTGTGGAAGATTTAATTCCAAAAACATTGAAATTACAATTGTTCAAGGCTGTACGTGATTCATTTGCGGCAGAGCATGGTGCTCGAATGACGGCAATGCATAAAGCAACGGATAACGCTAAAGAACTTCAACGAAACTTGAAATTAAGTTACAATAAAGCAAGACAAGCGGCTATTACCAATGAAATTTTAGAGATAGTTGGTGGTGCGGAAGCATTGAATGCTTAACTTAGTGCAAAGATATTCAGCATGGAAGGAGCAATCAAGGTACTTATTGTAGACGATCACAAACTAATTAGTGAAGCATGGGCATCACTTTTAAGGGACGCACCAAACATTTTAGTTGTTGGTACAGCAGATAATGTTGATGAAGCCTACAACATGGCAGTAATACACAAGCCAGAAATTGTACTGATGGACATAAACTTAGGTGCGGGAAGTGGCTTTGACGCAACTGAGCGAATAAATAATACCTTACCAAAAACACGTGTAATTGGTTTGTCTTTGCATGATGACATTACGTATGTGAAGAAGTTCTTATCCATAGGTGCAAAAGGTTACCTTACCAAAAACACTTCGAAAACAGAATTAATTGATGCCATTCATACGGTTCACAAAGGAGATGTTTTTATTGCTGCTGATATCAAGGACAGGTATTTTACGTCGCTTTTGAATGTGGATGCGAGTGAATCCAAAAAGGAACTCACTATGAAGGAAATTGAAATTGTTAAGTTGATTGCCCAAGGGATGTCGTCAAAAGAAATTGCTGATAAATTATTTATTTCTCACCGCACGGTTGAGACGCATAGACATAACATTTTGAAAAAGTTGGATATGTCAAACGCTGCACAATTAAGCAGTTGGGCAAAGGATAAAGGGTACACTTAAACCATTTACCTTAAAGGGATTTTGTCCTTCCTCCGTCTACCGGTAAATTAATTCCATTAATGTAAGATGCTTCAGGAGAAGCTAAAAAAGCAATGGCTGCTGCAATTTCTTCGGGTTGAGCGATTCGTTTCATAGGCGATTCTGAAGCCATTTCATTAAAAATATCTGAAATACTTTCTCCTGTATTTGCCGATTTAGCCTCAGCAATTCCTTGTAATCTTATGGTGTTCGTTGCTCCGGGTAGTACGTTGTTGACAGTAATTCCATATTGACCAAGTTCATTAGCTAAAGTTTTACTCCAACTCGCAACCGCTCCTCTTATAGTATTTGAAACACCCAGATTAGGTAATGGCTGTTTAACTGAAGTTGAAATCACATTGATGATTCTCCCGTAACCAGATTCAATCATTCCAGGATAAAGCGCTTGTACCAAAATATGGTTGCAAATTAGGTGTTGATTGAACGTATTGATGAACTCTTCAATTGTCGCATCTTTAATCGGCCCTCCTTTCGGCCCTCCGGTATTATTCACCAATATGTTGACACAAATTCTCGTATAATTTGATTTAATGCTTCGGGCTTGGAAAAATCAGCAACTAGGTAACTGTGTTGTTGATCGTCAGAATAAGGCAAGTCTTTAATTGCTTCTCTCAATTTATCCTCACTTCTAGCAATCAATATAACAGTTGCGCCCATTTCGGCGAGTTTGACGGCAGTAGCTTTTCCAATTCCTTGCGTGCTCCCACAAACAAGCGCTATTTTTTTACTTAATATGTTTTTAATAAACATTTTAATTGAACTTAGTGTTTATGTAACAATTATTACAATTCTTAGAAAAATAAATATTATATTCGCGAACTTACTAAAATAATTACTATGAAAAGATTATTACGTTTATTTACACTGTTTGTTTCATTGTTGGCGCTAACCAATACCCAATCATTGGCTCAAACTACCTTGGTTGACCCAAACGGGGCAGGAGGATTTGAATTGGGTGCGGATATGGCATCGAATGGTTGGACCGAAGTGAATTCAGTTCAAAGTTTTTTCGTAGGAAACGCACCTGTACAAGCTACGGGCAACAATTGTGCCTACACAAGCACTACGAATGGTACGTGGACACCAGGAACGGCAGCGAGTGTTGCTCATATTTACAGGGATATTACAATACCTGCAGGTGAATCAAAATTAACACTGAGTTTACAATATAAAACTTTCGCAGTGGATGCGGGATGGGACTTTGTAAAGGTTCACCTTGTGCCAACTTCCACAGTACCTGTTGCAGGAACGCAATTAGCCTCTGGTCAGTTAGGGGCAAATACAGATGGAACCACTGCTTACGCTACATACAATTTTATTACCGCAGTTTCACCCGGAACAACTTATAGACTAGTTATTTCATTTAGACAAGATGGTGTTTCTCCATATGGAGCGGCCGCAATAGATGATATAAGTGCTACCTCAGCACCAGCTGGAAACTTTATTTCTATTATTACCGGTGACTGGAATAATCCAGCAACTTGGGACGCGAATGCAGTTCCAACCGCAGCAGACAACGCAACAGTTTCTACCGGTCATATTGTTACAGTCAATGCCGCTGGTCAAGCGATCAATAACTTAATCGTGAATGGAACATTAGCTTACGCTGCTGCTCCTACACAATTTAATGTGAATGGAAACCTTACAGTTAACAATGGAGGTTTGGTTAATGCATTCAACGGAACTACTGGAAAGACTTTATTTGTTACAGGAAACATAGTTAATAATGGAACATTAAATTTTTCGGTGGGTGGAACAGCGACTAGTCAAACAGGTGCTTCAGTTTTAAATTTAAATGGTTCTTCTGTCCAAACGATTAATGGAACAGGAACATTTTTGAATAACAAGATCGGAAGTTTGGTTTGTTCTAACACGAGTACAGCAACACCAAATATTAATTGGCAATTTGATAATATAATTGTTCAACATACTTTAAACCTCTCAAATGCGCGATTCAATTTAGGAACATTAACAATGTCTCATGGTTCCTCCTTTAATACAACAACAGGATCTATGACATTGACTACCAGTGTGGGTTGTGGTTTTATGCCTGGGGCAAAATACAGAAGATGGTATACAAATAATGCAACTGGTACCACTATTTCTGCTGGTTTTGATCCAACAACAACAACATCCCGTTTTCCATTTGTTAACGCAGCAGGGACAAATCAACGATGGGTTCACATAAATAGATCTTCGTCAACTACAACGGGTAACACAGCGGGTTACCTTGCGGTTGTATACAACGATGCTACAACCATGACAACGGGGCTATCGGTCCTTGATGGAACTTATACTGTCACTGATCGATACGATGGAAATTGGACTGTTACAGCTGAGGGAGGTTATGTTTATGCATCAGGATTCCATAGATTAGCGATTTCTGCAAACGGAGCTTATCCACCATTAAACGGAAACACCCGCATAATGTTAGCTAACGCTCCTATGGGAGGCAATCATCAAAATGGAACTGTAACTCCTACAGGTCAACGTATTGATTTGTCAACTGCTCAATTAACAGCAGGAACACTTTATTTAGGAATAGCAAGTGCAGACAATCAATATCCTTGTGTAGGAGCTCCGAATATTCCGGAGGCCTTGGCTACTACAGCAGCATCGGTTTGTCCAAACGGGACTGTAATTATGAATGCTACAGGTTTAACTACTGGATTTATTGGAATTACAAATCAATGGCAAGTTTCATCAGTTTCTGGTGGACCTTACACGAATGTTGTTGGTGGAACTGGGGCAACTACTGCTACCCATACAACTGCACCAATAGCAACGCCAGGAACATATTATTATGTTTTAGCTCATACATGCACAAACTCAGGAGTTACATCTTTATCAAATGAGGTGGTTGTAACTGTAAATCCTTTACCAACAGTAACTGCTACAGCAGCTAACAGCGGAAACTTCTGTGGTGTTGGGTCACTTACGGCAAGCGGAGCAAGTACGTATTCTTGGTCACCAGCGGCATCTTTATTGTCAAATACAGGGGCAACAGTAACATCAATTGCGACAACAAATACCACATTTACTGTGACTGGTACTGATGCGAATGGTTGTGTTAATACAGCAACTGCCGCGATAACCTATACCGCTCCTCCAGCTATAACCATTACTGCTTCTACTGCAAGTTTTTGTGGAACAGGTGGTAATTCAACGTTGACAGCTGCCTCTACGGGTAATTATTCCTATGTTTGGGAAGCTCTAGATGGAGCAACATTGTCAACTACTACTGGAAATACTACTGACGCAACTGTTACGCAAACAAGCTCTGTACGCGTTACAGGTACGGAAACAGCAACTGGATGTGTTGAAATTCAGAATTTCAGTATTGGTGTTTATCCTTTGCCTTCGGCTACGGTAACAACTACTGCGAATGGAGTTTGTCCTGGAACTTCTGCTACAATCAATTCAGGTTTGAGTGCAGGAAATTTTTCGAGCCAATCTATTCCACACGCTCCGTTAACTGCTCCTGGATATGCAAGCACATTAGTAACCGGAGGAGTTGCAACACCGGCCCTTTCCACAGGATCTCTTGATGATGGTGGGTGGAATAATATTCCAGTTGGATTTAATTTTAACTTCTTTGGAACAAATTACAACACCATAACTGTAGGAACAAATGGGACTTTATTCTTTGGTGGAGGTAACGTGGCTGATTTTACTTTTACAACGCTTCCAAGTGCTGCAGAGCCTTTTAACATGGTTGCCGTACTAGCAATGGATAATAATCTTGCAGGAGCTGATGGAGGATCAATTAAATATTGGACCGAAGGATATGCACCAAATAGAAGATTTGTAGTTAGTTACACCAGCGTAAAAGAGTTTGGGGATACAAAATATAGTACATCTCAAGCGGTTTTTTATGAGACTACAGGTATTGTTGAAGTTCACGTAACTTCATCGACAAATATAGATAGAAATAAATTGGTTGGAATTAACAATGGAAATGGAACAGTTGGAGTTTTAGCATATGCCTCAGGTACAACAGCCACAGCAACAAACCCAATTGTTAATCCATTTG